>JAVBUZ010000080.1:0-15342 GCA_031554725.1 Lachnospiraceae bacterium | reverse complement strand
GGAATATCTGTGTGAGTGTTATAAGTCCAACAATAACAAGCGAAAGGTCACCTATTACAGTAGTCTGATTAATACCTTTGGCTAAGCATATAAACCTATTTCTGCGCGAACTGCTAGAACGATAAAGTCTAGCAGTTTTTCTATTTCATAAGAAAGACCTTATTGAAAAGAAGTTGGTCAAAATACACAAAACATAATGCCTATTTTCGATAGATATAGACAAATTGGGTGTTGCTATATTTTTATGAATATGCTACACTATCCTTCGGTGGCAGACAAGTGTGTTTGGGAGAAAGACAAAAGCGCGAGAGATGTTTTTGTGGAACACACATGTGTGTGTATACGGTAGAAGCAAGAGGCCACACGTTAAAGGAAGCGGAGCAAAAATATGAGTGAAACAACCGGATATTTTCTCATAAAGCAAAGAGCTGTTCCTGAAGTTTTATTGAAGGTAGTAGAGGCAAAGAAGCTTTTAGAGTCAGAGAAAGCAATGACAATTCAAGAAGCGGTGGATGCGGTCGGCATCAGCCGGAGCTCTTTTTACAAGTATCAGGATGACATCTTTCAGTTTCATGATAATTCCCAAGGAAGAACCATAACACTTACCTTTCAGATGGATGATGAGCCTGGTCTTTTGTCAGTTGTACTTAAATTGATTGCAGACTTTGGTGCGAATATACTGACCATACATCAGAGTATTCCGATTAACGGAATGGCATCCTTAAGCTTAAGCGTACAGATACTTAAGACGACGGGAGATGTATCGGCAATGATTGCTAGGATGGAAAACCAAGAAGGTGTACACCATGTAAAGATATTGGCAAAGGAATAAAAATATATTTAAGAAGTGGAGAGACAGATATGATTCAAGTAGCAGTATTAGGATATGGTACAGTTGGAAGCGGTGTAGTAGAAGTTATTGAAAAAAACAAAGAAATGGTAAATAAGAAATCTGGAGAAGAGCTTAACGTTAAATATATCTTAGATTTAAGAGATTTCCCAGGAGACCCTTATGCAGATAAAATTGTACATGATTTTAATGTGATTGTAAGTGATCCAGAGGTTGGAATCATTTGTGAAACCATGGGTGGAGTAGGTGCTGCTTATGCATTTACCAAACAGGCTCTAGAAGCAGGAAAGAGCGTATGCACCTCTAATAAGGAGCTTGTAGCGTCACATGGACCAGAGCTAATTGCGCTGGCAAGAAAAAATAACTGTAACTACTTATTTGAAGCAAGTGTTGGCGGTGGTATTCCAATCATCCGTCCGTTAAATTATTCTTTAACAGCAGAAAAAATTGAAGCGATTACAGGTATTTTAAACGGAACCACAAACTATATTTTATCGAAAATGGAAAATGAAGGCGCAGACTTTGACTCTGTACTTAAGGAAGCACAGGAAAAAGGATATGCAGAGCGTAATCCAGAGGCAGATGTGGAAGGTCATGATGCATGCCGCAAAATAGCAATTTTATCTTCTCTTATGCTAGGTAAAAACGTAGAATACGATAAAGTTTATACCGAAGGTATTACCAAAATTACAGCTAATGATTTCTTGTTTGCTAAAAAGATGAATAAATCGATTAAGCTATTGGGAATGAGCAAGGAAATGGGAGAAGGAAAAGCTATGGCAATGGTAGCTCCTTGTATGATTGATGCAAGTCACCCACTTCATATGGTAAATGGTGTATTTAACGCTGTATTTGTTAGAGGAAACATGTTAGGTGATTCTATGTACTACGGACGTGGTGCAGGAAAGCTTCCAACAGCAAGCGCAGTAGTTTCGGACGTTGTTGACTGTGCAAGACATATGGGCAAAGTTATTATGTGCTTCTGGGATGCAGAAGATGTGGAATTGGTTTCGATTGAAGAAGTAGAAAGAAAATTCTTTGTGCGCCTAGCAAAGAACGCAGAAGCAAAAGTGAAAGAACTTTTGGGCGAAGTAGAAATGGTGTATGTAGAGGAATTAGCAGATGAAGTAGCATTTGTGACACCAGTTATGAAGGAAAAAGATTTTGCTGCAATTTGCGAAAAATTAGGCGACAGCGTGCTGAATAAGATTAGAGTAGAAGAATAGAAAAGCAGGTAAACGAAAATGAAATATGTAATCGTTTTAGGGGATGGCATGGCAGACGAAGCAATCGCCCAGATAGATAATAAAACACCACTTGCTTATGCAAAAACTAAGGTCATGGATATGCTAAGTAAGAAATCAGAAATAGGAATGGTTCACACGATTCCGGAAGGAATGAAGCCAGGTTCTGATACCGCGAATCTTTCTGTTTTGGGATATGATCCTAAGAAATACTATTCAGGACGTTCTCCTTTAGAAGCATTAAGCATTGGGGTACCGATGAAAGATACTGACATTGCTCTTAGATGTAATATCGTAACGATATCTGAAGATGATGTTCCTTTTGAGGAAAAGACAATTATTGATCATAGTTCCTCTGAAATTAGCACCGAGGATTGTGCAGTGCTGTTAAAAGCTGTAGCAGAGCAGTTAGAGACCGAAGAATTTAAGTTTTATGTGGGAACTAGCTATCGTCATTGCCTTATTTGGGATAACGGCCAGGTAATTGAATTAACGCAGCCTCATGATGTACTGGAGCAAGTGATTGGTCAGTACCTACCTAGTAATCCTAAGTTTACTGAAATGATGAAAAAAAGCTATGATATTTTAGTAAACCACCCAATTAATATAGAACGCAAGAAACAAGGACTAAATCCTGCCAACTGCTGTTGGTTTTGGGGGGCAGGAACAAAACCGATGCTTTCCTCCTTTGAAGAGAAAACTGGTAAAAAGGGTTATATGATATCTGCTGTAGATTTGTTAAAGGGAATTGCAGTGGGGGCTGGCATGGGAGTAGCCGATGTGGAAGGTGCGAATGGCGGCTTACATACTAACTATGAAGGAAAAGTACAGGCAGCAGTAGAGGCGCTAACAAAAGATGGCTATGATTTTGCATATATCCACGTGGAAGCACCTGACGAAATGGGGCATCAAGGTAGCCTAGAACGAAAGATTGAGGCGATTGAATATCTAGACGGCAGAGTTATTGGGCCAGTGGTAAAAGCCTTGGAAGCGGCAAATGAAGATTTCCGTTTAATGGTATTGCCAGATCATCCAACACCAATTCGCCTAAGAACGCACACCGCTGTTGAAGTTCCCTATATGTTATATGACAGTACCAATGTGCTTGATAAAGCATGGAGCTATAATGAAGAAGAAGCTACGAAAAGTGGAAATGTTGTAGCTCTAGGCCATACGTTGATTGAGCTTTTATTTGAAAAATAGAAAAGACATGATGAATTAGGGATATGAGGAGAAAAAAGTTATGAAAAAGGTTGTAAAATTTGGTGGAAGTTCATTGGCAAGCGCAGAGCAATTTATAAAAGTTGCTAACATCATTCGCGCAGATGCGGAGAGAGCTTTCGTGGTACCATCTGCACCAGGAAAAAGATTTAGCGCTGACACCAAGGTAACAGATATGTTATATGGTTGCTACGCTTTAGCAGAACAAGGAAAAGACTTTAAAAAAGAACTAAAGGCAATCAAAGAAAGATATCAAGAAATTATAGAAGGTTTGCGTTTAGAACTTTCTTTAGACGAAGAGTTTAAAGTAGTAGAAAAAAACTTTAAAGAAAAAGCTGGAGCTGATTATGCAGCATCTAGAGGAGAATACCTAAATGGTATTATTATGGCTAGCTATTTAGGCTATGAATTTGTGGATGCCGCTGAGGTGATTTTCTTTGACGAAAATGGTAATTTTGATGCAACACTTACCAATCAAGTTCTTGGTGACCGTTTAAAAGAGCATGAACATGCAGTAGTGCCAGGATTTTATGGAGCATATGCAAATGGAAAGGTAAAGACTTTTTCAAGAGGTGGTTCTGATATAACTGGTTCTATTGTCGCAAAAGCCATCAAAGCAGACGTATATGAAAACTGGACAGACGTTTCAGGATTTTTAGTTGCAGATCCAAGAATCATCAAAAACCCAGAAGCAATTGATATTATAACTTATCGTGAACTACGTGAGCTTGCATATATGGGAGCAACGGTTCTACATGAAGATGCAATTTTCCCAGTTCGTCAGGAAGGTATTCCAATCAACATTCGTAACACCAACGCACCTGAGGATAACGGTACTTGGATTGTTGGAAGCACCTGCCAGAAATCAAAATATGTTATCACAGGTATTGCAGGTAAAAAAGGTTTCTGTGCAATCAATATTGAAAAAGATATGATGAACTCAGAAATTGGATTCGGAAGAAAGATTTTGCAAACTTTTGAAGAGAACGGTATCTCCTTTGAACATGTACCATCTGGAATTGATACTATGACAGTATTTGTTCATCAGGATGAGTTTATGGATAAAGAGCAGAAGGTTGTAGCTGGAATTCATCGTTTGGCCAATCCAGATGCTATCGACATTGAATCAGACCTAGCATTAATTGCAGTTGTAGGTCGTGGTATGAAATCAACAAGAGGTACTGCTGGTAGAATCTTTGCAGCACTTGCTCATGCAAACGTAAACGTAAAGATGATTGACCAGGGGTCTTCAGAGTTAAATATTATTATTGGTGTAAAAGATGAAGACTTCGAAGCGGCAATTAAAGCCATTTATGATATCTTTGTAATTGCACAGCTTTAGGAATATTTCGGTGTGGCTTTAGGGCTGCACCGTTTTTTGTTGTTGTGTATTTTATAAGGAGTGAAAGGGGAGGGGAAATAAAGTTTCTTCGGGCAGGCGTTTTCACTTAAAGAGAAGCACCAGTGCTTCTCAAAACTGCCCTTAAGAAATCTTTATTTCCCCTTCCACTAATCAAATTCTTATGAAAATACATAACAACAAATAAACAGTTACAATGACTAAAAAGACTGAAAAAGCAAACAATTAAGAAATAAAAGACGTGATGTAAAATAATATAAAGAAAAATGAAATAATGTGTTGACAAATGACAAGCTGGTGTATATAATAAAAACATAAACAAAAGAAATTCACATAGATAACAAAATATGTAGAAAGAGAGGTACAGTCCACCAAAAACATAACGTACTACCCCAAAATATCCATATAATATACAAATGAATAAGGTACAAAAGAAAAATTAGAGAAAGAGGTTAAGTACACAAGAAAAAGTAGCGAAATACGAATGAAGAAAGAATTCGACGTTACAGTACATACGTACAAAAGAAGAAGTGGAAAAATACAAAAGAAAAATATGGATATGTTTTAAAAAGTATTAATAAGTAAGAATAAGTAAGAATAAGTAAGAATAAGAAATGGTAGAAAGAACGAAATTGAATCAAGAACTTGTATGAAGTATTAGGTATTTGAACACCCCGTGAAGTAGTTAATATTTGTATAAGTAATAAAGGAATTAGGAGGATAGGCCATTGGATATTGTAGTCTAAGAGGGCGCATTGATGAATAACAGTCGATGCGCTCTCTTATTATGTGTATCTTTCTTAAAAATTCTTAAAGTAAATCATTTCCTATGGCGCTAGGCGAAAAAATGAGGTATCATATACCCATATATACTAGAGGAGTAAGGCTATGGAGAAAAAAAACGCAAATAGGAATGAGGAACTACGAGAACGAAGAGAACACAGAAGACAAAGGCGCAGAAGGAATCAGATTATGGCATATTTGACTTTAATAGTCATACTTGCATTAATTGTGGGTGGTTCTTTGATGGCATTGAAATATTTAACGGCACCCAAGGATAGCAAAACGGATGATATGGAAGCTCATATAGACAGCTTGGTAAGTAGTGAGGAGGAAATTCAAAAACCAGATCCTTCCAGTTTTGTTCCAGAGTTGACGGAGGAAGAGAAGCTAGATGCCATTGTTAATGGTGCGATTGAAGTAATGCCTCTAGAGGATAAGGTGGCAGGTCTTTTTATTGTTACACCCGAGTCTATAACAGGCGTTAGTACCGCTACTCAGGCGGGTGATGGAACCAAAATAGCATTAGGCCAATATGCAGTTGGTGGAGTTGTTTATTTTGCAAAAAATATAACATCGGCGCAGCAGATATCAGAAATGATAAATAATACAGTATTATATAGTAGATATCCTATCTTTGTAGGTGTAGATGAAGAGGGGGGCAGTGTAAATCGCGTTGCTAAAGCAGGAATTGGAACGGATGTAGGAAATGCCGCAGATATAGGTGCGACAGGTGATGCAGGGAATGCATATCAGGCAGGAAAGACCATTGCAGAATATCTGCTTCCTTTAGGATTTAATTTAGACTTTGCCCCAGTAGCAGATATAAATAATGTGGAAAAAAGCGTAATAGGAAGTCGTTCCTTTGGTAGCGATGCAGCAACGGTGGCAGCGATGGTAAGTTCCATGGTTCAGGGCTTAGAAGAAAGTGGTGTAAGCTCTTGCTTAAAGCACTTCCCTGGAATTGGAAGTAGTGTGGATGATACACATAATGGTTTGGCTTCTACAGATAGAAGTGCAGAAGACTTTAGAGCAAATGAATTTACGGTTTTCAAGGCGGGAATTGATGCAGGAGTAGACTTTATCATGGTTTCACATATGGCAGCAACTGGTTTAACTGGTGACAAAACTCCAGCAACCTTTTCACCAGAAATTGTAACCAGTATCCTTCGTAATGAATTGAACTTCAAAGGAGTCATCATTACAGATGCTTTAAACATGTCAGCTATTTCTGAATACTACGGTGCAGATGAAGCAGCAATTATGGCAGTGAAGGCAGGCTGCGATATGTTACTTATGCCTGAAGATTTCGAAAAGGCATATAATGGTGTTTTGGATGCTGTAAAGAATGGAACCATTGCAGAGGAAAGAATTGACGATTCTCTTAGAAGAATATATAGAATCAAATATGCGGATAAGATTGCTGATTAAACAACTATTTTTAAAAAATAAATTTTTTGAATTGAGACTACAATTTATTTGAAAGAAATACAATTTATGTGTTGACAAAGTAAAATAGATATAGTATATTTATACTTGCCTTTCAGATGAGAGGCAATATGCGCGAGTGGCTCAGCGGTGGAGCACCTCCTTGCCAAGGAGGGGGTCGCGGGTTCGATTCCCGTCTCGCGCTCTATAATTTTAAAAAAGGAAACATAGCATTTTTTGCTAGGTTTTTTTTGTTGCAAAGAAGAAAGGCGAGTGGCAGAATAATGCAGTATACAAACGTCTGTTCGAGTGCTATAATATGTGCAGATACAAAAAATAGAAGTGAAGAAAATAAGGGGTATTTTAAGATGGAGAATCGGACATATATGTGTATTGATTTAAAAACCTTTTATGCATCAGTAGAATGTGTAGCACGTGGGCTTGATCCACTAACTACCAAGCTGGTAGTAGCTGACCCAGAGCGAAGTGAAAAAACCATATGCCTTGCCATTACTCCAGCTATGAAAGCACTAGGGATTAAAAACAGATGCAGAATATTTGAGATACCCAAAGGCATTGACTATATTGTTGCGACTCCTCGAATGAAGCTTTATATAGATTATTCGGCTAAAATCTATAGCATCTATCTAAAATATATTGCAAAAGAGGATATTCATGTATATTCCATAGACGAAGTATTTATGGATGTGACGGATTATTTGACCATGTATCAAGTTAACGCAAAGGAGCTGGCGGGACAGATTATGGCAGATATTATGAGTGCTACTAAAATTACTGCCACGGCAGGAATTGGTACCAACCTATACCTTGCGAAGATTGCACTTGATATTACGGCCAAGCATGTTAAGGACAATATTGGGTATTTAGATGAGGAATTATACCAAAAACAATTATGGAACCATAGACCCTTAACGGATTTTTGGCGAGTGGGTGCAGGAACCGTAAAAAGACTTTCAAGTCTGGGAATCTTGACCATGGGAGATATAGCTACAGCAGATGAGGATATGCTTTATCGAATGTTTGGAATAGATGCGGAGCTACTCATAGACCATGCCTGGGGAAGAGAGACTACCACTATGGCAGATATAAAAGCATATAAATCCAAAAGTAGCTCTATTTCTAGTGGACAGGTATTACCTAGGGATTATAGCTTTGAAGAATGTAAGCTAGTGGTTCAAGAGATGGTGGATGCACTTTGTCTTGAAATGACGGACAAGGGTGTGGTAACAGGCTCTATTACCTTAATGATAGGCTATTCTAATTCACTAAATCTTAAGCCTGTAAGTGGTACTACATCAATGACCAGTAGCACCAATTCCTTTCGAATAATTATGCCTTATGTGGTACAAGTATATGAGCGCATTGTAGATAAGAAAAATCCAATTCGTCGCCTAAGTCTATCTTGCAATGGTATACACGAAGAAGCCTATGAGCAATATGATCTTTTTACGGATTATGCACAGGAGGAGCGGGATAAGAAAATACAGAAGGCAACATTGGAAATAAAAAAGAAATTTGGAAATAATGCTATTATAAGAGGAATGGATTTGCAGGAGGCGGGAACTACTAGAGAACGTAATCGGCAGATAGGAGGGCATAAAAGTGGCGAGTAGACAGGGAAATATGGAACGTGCTGATAGGGCAAAGCAGTTTATGCCCTTTGATGCTTTAAAAGGTTTTCGCGAGGCGTTAGCAGAAAAAGAGCGAATTATAGTTCCTAAAAGAGAACTATCGGAAGAACAGAAGGCAGAATAAGATATCAATCTACAAAAGATACAAAGGAAGGATATCATAACTGTGGAGTATTTCCAACGTGGGGAATATGTAGAGGTTACAGGAATGGTATCACGAATAGATGAAACCAGTAAGGTTTTGAAAATCGTAAATACGAAGATTGCATTTGAAGATATTTTTGCTTTTAAGGACGCTCCATGGTATAATTTTTAAGATAAAGTTTTATCCTAAAATTAGTAAGGTAATGAGGGAGCTAGAACGTTTTTATGATAAAAAATGCAATTAATATAGTTTGGAAAAGTGTTGTCACAGTAATGGTAGGAGCGTTAATTGGAGCTTTTGTTTTGATGCTAGCATTTTGCCTTCCGGTAAGTCAAAAGAATGCCGATGCATCTTATACAATTATGGAAAAGGAAGGTTGGTATCCGGTTGCTCCGATTTTAAGTCATGAGTATAATGACTATTTTCAAAGCTATTTACCAGGAGTTCTTGATAACTTTACAGATTATATCATGCTATCCACGGCTATGGATAATAGCGAGGGGAGCCCATTAGTGCGAGCTATGAATATGCATAGTGACTATATTCAGATGGACTATTCTTATTATTGGCATGGATATGTAAGTATTTTACGACCACTTTTAATGGCCTTTGATTATGGGGAGATTAGAATTCTAAACTTTATGGGACAGTTTGTGATTATGTTCCTACTAGCCCAGATGGTTTGGAGAAAGAAAGGCAAGGTTTATGCCTTTTTGATGCTGACCTCCTATGCCCTTCTAATGCCACAGGCTATGTCTATGTCACTACAATTTACATGGATATTTTATGTAGCAGCGATAGGTTGCGTGCTGCTTTTATGGAAGCAAGAACTTTTTGAAGAAAAGCTTAGATATGTACTCTTGTTTACTGCAATAGGAATGTTTACAAGCTATTTTGATTTATTAACCTATCCACTATTTACATGGGGATTTCCGCTTGTTTGGTGGCTTGTAATGCAGACGGATAGTAAGTCTGGGTTAAAGAGACTTGTGCAGGTAATTGTATCTGGTGTTAGCTGGATTTTTGGGTATTTTGTTTTTTGGATGATGAAGTGGATTTTTGCAAACATTGTGTTAAAGCAAGATATTTTCACAAAGGCAATTAATGAGGTTTTGTTTTGTTCGGGCCAGGAAAATAGTGGACAGTATGGAACCGCTAGTCGCTTGGAAGCTATTACGATTAACTGGAAACACTATGAATATAGCATATATATGCTAATTCTGATGGCATGGCTTTTGTGGGTGATTATAAGTAGCATACGCAATGGCTTTAGGGCAAGGCAAGATAGCTGGGCGTATCTTCTGATTGGCATGTCTAGTCCCGTGTGGTATTTTGCCTTGGTATTTCATACAGCAGCTCATCACTTTTTTACCTATCGTATTTTCGGAGTAAGTATATTGGCCTTTTTAGTGCTGTTAGTCAGTAGCACGGAGCGGTCTAAAAAAGAGCATAGGAAGCTGGATATACAAGAAAGAATGATTATTATTGGTATGTGGATTATTATAAGCATACCTGCCTTTGGGCTTGCAACCTTGGCAAAAGAGGAAAAGTGGGTTCTTAATGGAGCAGACCCTTGCACAGAGGTGCTTGTTCCAGATGGAAGTAGTATTGTAGCTACATTTACCCCAATACATGATGAAATAAAAAATATTAGTTTTTCCCTAAAGAGCGAGAGTACTAAGGGTTACTATGAGATTCTTGTTTTTAATCGTGAGGCTCTTTCCCGTGTACTGCAAATTCCGATTGAGGATTATAAAGGCACTTCTTACAATTTAGTAGATGTGTATTGGAGGCTTAATGGAGGTAATACCTACCAAATAGTAATTGTAGCAAAAGACAATGATAAGCCAGTATATGCTATGGTTACAGAACCGGATTATACCACCCTAGAAGAGTATGGAAGCCTTACAATAGGTGGAGAAGAGACCGAGGGACAGCTTGTTACCGCTATGACATACTTCAGCAAAACAAATTCGAAAAAAACATTATTATTTATGACTTGTACATGGTTAGGCATTATCACTAGCTTTGGTGTAGCAATATATTCAATGAAGGATTTAAAGGGCAGAGCATAAGAGAGGGTGACAATCTTTGAAAAAACAAAAGAAAGCAATCAAGCTGTGTTTGGAGAATATTGAAATTCAAATGAAAGTAGTTGGTGAGCCTGCTTTAGATACATGCCGCGAATTAATGCGTCATGCAAAAAAAGAAAGAAATGAAGCGCTAATAGGTCTTGCTCATTATTATATAGCGAGGTGCTATTTGGAGCGTGGTGAGTACGACATGGTGGTACAAAACATGTCGGAGGCTATCGTGCGCCTAGACCAAACGGAGGATTGGGATATTTTGGCAAGGGCGTATAACATTTTGGCAGTAATGGCTCATGGACAAAACAATTTAGTGCTAGCAGTAGATTATTATATGACTGCTATAAGATACTGCAAGGGATATGAATTAAAGACATTTAAGTTATATGTAATGAACAATCTTGCTGATGCGCTCTTTCGTATGGGAGACTATGACAAGGCGATTCAACATTATAAGAGCTGTGTAGAGGACTATCGAAAGATAAAAAAGGTGGATTATTGGGAGGAAGCAAATTATTTCTTGATTTTATCTACCTATGGCTATTGTCTAACTGTGGGTGAACGATTTGAAGAGGCTCATAAGGTTGAGAAGGAGCTTTTAGAAATGATGTATTATCGTCCCTCGGCGAAGATACCGGGCTTACCTATTTACACGTTCCTAGCGACCATGCAGCTATATTACAAAGAGCATAAGAAGGCAGAAGAGTATATAGATATGGCCGTGGAGGATGTGTTAGCTTCCAAGAATTGTACGGCGCAGTTTGATAATATCCTTAATCTACTAAGCTATCTTGGAGACCAAAAGGATACACAGAGACTTGAAAAGGTACTAAACCATCTAGAACCTCAGGTGGCACTAGAAGGAAATGCAGGCTTATTACTCCAATTTTTGCCTTACAGAATGTGGTATTGCACAGAGAGCTTTACGAGAGAAGAATATCTTGCTTATGTTAAGGAAATCTTTCTTTTGCATCAGCAATGCGAGAAGGAAGAGCATAAGAGCATATTAAATGCCATAGAGCTTCGTACCTCCATAGAGGAACTTCGAAAAAATAATACTCATTTACATCTAAATGATGAATCCTTAATAACCAATATGATGTATGACCAATTAACCAAGCTACCCAATCGAGCATACTTTACCAGAAACGTTGAGAAAATGTTTAGAGATGCAGGTATGCAGCACAAAACTTTTGGGGTGGCAATTGTGGATGTGGATTACTTTAAGAAGTATCGAACAAAATATGGATTTCTTCAAAGCGATAAATGCATTAAGCAAATTGCAGATATTATTAGCAATCAAATGCGCGGGATAGGCTTTGCGGCTAGATATAGTACAGATGAATTTATGCTTCTCTTTGAAGATAAAAGCTATGCACAAATTTTACAGGTAATGCGTGAAATCAGAATACGCGTGCAGGCAGCTAGGATTCCTCATGAAGATTCAGAGTTTGGAGTTGTTTCAGTAACTCAGGCGGGAATCAGTCGTGTTCCAGTGAGAGATGAGAAACCATGGAAGTTTTTGGCGGAAACAGATCAAGCTCTTTACTACCAGAAGGTTCATGAAAAAGGAAATATCCATCTGACCGATAAATTTTAACATAAGGAAAGAAGTGTAAGAAATGGAACAAAAGCAATATACAACAAAAGAATTGATGAAAAGGTTTTTGCCTTACTTTAAGAATTATAAAGGCACCTTGATGATGGATTTATTTTGTGCTGCATTAACCACAGGCTGTGAGCTAGTGTTACCGCTTATTATGAGATACATAACCAACGAAGGAATTAACAATTTGGCGGCATTATCCGTAAAGACCATTGGTGGGTTAGCGTTATTGTATTTAGGGCTTAGAGTTATTGATGGCTTTGCGGGCTATTACATGTCAGATATGGGCCATGTAATGGGTGCAAGGATAGAAACGGATATGCGTAGAGATGCCTATAAGCATCTACAGCAGCTATCAAACACATATTATAACAATACCAAGGTCGGACAGATTATGGGAAGAATAACCAACGATTTGTTTGATGTGACAGAGTTTGCGCACCATTGTCCAGAGGAATTTTTTATAGCGTTTATTAAGGCTGTGTTCTCTTTTGTTATTTTGGCGAGGATTCATTTGGGACTGACCCTTCTTATTTTCTTCTGTGTTCCTATTATGACCATTGTTTGTATGCTTTTAAACTTTCGAGTACGAAGCACCTTTCGTAAGCAGAGACACCATATTGGAGAGTTAAATGCTCGCATTGAGGATAGCCTATTAGGACAGAAGGTAGTAAAGGCATTTACCAATGAAGATATTGAAAATGAAAAGTTTGAAAAAGATAATATTGTTTTTTTAGATATCAAAAAGATTTCCTATAGATATATGGCAGCCTTTCATACATCGGTAAAGATGTTTGATGGACTTATGTATTTAACGGTAGTTTTAGCCGGTGGTATATTAATGATTCGTGGTGCCATTGCACCAGGAGACTTAGTTGCATATATGCTATATGTAACAACTTTAATTGCAACGATTCGTAGAATCATCGAGTTCGCCGAACAGTTCCAGCGAGGTATTACAGGAATTGAGAGATTCTTACAGATTATTGACGCGGACGTGGAGATATTTGATGAGCCAGATGCGGTAGAACTTATTAATCCAAAAGGGAATATTATATTTCAGGATGTTAGTTTCCAGTACCCAGATGATAAAAATCAAGTGTTTACTGGTCTTAACCTAGAAATAAAGGCAGGAGAAAAGGTTGCTATAGTGGGGCCATCAGGAGGTGGAAAAACTACGTTATGCAACTTGATTCCAAGATTTTATGATGTAACATCAGGTGATATCATTTTAGATGGAAAAAATATAAAAGAATTTACATTAAAGAGTCTCAGAGGAAATATTGGTATGGTGCAGCAGGATGTATACCTATTCTCTGGCACCATTTTAGAAAATATTTTATACGGAAAAATCAATGCTACCAAGGAAGAAGTGGTAGAAGCAGCCAAGAGAGCGGGTGCTCACGAGTTTGTTATGGAATTAAAGGATGGCTATGACACTTATGTAGGTGAGAGGGGTGTAAAGCTTTCAGGAGGGCAAAAGCAAAGAATTAGTATTGCTAGAGTATTCTTAAAGAATCCACCAATTATTATATTAGATGAGGCTACCTCAGCACTTGACAATGAAAGCGAATTTGAGGTTGCAAAGTCCCTTTCCAAGCTTTCAGAGGGAAGAACCACGCTTACCATAGCTCATCGCCTTTCAAGTATTCGTAATTCGGATAGAATATTGGTGCTTACGCAAGAAGGGATTGTAGAAGAAGGTAACCATGATAAGCTTATGGAGAAACAAGGAGTGTATTATCATTTCTATGAAACTGCTAATGCAATAAAATAAAGACAGAAAGGAGCAAGTGATAGATATGAAATTGACATTTATAGGTGCTGCACATGAAGTAACAGGAAGTTGCCACTGCTTAGAGGTGGGTGGAAAGTATATTTTGATTGACTATGGTATGGAACAAGGAATAAATGTATTTGAGAATGCGGCCTTGCCTGTAGACGAGGCGTTGATTGACTATGTACTTTTAACCCATGCCCATGTAGATCATTCCGGAATGCTACCCAAGCTTTATGCCAGAGGTTTTCGCGGGTCGGTTTTTACAACCTATGCCTCAGCAGATTTATGTGAGATAATGTTACGAGATTGTGCTCATATTCAAGCCATGGAAGCTGATTGGAAAAACAGAAAGGCGAAAAGAAGCACAAATAATCCGCTAGTGATTCCAGAGTATACCATGGAGGATGCGGAGGGGCTGATTAAAAGGCTTGTACCATGTGATTATAATGAAAAGATTCAAATATGCGAAGGGGTAGTGGCTCGCTTTACCGACATTGGACATTTGCTAGGTTCAGCAAGTATTGAGGTTTGGGCTAGTGAAGGAAATACTCGCAAAAAAATTGTGTTTTCAGGAGATATAGGAAACAAAAATCAGCCACTTTTAAATGACCCAACTCTGACAAGGGAAGCCGACTATGTGGTTATGGAAGCCACCTATGGTGACCGCAATCATGAGGTGAGTAAGCTAGATTATGTGGGTGAGCTTGCTAGAATTATTCAGGAAACCTTTGATAAGGGCGGAAATCTGGTAATTCCTTCTTTTGCAGTAGGAAGAACCCAGGAATTATTATACTTTCTTAGAAAAATAAAAAAGGCCAATCTTGTAGCGGGACATGGAGACTTTCCTGTGTATGTAGATAGTCCTATGGCAGTAAGTGCAACCTCCATCTTCCAAGAAAACCGTATGGAGTGCTATGATGAGGAAGCTATGGAACTAGTTAAAAAAGGTATTAATCCGATTTCCTTTCCGGGTCTTAGACTGTCTATCACCAGTGATGAATCTAAAGGCATCAATTTTGAGGATACGCCCAAGGTTATTATTTCGGCTTCGGGAATGTGTGAGGCGGGACGTATACGTCACCATCTAAAGCATAACTTATGGAGACCAGAATCGACCATTTTGTTTGTTGGCTATCAGTCGGTAGGAACCCTAGGTAGGGCAATTTTAGAGGGCGCAAAAGAGGTAAAG
>JAVBUZ010000003.1:0-2983 GCA_031554725.1 Lachnospiraceae bacterium | reverse complement strand
AGGACTTTGAATTACGGGTTGCAGTTGCTTGTATTGAAGTGCAGCCACGATTGTGTCTGGTAGCTGGTCAACGTAAGCAATCATTGAATTTGGTTTTGTTTTATAGCTGTCTTGACCAAAAGGAACAAAGTAAATATTTTTTGTATTTAGCAATATACCTATATTTTTCAAGTTCATGCCCAATGCATCATTTGTAGATAAAAATATTACAAGAGGCTTATTGTTTCTTAAATGAGATTTTGCAGCCATTAATACTGGGGTATCAGAAATACCATTAGCAAGCTTTGATAAAGTATTTCCGGTACAAGGAGCAATAACAAGTATATCTACAAGAGATTTTGGACCAATCGGTTCAGCTCCCGGAATAGTAGTAATAGGTTCTTTTCCTGTTATCTCTTTTGCTTTTGCTAAGAATTCTTCGTATGATCCAAATCTACTGTTTGTGCTGGAAGCTCGGTCTGAGAATATAGTTAAAAGGTTTGCGCCACAATCGGAAAGATTTTTTAATGCATCAAATATTTGACTGTATGTGCAATATGAGCCGGTAAGACCGATTCCGATATTTAAATTTGTAAAATCGTGAGCCATGACATAATTACCTCCTTAAAAAATTGATGTATCAACAATGCTAAAATATTTCATCCTCAATTATGTCGCAAATAATTTTTGCAGCAGATTGTGGAGAGGTTTTTCCTGGAATTCCAGGTAGGTTTTGGTAAAATATATTGTGTGTTTTTATGCTTTCCATATCGAAACCACCGGGTTTAGAAGCTACTTCAAATATATAAGAATCTTTATTAAGATTTTTTATATGACTATCGTGCATTATAATTGATGGAATAGTGTTTATAATAATATTAAATTTATTAAGCTCATCATTTAATGGGAGAGTACTCCAAGTTTTAAAGCCTTTTGCTTTAGCCTTTTGCTTATAATATTTGTTTCGGTTATAAATAGTTACATTTGCACCATGAAGCTTTAGCATATTTGCAATGGCATTACCACAAAATCCATAACCTAAAACAAGAATATTGGAATCAATTAGTGAAAAAGGAGTGGATTTAATAATATCACTTAGTAGACCCTCTGCAGTAAGATAAGCATTTGCATAGGTAAATCCATCATATGACATTAAGTCGAAATAATTTATTCGTTTTTCAGAAAGAGCGGCAGATATTTGATAAGCTATTTGACCGCCGATTATTTTTTGTTTTGGGTGTATATAATTAAGAAATTTTGAAATTTGGAATTGTGTATCAGTATATTCTGAAGCAGTTGTGATGTTTACAATATCTCTAGAAAAGGGGGTAGGACATAAAATATATTCATAGTCATTTATTATATCTAAAAATGTATCTGAGTCTATATCTAAACTTTTATCGGAGGCATTTAGTGCAGGAACCAAATAACATGAGACATTATGGTTTGCTTCTTTTAGGTGATTAGCACAGTAACGTTGGCGCAGGTCGCCGCCTATTACTAGAATATTAGCTGTTTTCAATAGAAACACCTCCTCACATATAAAAGTATATGTAAATAAATTTCAAATGTGAGTAAAAATACTTGATTTTAGACAACCATTATGCTAATATAGATAAGATTGTAATACATTTAATTGGATTCTAGGAGGTGTAATCATGCATATATTTTTAACAATATTATTTGTAATTGTTTCATTAGCACTGGCAGTACTTGTGTTGATGCAAGAGGGTAAGTCAGCAGGACTTTCAGGCTCTATCAGTGGTGCAGCTGAAACATACTGGGGTAAAAACAAAGGCCGTTCAATGGAAGGCGCATTAGAAAAAGGTACTAGAATATTAGTAATAGCATTTTTTGTACTTGCAGTTGTTTTAAATATGAGTAACTAACGATAAAATCCCCTTGAAAATCAAGGGGATTTTGTAATATATGAAAAATTGAAGGAATGTTGAACAAAAAAGCGTGTTCGACTATTGTTTTAAGTACGCACGCAGCGTGCAGATGGGTATAGTATGGATAAATCAAGATTAGAAGAAAGAAAAAAAATTCTCACAGATATTATTTATAGTAAAGAATATAAGCCTATGAAGGCAAAGGAGCTGGCAATGCTTCTTAATATTCCAAAAGAAAATAGAGATGAATTAGTTAGTGTTTTAGATATGCTGGTGTCTGAGGGGAAAATTGGAATTACTAAAAAAGGTAAATATGATAAGATAGAAAAAATAGGCGAAAATCTTTTGGTGGGTGAGTTTACAGGACATGCAAAAGGTTTTGGTTTTGTAAGTGTTGAAGGTGAAGAGGATGATATTTTTATTCCTGAAAGCTGTGTACATGGAGCTTTTCATAAAGATATTGTTCAGGTGGCAATAAGACGTGAAAAACCATCTGATGGTAGTAAAAGACGTGAAGGCGAAGTAGTAAAGGTTGTTACTCGTGGCGTTGAAGAGGTAATTGGAACATTCCAAAAGAATAAATCATTTGGCTTTGTTATTCCAGATAATCAAAAGCTTGTAAAGGATATTTTTGTGCCTCTTGAGAGGTCAAAAGGTGCTGTTACAGGTCATAAGGTAGTTGTTAAAATAACTAATTTTGGTGATAAGAATAAAAAACCAGAAGGAATTGTAAAAGAGATAATAGGGCATGTTAATGACCCGGGTACAGATATTTTAAGTATTGTTAGAGCGTATGATATTCCAACCGATTTTTCTGATGGTGTTATGAATCAGATTGAGCGTATTGGTGATGTTGTAGAACCATCAGAGTATGCGGGAAGAATGGATATAAGGGATTGGCAGACTGTAACTATAGATGGTGAGGATGCAAAGGACCTTGATGATGCTATTACAATAACTAAAAAGGGTAATTTATATAAGTTGGGAGTTCATATTGCAGATGTTAGTAATTATGTAACAGAGGATAGCCCACTTGATAGAGAAGCATTAAAAAGAGGAACAAGCGTATATTTAGTAGATAGAGTTATTCCTATGCTACCACATAAGCTTTC
>JAVBUZ010000237.1:0-9087 GCA_031554725.1 Lachnospiraceae bacterium | reverse complement strand
AACATAACCCATATACGTGGCTGATAGAGGACGATCATTTTGTATACGCCGATGACATCTATCAGGGGCGTAAGTTTTCGGATGGAACAATAAATGAGTGGATATTGTCTTTGGATGAAGCACATCTTCGAACGTTTGTGGATACCTTGTATCAAGTAATAGCTACCTCTAAAGCAGAAAATTTAATCGAGTTTACAGCAAACTGGAGTAAAAACATGAACACAGTGATTTCTGCTCTAAAGGAAGTGGATGAAGAAACAACAAAGATATTAAAATCTGTAGTTAAGGCACTATTCGACCTAAGCATTCATCGCTTAAAGGAGCAGGGTGGTAAACCAAGAAAGAAGAAGGCTGCCCTTAGTGCCAGCAGCGAGAGTTAGGGGACTACTTATGAAGGGCAGTAGGCGTTCAGGATGCCACTGGACAGCATAAATAGGCAGCGTACTGTGGGAGATTGCTTCAGGAGTCCCATCTTCCGCAGCTTGGAGAATTTGAATGTTTTGCCCTAAACGGTCGATGCATTGATGATGAGCACTGTTTACTATATGATGAGGACCATAAAGAGAGGCGAGAATCGTATTTGGTAAGTTGTTTGCCGGATGGTATTTATCGCCTTCTTTGTATGCATGGGTTTCCGCTTTAGGCATATCCTGCACAATGGTACCACCAAAGTAAATATTAATCAGTTGCATTCCTTTACATATTCCAAGTACCGGCATATTTGTACTAACTGCATATTCTAGAGCCTGAAGCTGTAAAATATCTAGCTCAGTATCAATATTTCTTGAACCCATGTTTTTTTGCCCAAAAAAGGCAGGGGTGATATCACCTCCACCAGGAAGGATAAGTCCGCTACAGCTAGAGACGTCTCCAATGGTGAGAGTGGTAGTAAAGGGAATATTTAAATGGCGAAAAGCATTTTCATAATTTATAGTGTCCTTGGAGCGCCCTACAATGGCTAATGTTTGTATCATATTGCCCTCGCTTTCTAAATCGAAGATATGCATTAATATATGCGAAAAGGTAGGTGACAATGAATAATAATTGCTGTATGCAAAAAAAACAAAATAAAGTAAAATGAAATCATATATTGGAAAGGTATGGTTATTAGGATGAGTAGATTATGGTATAAAAGTGGGGCAACAAGATGGGAAGAAGCACTTCCTCTAGGTAACGGTAGAGTGGGAGCCATGGTATTTGGTGACGTAAAAAATGAGCTTGTTCAAGTAAATGAAGATAGTATGTGGTATGGTGCAAAAACTGATAGAACCAATCCAGATACTTTGACCTACTTGCCTGAAATAAGAAGAATGATTTTGGCTGGTGAAATAAAAAAGGCAGAACGATTAATGAAATTTGCCATGTCTGGGATTCCAGATAGTATGCATCCATATCAAACACTAGGAAATATTCATTTTAATTTTGAAAATATAGATGTTATTACGGACTATGAAAGAAGCCTTGACTTAGATTGCGCCGTGTATCATCATCAATTTATAGCAGATGGGAAAGGCTTTGAAAGAGAAATGTTTATTTCTGAGCCAGACCAGATAATGGTTATGAAATTTTCTGCCAAGGACGGAGGAAAAATCTCTTTTAACGTAGTTTTAAGAAGAGAAAAGTTCTATGATGGAATCAAAAAGGTTGGAACGGATGGAATTTGTCTCTATGGAAATTTGGGAAAAGGCGGCTTTGATTTTGCTATGCAGCTAACAGCTAAAGCAAAAGGCGGAAAAACTCAGGTTATAGGCGAGCACCTAATTGTGGAAGAGGCAGAAGAGGTAATTCTTTATTTTGCTGCAGGAACAACCTTTAAGATGGAAGAGGTAGAAAAAGAAATAAGCGCTCAGATAGAAGCTGCGGCCAAGATGTCCTATGAGGAGCTTTTGAAGAGACATGTGGATGACTATGAAAGTCTGTATAAACGAGTAGAGCTTGATTTAGGAGATCTGTCCGAGCTAGATGCGATTCCAACAGATAAAAGAATGGAAGAGGCGGCAAAGGGCAATGTAGATGTAGGCCTTTCTAAGCTATATTTTGATTATGGAAGATATCTATTAATTGCATGCAGTAGAAAAAATACCCTAGCATCCACCTTACAGGGGCTTTGGAATAAAGACATGCTTCCACCATGGGACTCTAAGTTTACAATCAATATAAATACGGAAATGAATTATTGGTTGGCAGAAAATTGCAATCTTTCTGAGTGCCACATGCCACTGTTTGAGTTGATAAAAAGCATGATTACAAGTGGAAGAAAAAGCGCAAAAGAAATGTATGGCTGTCGTGGCTTTATGTGCCACCACAACTCAGATATTTGGGGAGATACAGTTACACAGGATCATTGGATTCCAGGCTCTTACTGGGTAATGGGAGCAGCTTGGCTATGTACACACCAGTGGACTCATTATGAATTTACAAAAGACATCGAATTTCTTAGAGAAAGCTTTCCGATTATGCAGGAAGCCGCCCTCTTTTTCCTTGACTATATGATAGAAGATAACGGCTATTTAAAAACTTGTCCTTCCGTGTCTCCAGAAAACACCTTTATTTTACCCAATGGGGAAATGGGTGCCAATACTGCGGGCGTAACGATGGATAATCAGATTCTAAGAGATTTATTTACACAGTGTATTGAAGCTGCCAAAATATTAGGGGTAGATGATGAGCTAACAAAAGAATTCATAGATGCAAGAAGTAGACTTGTACCTACACAGATAGGTGAAAAAGGTAATATTCTTGAGTGGTCAGAGGACTATGAGGAATGGGAGCCAGGTCACAGACACATTTCTCATTTATATGGACTTCATCCATCAGAGCAAATTACCATGGATAAAACACCAGAGCTTGCCAAGGCGGCAAGAGTAACTCTGGAAAGACGTTTGGCTAGTGGGGGAGGACATACCGGTTGGAGCCGTGCATGGATTATCAACCACTATGCAAAGCTATGGGATGGAGAAACCGCATACCATCACCTTTGCAAGCTATTTGAAAAATCCACCCTACCGAA
The DNA here is from genome assembly GCA_031554725.1 of Lachnospiraceae bacterium. GTDB lineage: Bacteria > Bacillota > Clostridia > Lachnospirales > Lachnospiraceae > JAVBUZ01. The sequence continues at coordinate 6,077 of JAVBUZ010000237.1, read as the reverse complement.
TCTATTTGACAATCACCCACCTTTCCAAATTGATGGGAACTTTGGTGCTACAGCGGGGATTGTGGAGATGCTAGTTCAAAGTACCACAGAGCGTATTATACTTTTACCAGCCCTACCAAAGGCATGGGAAAGCGGCTCGATAAAAGGTGTTTGTGTAAAAGGCGGTGGGACCATGGATATCACTTGGAAGGAAGGAAAATTGACAGGGTGTAAAATCTACGCCAAGAATGACCTTCAAACCAAAGTAGTATATGGAGATAAGGTTTGGGAGATTTCACTTTTAGCAAACCAAGAGCGGAGTATGCAATGATCTAAGGATGCACGATTTTATGTGAGGCAGTATCCTGAAAGCCTTCATAAACTTCCGTGTACCCTTTCATGCTACGGTATTTGGCAGGAGAGTAGCCGATTTGCTTGGTAAAGGTATGACTAAAGTGCTGGCGACTGTTAAAGCCAACAGCAACAGCTACCTCGATTACAGGAAGATTACTTTCTGCAAGTAAAACACAGGCTTTTTCCATGCGAAGTTTATTTAGTGTTTCAATCAGTGTTTCCCCACTGGACTTACGGTAGATTCGTTGCAGATATGCTTCAGAAATGCCTAGCTCATCAGCAATATCAGAAACATTGATATCATTTTCTAGATTGTTTTCCATATACCGTCTAGCGCCCATAACATAACGATTGCCTAAGGAATTATATTCCTTCGTGGTGGCTTGTCTGGAAATGGTAACAAGAAATTGTGAAAAATATAAGTTTAATGCCAGCTTCTTTTCAGAAGTATTGTCATGGGAAGAGGCGTGGGATTGAAGACCTGTAATAATAGAGAGCAGTTCACTATTTTTATCTTGAAAATAGTGAAACTGTTCTTTTTCTTTTAAAAAGCTATCTGTAAAACCAGAGAGTTTACTGAAATCGCCAATGCGAAAGGAATCCCAGCTATCTTTAATAGATATCTCTAGGTTTAAAATACGGCAAGAAGAATCACGAGGAACATATAAAGAGTGAGCAACAGAGGCATCAATCAGCACATATTCCTCCTTTTTCATTTTTTGCGTGTGCGGATTTCCTTCCTTGTCAAAACAGGTAATATAGCACTCCCCAAAAACGATGTACATAATCTCGATTTCACTGTGAATGTGGGGTTGCATCTCATAAAAAGACCAATTCACCGCATAATAGCGCTTGAGAAAGAACCATTGCTTGTATATAGATGGATTATTCCAAAGTTGATTCATAAAAAAATAACCTGCCTTTCTAAAAACAAAAATGAAAAATTGCCATTGTATTTTAACAAATGTCAGAATATCTTACCTATTTAAGAAACAGTATATTATATATGACTCCTTTTTACAAGAGTTCGATATAATGATAATGGAAACAAAATATAGTTGTTTTGTGATACAACGGATTATTTCGCATTTCATGCTTTCATAATCCTAAAACATTCAAAAACCGCCCTAGTCGGGCTATTTTCTCATGTTTTGCGGGTCCCAAAGTCATCATCTTTCATGCAAGCACGAAATGATGACCTTGGGACCCTGGTATCACAGATTGGGGGCTCGCGTTATGAATAAAAACAATGCAGCAAAGACGCCACCTATGGGGTGGAACAGTTATGATTATTATGACACTACGGTAAATGAAGAACAGATAAAGGCCAATGCCGACTATATGGCAGCACATATGGCTGAGTTTGGTTGGCAGTACATCGTAGTAGATATTGAATGGTACTCCTACGGCGCAGGTAGTATGAGGGATAAGCATCAATACATTCCTTTCGGGAAAGTAGAGATGGATGAGTATTCAAGACTATTACCTTGTCCTGAAAGATTTCCATCTTCTGTAGAGGGAGCTGGTTTTAAGCCTTTAGCGGATTACATTCATGAAAAGGGGTTAAAGTTTGGAATACATATTATGCGTGGCGTGCCACGTGAAGCGGCTCATTTACATACCAAAATAAAAGGTACGGCTGTGACCGCCAATGAAATTGCGAATCCTTATTCTATCTCAAAATGGAACCCTGATATGTATGGAGTGCTGGATATAGAGGGTGGTCAGGAATATTATGACTCGCTATTAGAGCTTTATGCTGGCTGGGGTGTTGATTTTATCAAGTGTGATGATATCTGCAATACCAATATGTATCCATATAATCCTTATTCAGCAGAAAAAGAAATAGAAATGCTTCAAAAGGCAATTCAGAAAACTGGCAGAGAGATTGTTCTTAGCCTTTCACCAGGCCCAGCAGTGATTGAAAAGGCTTGGCATTATGAGAAGTACGCCAATATGTGGCGAATTACAGATGACTTTTGGGATAACTGGGACTTGCTTTTAAATATGTTTGAGCGTTGTGAGCTTTGGCAAAACCATGTGTCAGAGGGCTGCTTTCCAGACTGCGATATGTTACCTATGGGCTACTTGGGTAAGGGCTTTGGAGCAGAAAGACAAACCAACTTTACCTATGAAGAGCAGGTTACCATGATGACTCTATGGTGCATCTTTGGTTCCCCTTTAATGCTTGGCGCAGAAATGACAAAGCTAGATGAGAAAACCTTATCACTACTCACAAACAAAGAGGCCCTATCACTTTTACACCCAGACTTTAAGGCTAAGCAGTTGGAAAGAGATAAAGATGGTGCCGTGTGGTTTAGCCAGAATCCTTCCACGGGTGAAATGTTTTTAGCACTCTTTAACTTTACAGATAAGGAAAGAGAGCTAAGGTTTGATTTATGCCAGCTAGGCGTAGAAAAAAAAGAGGCTACAGAGGTTTGGAGTAAAAGAGAGCTTACAGTTACTAACGGTAGTATTTGCGATATGGCAGCAGCACATGGCGCATGCCTGTATCGCCTAAAATAGAATAACATAAAGAGAGAGGATATTATTAAATGAAAAATTATAAGTTTTGGTTTGCAACCGGATCACAGGATTTATATGGAGATGAATGTCTTGCACATGTAGCAGAGCATTCAAAGATTATTGTAGAAAAGCTAAATGCTAGTGGAAATCTTCCATTTGAAGTAGTTTGGAAGCCTACCCTATTAACAAATGAAGGAATCAGAAGGTTATTTAATGAAGCGAACGCAGATGTAGAATGTGCAGGTGTTATCACTTGGATGCATACCTTCTCACCAGCAAAGTCTTGGATTTTAGGCTTGCAGGAATACAGAAAACCATTATGTCATTTACATACACAGTTTAACGAAGAAATTCCTTATGACACCATCGACATGGACTTTATGAATGAAAATCAGTCAGCTCATGGTGACAGAGAATATGGTCACATCGTAAGCCGTATGGGTATCGAAAGAAAAGTGATTATGGGTCACTGGAATGATGTCAACGTACAAAAGAGATTAGCACAGTGGCAACACACAGCTATTGGTATTATGGAATCTAGCCATATCCGCGTAGTTCGTATTGCAGACAATATGAGAAATGTTGCGGTTACAGAAGGTGATAAAGTAGAAGCACAGATTAAATTTGGCTGGGAAATTGATGCTTATCCTGTAAATGAAATAGGTGAATATGTACAGGCAGTAGCAGAAGGCGAAATCAACAGCCTTGTCGAAGAATACTATTCAAGATATGACATTCTTCTAGAAGGAAGAGATGAAAAAGAATTTAGAAAACATGTTGCAGTGCAGGCTGGTATTGAGATTGGTTTTGAGAAATTCTTAAAGGAAAAGAACTATCAGGCAGTTGTTACTCACTTTGGAGATTTAGGTGGCTTACAGCAGCTTCCAGGTCTAGCTATCCAAAGATTGATGGAAAAAGGCTATGGCTTTGGTGGTGAGGGTGACTGGAAAACAGCGGCCATGGTACGTTTAATGAAAATCATGACAGCTGGAATGAAGGATGCCAAAGGAACCTCCTTTATGGAAGACTACACATACAATTTAGTTCCAGGTAAAGAAGGAATTTTACAGGCACATATGTTAGAAGTATGTCCTACTGTTGCGAACGGCCCAATTGGTATTAAAGTTAACCCGCTTTCTATGGGTGATAGAGAAGATCCAGCAAGACTTGTATTTACTTCAAAAACAGGAGCAGGCATTGCGACCTCACTAATTGATTTAGGCAACAGATTCCGCCTTATTATCAATGAAGTAGATTGCAAAGAGGTTGAAAAGCCTATGCCAAAGCTTCCAGTTGCAACGGCATTCTGGACACCTCAGCCTAACTTACAGACAGGGGCAGAAGCTTGGATTCTCGCAGGAGGAGCTCACCATACCGCATTTTCTTATGATTTAACGACAGAGCAGATGGTAGATTGGGCAGATGCGATGGGAATTGAAAGCGTTATTATTGATAAAGATACTACCATTAGAAACTTTAAAAACGAGCTTAGATGGAACAACGTTTTATATAAATAATTTTTCACCAGGTATTGGAGAGGCAGGGTTATTGTTATGGACTGTTTTGTATTTGCACAGCAGATATCAGAATATGTGGAAGAACATTATCATGAAGCAAGCATGAGCGTGGCAGAGATAGCCGACAATTTTGGATATTCTGTTAACTATGTAAGAATTTTATTTAAAGAGCAGACAGGTATAACACTGGCGCAGTACATTCATAAGATTCGTATGGAAAGTGCCAAAAAACTGTTACTTGATACCTTGGATCCAAATGTAAAAATAGCCCGTAGGGTGGGATATGATAATTATAGTTCCTTTGTGGGGGCATTTCGTAGAATTACTGGAATGACCCCTTGGGACTACCGTGTGCTTAAAGGTCAAAACAGAGAAAGCAGTTTTGTGGCTGAAAAAATTTGCTCCTATATCGAAGAGAATTACCATAAGCCAGAGCTTACAGTAGAAGAAATAGCAGATTATGTAGGCTACTCAGTAAATTATACGCGAAGCATTTTTAAAAATTATACTGGAATTTCTATTACTAAATTTATAGAACAAAAGCGTATGGAGATAGCGAAGGACTTGCTTTTACATACAGAATATACAAATGTAAAAATTGCAAGAGTAATTGGCTATGGACATTGCTGCTCCTTTATTGAAGGCTTTCGTAGGAATACAGGAATGACACCATACCACTATTAGGCTACCTATAAATAACGAGTGGCGGTGTAAAGAATTGTAACCCACCTTAATATGTGCTAAAATATAGAATGTATAATTTAGTTAAGAAAGTGTTTGGAAAAGGCTATGCTGGAAATAAGAATTCCTACGAGTAGCCGTTCCCACTTGGAGAAAAATGTAGTGGCACATAAGCGCATCAAATACATGCGCTAAGTGCCAACATTTTTCTACACTACTCTTTAGGAATTTCTATTTTCAGCATAGCCATCTGCATACTAGTTTTTATCTTATTTTGTCTCGTTTCCATAATATATTTAAGAAAAATTAGGTGGATTACAATAGCAAAAATGCAATTCCGTAGGTGCAGTGTAGAAAAACGTTGGTACTTAAATCTGGTATTGTCAGATTTTACGTACCATTACGTTTTTCTCCAAGCGAGAGCGTCTGCTCAGAGGAATGTTATTTTTGCTATTGTTATACATAATCTTAACTTAACTATATTGGATGAAGGACGGAGACAAAATGGAAAAGACAAAAGTAGTATGCATGGGCGACAGTATAACGGAAGGCTTTGGTGTAGATTTAAAGGATGCTTATCCTTCAAAGCTACAGGTGTATTTAGGTGAAAAGTATCAGGTGTATAATCAGGGCGTATGTTCTTGCACCGTTTCCAATATTATGCTAGGTGAGAGGCAGATGGGACTACCCTATGCCAAGGAAGATAGATATAAGAAAGCGTTAGAAATTCAAGGTGATATTTATGTAATTCTACTTGGGACAAATGATGCCCAAGACGGAATTGATGATGTGGAGGATGTAGTAGATCCATATTTGAACATGATTTCAAGGAAAGATGAGTTTACCATGCACTATCAGGCAATTATCGATAGTATTAGGGTGGCAGCTCCTAATGCAAAGATATTTATGGGATTGCCAGCGCCTGTGCAAAAATGTATTTGGCGTCGGCATCAGGAAAAATATCTGCAAATGCTTATGCCATATTATGAGCACTTGGCAAAGCAGAATCCTGATATTCAG
>JAVBUZ010000065.1:0-38903 GCA_031554725.1 Lachnospiraceae bacterium | reverse complement strand
ATTTTTACTATGAATTAAATACTGATAAGGATTTTATCTTAAGTACTCACGCAAAAATCACAGCAGTTTCCAAAGGAAACCAAGTAGCTTTTGGTGTTATGCTAAGAGACGCAGTAGGTACACATGGTAGCACTGCGGAGGCAAGCCCACTTAGTAGTTTATTGATTGGTGCATGTCATAATACTGTAGATGGTGCTGTAGTTGGCTTGTATGGATCGGATAGAAAAAATGCGGGTTCAAGAGTAGACTTAAAAGCAACAGATTTTTCTTCTGCTTATAATGGTTGCATTGATGATATGACGAGTGTAGGTGGAGAATATGATATTACCATGCAAAAAGTGGGAACGAAGGTATATCTTTGGTTGGATGGTAATTTAATTGAAAGAAATGTTTCGGATTATATTGGAAGTGCAGATGATAAAATGTATGTTGGTTTAACAACAGTGCGTAATATTACTGTGGAATATACAAATATAAGCTTAGATGTTGCAACCGCTGGTTCAACAGTAGTAATCAGTGATGTAGCTTATCCAACGAAGAATGAATATACAAAGGGCAATAACATTGACGATATCGACTTGACAGGTTTCTCAGCAACAGCCACTGTTAATGGAGAAGCAAAGACAATTACCGCAAATAATTGTCGTATTGTAACAACTAGCTTCCCAACAGCGGGAGCGGTAAATCTTGTACTAGATTATTTTGGACAAACAATCGATCTTCCTGTAACCGTTATAAGTGAAGACATTTCAGAGTTTACAATGAAATACGCACCTGTTAAAACAGATTACTACGTAGGAGAGGCGTTTGATTGGACAGGCTTTGATGCACCAATAACATATACAAGTGGTGTAGAGACATCAGCACAGAAATTAATTGCAGATAAGAGCACAGAAATAGTAATAGAAGTCGATGGTGTAGTTACAACAGATATGGACACTGTAACCGCAGCGGCTGGTACAAAAACAGTTACAATAACACACAATCATGGTACAACAGAAGCTATTTCATTTGATATTGTTGTATCCGGTGCAGCAGTAGATTCCTTAACACTTGCTGGACCAAACCAGAAAACATTCTATAAGGGCATTTCTGTTGACGCAGATGCGTATAAGAAGGGTCTTTTAGTAACAGCCAACTATGATGATGGCTCAAAGCAAGTAATGTCTAATGACAATGGATATACAGTAACAGCGAAAGCGGATGCATTAGATGTTAATACAGTTGGAAGCTACGTATATGTTGTAGAGTGTGGTGGAAAAACAGCAGAATACACCTTAACAGTTGTGGATAAAAATGTATCAGGTATTGAAATTTCACAATACCCAACAACGACAACCTTCGTAAAGGAAGCTAGCTTTGATGCAACAGGACTTGAAGTAAAGGTTGTTTATGATAGTGGTGAAAAAGTTGTTTTAAATAGTGATGAGTATACAATTGATTTCTCTGCATATAACAAGAGTGCAGTAGGAGAATATACAGTTATCCTAACACATATAGCAAGTGGAAAGACAGCAAGCTTTATTGCTGCGGTTCGCGAAAAAGTAAACTTTACTTATGATGATTTAGATTGGGCAAGTATCGTATTTGGGCAGTCGATAGATAAAGGAAATGTGCCTTCTGTATCAAACGGTGTTATCACTGTAGAACAGGGCGAAGGAAAAGGAAAATGTACTGATGATGCCCAGGACGGTATTGCGTATTACTATACCGTGCTAGATCCAGCAAAGGATAACTTTGAAATCACAGCAACAGTACAGGTGGATTACTTTATTACGAAGGCATCAGCAGATAACCAAGAAGGCTTTGGTATCATGGTGCGAGACTCTATTGGTCCAGACAAGGATTCCTCCATTTACTACTCTAATGCCATGTCAGTTGGTGGATATTACGGAACCTTTAACGTATTTGGTCGATATGGAGTATCCTCATCCTCTGATGGCGCAGGAAGAGAAAACTATACTTTACATGGTAAAGGAAAAACAGATAAAGTTTTAGCAGCTGCACCAAGAACTTTTGTTTTAACCCTAAAGAAGGATAACACTGGTGTATATGCAACTATGACAGAAAACGGAAGTGTTGTATCAGGTATTGATGGGAAAACAACCTGGTACCTTCCAGCAGACACATTTGGCAAAATAGAAGATGATAAAATGTATGTAGGCTTCATGGCAGCACGTGGTGCAAAGATTGAAGTAGATACAAGCACAATCGCTATGAAGATTACAGCATCAGCAGCAGATGCACCTCAGACATTTGCAGCAGCAAAAGCAGTTAATCCTACAGTATCAGTAGCATCACTAGTTCAGACAGCAGATGAAGATTATAACTTTAAAGCAACTGTTAATACCAAAGGTCTTTTGACAGTAAAACAAAATGGAGCAACCGTAGTAAAACAGCAGGTAGTTGAGGCAGGCACATATACCTTCCCAGTGAAGCTACTTGTGGGTAGCAATGCATTCCAGTTATATTTTGAGCCAGATGCAACACAAAATATTACCTCTGCAGATGCAAAAATAGTAAATGCAACGTTAACAAGAAAAATATATGCGCAAACAAAGTTACCAATTTATGCAGGTGTAAATGGAACAAAAACGGCAGCAGGAACAAAAGCGGATCCACTTGATTTACAATCAGCAATTACTTATTGTCAGCAGGGACAGGCAGTATATGTTCTAGAAGGAACTTACAAATATACATCAACAGTTGGTATTTTCAAAGGTAACAACGGTGGTGGAGAAGAGTCAAGAAAGCAGCTTATTGCTTGTCCAGATAATACTGGCGACGTTATTATTGACTTAGCAGTAAACAATGCAGCATCAAGTGTAATTTTTGATATGTCAGGTGACTATTGGTACGTAAAAGGTATTAAGATTGGTAACGGCGGTGGTGTAACTCTTGGCGGAAGTCATAACGTGCTAGAGCAATGTGATTTCTTTGGTCACACCAATTCAGGTTTGTCTATCAGCCGTACAGATGGTGCTGAGACAATTGACCTATGGCCATCATACAATACTATTTTAAACTGCAACGCATATTCCAATAGAGATAAATCTGATAACAATGCCGATGGTTTTGCAGCAAAATTAACCTGTGGTGTAGGAAATGTATTTAAAGGCTGTGTGGCAGCGTACAATGCCGATGATGGTTGGGATTTATTCTCAAAAGGTGCAACAGGAGCCATCGGTGTAGTAAAGATTTATGATTCCATCTGTTACGGTAATGGCTTTGCAATAGGCGCGGATGGAAAGGTTACAACAACTAAGGGTGACGGTAACGGATTTAAGATGGGCGGAAGCGGTATTGCCGTTCAGCATGAAATTTATAACAGCTATGCATTTGGTAATGCAGCAAACGGCTTCACAAATAATAGTGATCCTATGGGCGCATACTATGATTGTGTAGGATATAACAATGGTGGCGCAAACCTAGAATTACATATTTACACAGGTGCAACACCAGATTTCATAGTAGAGAACTTCTTGTCATTTGCAGATAATACTTACACAAGTGTTTCAGGACTTTCTGCAACAGTATCAGAAGCAACAGCAGTATGTATCAATCCTTTAAGAAGCGACGACAATTTCTTCTACAATGCAAAAACAGGAATTTCATCGAATGCATCAGGCGTAGAGCTTACAGCAGATAATTTTGCAAGTCTTGCAGAATTTGCATCCTATGTAAATGGCACAGTGAAGATTCCAAGAAAAAGCAATGGAGATATTGCATTAGGCGACTTCTTAAAATATGTGGCTACTCCAGCAGATCCAGTAACACCAGTAACGCCAGTAACACCAGTTAACCCTAGTGATTCAGGCAACTCAGACAACACAAATAATAACAATAATTCAAATAATACAAGTGGAACAACAAATACTACAGAAACAGCGAAAACCACTACAACTACGAAGAAAAACACTGGAAAGACAACCGGAAATACATCAAAGTCTACAGATATTGTTGCAGACAATAGTGTGAAGCCAGAAAAAGCAATTATTTCAGTGGTAAGTCCAGCAAACAATAAGGGCGCAGGAGTAGCAGATGTTAAGCTTGCAAGTGGAACTGTATTTAAGAATGCAGAAGGGGTTGTTGTACCAGCAGATTCCGTAAAAATGTATGTTGAAAAAGAAGGTGCATTTTATGAAGAACAGGTTACAAGAATAAATGATGCATTAACAAAGAATAGCATTTCACTTCCAGAAGGAAGCGTTATGGAGGTTGTAGAAGCATACTTTACTGGAGCAAACGGCGGAAAATTAAATTGTGATGGAACTGTTACAGTGGCATTTAGTTTACCAGAAGGAACATCTACAGATACACATACATTTACTATTTATCATTTGACAGATGAAGGCGTGCTTGAGACATTCGCACCAGATCTAAAGAGTGGTAATCTTGAAGTTAATGTAAAGAGCTTTAGTCCATTTGCAATTGTAGCAGAGGTTAAGGCAGCAGAGGTGGTTACAGATCCAGTAGTAGTTGATAAAGAAAAAGATACTACAGAAAGTAGCGCACCAGTTGTAGAAAAGAGCAGTAATAATACGGTGATCTACATTGTTATTATTGCGATTATCCTTCTTGCAGGCGGAGCGGGCATTGTGTATATGCTTAAAAAAAGAAGAGATGAAGAAATATAAAAGATAATTAAATATTGCAGGCTTAGCAGTTTTGCCTACGGTGGAAAAAGAATACCATGAAAGTGGTATTCTTTTTTTCATTGCGCAAATACTATGCTTATTAAAGATGAAAGGAATAATAACTTTGCAAAAAAATGAAAAAGCACCTAATAAATTAATATATGAAAATTCACCATATCTACTACAGCATGCGTATAACCCCGTGGAATGGTATCCGTGGGGTGAGGAAGCCTTTGAAAAAGCAAAAAGAGAAGACAAGCCGATTTTTCTCTCCATTGGTTACTCCACATGCCATTGGTGTCATGTAATGGAAAAGGAAAGCTTTGAAGATGAAGAAGTGGCAAAGGTATTAAACCAAAACTTTGTGTCTATTAAAGTGGATAGAGAGATTCGTCCAGATATTGATAGTATTTATATGTCTGTTTGTCAGGCAATGACAGGGAGTGGTGGCTGGCCCATGAGTATTTTTTTAACGGCAGATCAAAAACCCTTTTTTGCAGGGACATACTTTCCAAAGAGAGCGGCCCATGGGCAGATAGGCTTTGTAGAGCTCCTTGCAATTATGAGTCATAAATGGAAAGAAGATAAGCAACTGCTTTTAAATTCTGCAGAATCAGCGGTAGAATTTATTTGCAGAGAAGAAAAGTCGGGTACAATGGAAGATAATGAGTTGTTTATGGATGCTCTTACGATATATCGCAATTCTTTTGACAAAGAGAACGGAGGATTTGGAAACGCACCAAAATTTCCGGCACCTCATAATCTACTATTCTTGATGAGCTTTCATGAACAATTTCCCAAGCTGTTACTTATGGATATGGTGGAAAAAACCTTGCTTCAAATGTATAAGGGTGGATTGTTTGATCATGTAGGTGGCGGTTTTTCTAGATACTCAGCAGATGCATACTTTTTGGTTCCTCATTTTGAAAAGATGCTTTATGATAATGCACTATTCATGATGGCATATACAAAAGCCTATAAAATAACAGGCAATCAAAGCTTTTTGTTAGGTGCAAAAAGAACCGGAGATTATATTTTACGGGAGATGACAGACGTAGAAGGGGGATTTTACAGTGCCCAGGATGCAGATAGTGAAGGCGAAGAGGGAAAGTATTACACCTTTTCTTATAAAGAAATCATTCAGGTTTTAGGAGAAGAAGAGGGGAAAAAGTTCGGTCAATATTATGGGATTAGTAAGCAAGGAAATTTTGAAGGAAAGAATATTCTTAACATGCTACATCATGAAGAGGTAAAGGGTGAAGAAGAATTTGAAGGGGCGAGAGATAGAGTCTATAGCTATCGAAAAGGAAGAATGAAGCTTCATTTAGATGATAAAATCTTAACCTCATGGAACGCTTTGATGATTGCTGCCTTTGCAATGATGCATCAGGTGTTTGGTGAAGATAAATATTTACAAGTGGCTAAAGCGGCGGAAGCATTTATCCAAGAGAAGCTAACACAGAATGATACGTTATATGTAGGCTATAGAGAAGGAAAGAAAATGCATAAAGGCTTTTTAGATGACTATGCTTTTTATATTTTTTCTCTAATAAAGCTTTACGATGTTACGTTAGAAAAAGCTTATCTTCAAAAAGCAAGAAGCTTTCTGAAAAAAACATTGGTGGATTTTGCGGATAATGAAAATGGTGGTTTCTTTTTGATAGGACGCGAGAATGAACAAATGATTTCTCGTCCCAAAGAAACCTATGATGGAGCAATTCCTAGTGGAAATTCGGTGATGGCTTATAATTTGGTTCGTCTTTCAAGATTATGCTTAGAGGAAGATATCAGGCTAGAAGTAACAAGGCAAATAGAGTTTGTGAAAGACAGAGCGGGGGAATATCCAACAGGACATAGTTTTTTTATGATGGCGATGTTGTTAGAAGAAAATCCTCAGAGGCATGTGGTTTGTGTATTAAAAAGCCTAGAGGATATAGAACGGATAAAGGGTAAAACCGATTTGAATGCCGATATCATAATTTTGGAAGAAGCAACAAAAGAGTATCCGCTTCTAAATGGAGAGACAACCTATTATGTTTGCAATGACTTTTCATGCTTGCCACCTACAAATGTGTTAGATGAACTTATTTAAACAAAAACCCCGATTGCTGCATTGTAAAACAGTAACCGGGGTTTGTATTTATTTTTTTATTTTATTTGCCGCACTAGAGAATACGGTGCTGAAATATTCTTCATCTTCCATACTGGAGGTATAGTATTGATCCACATAATCTAATACGGTTTCAGCGCCATCTGTACCGATAACAGAAGCCGCATCGCTTCCACATACGTATTGTAGCATATATGTATCACCATACTCCATAAATATTAGCAAATAATGATTTTCATCTGTAAAGAGCTCATCATACAGCTTATTAGCAAAGTCATCAAGCTCATCCTGAGTTGGGGTGTTGGAACCGTTTATATTATTGGTAAGGTATAAAAATGGTTTCACACCAGTTTTGTTGTAAAATGTTTTTAGACCGCTAAGGAAGGTGCCCTTATCTTCAATCCAACCAAGGGTATCCTTGCAATAATCGTTAAAATCTGAGGTATCTACTTTGGTATTCACAGATTGATTCCCAGAATTTTGTTGTGGATAATTTGGTGCACTATTATATGATGCAGGGTTTCTGTCGTATCTATTAAAAGCAACAATTGCAACTATAACTAGCAATACAATAAGTGTAATTAAATAAGAACCACAGCCTACATGACCTCTGTAACCGTATCCGCCACCGCCATAGTAATGTCTTGGTCTAGGTCCCCAGAAATGTCTATGTGGTCTTGGATGATGATGCATACCGCCACCCATCGGAGGTCTAGGTCCCCCTGGCATATGATGTGGTCCTGAATTATAAGAAGGTCCACTTGGAGCTGATTGACGAGGTGCGCTACTTGGAGCAGATGTACGACCCTGTCTTCCTGCACTATTTATACTTTGGCTTCGTCCGCTACTAATTCTTCCAGATGATGAACTACCTCCAGAAGGAAAGCCTCCACCGCTACGGCTACCGCCACTACTATTTCTACCCATTTTAATCCTCCCTATGTCCCCTTTAGTATAAAATATAAATTAATAATAAGGCATATTCCTTTAAAAGGCAATATTTTTGAGGCATTTTAGAATATGGAAAAAAGCGTCTATTTATGATAAACTAAGCGTAGTTTTATTTATAAGGGGGAGAATGAGTTCTATGGAGAGACCACAAAGCAGTCAAGTTCGCGCGTCGATAGGGCAGATAAGAAATGCCGACAACCAATTTTATAGCATATTGGAGTTGACAGAGGGGTATAAAAATAAGATTAAGGTGGCTTATGAAAAGCTAAGACAACAGGCAGTTTATAAAGCACTGGAAACAATACCCATCGAAGAACTAAATAGAGATAAAAATGGAATACGCGTCTCGGCGTTAAAAAATGCAGGATATAATAATATTAGACAACTTTTAGGGATTCCAGCAAACCGTCTTACTGCCATAAATGGTATTGGACAAGAGAATGCTACAAAAATAGCAGGCAAGGTCAATGAGCTTTGGCAAAGCACGAGTCATAATGTAAAGGTAAAGATAAATTCGTCGGATAAAAGCAAAGAAGTAACCGATATTGTTACCAGCCTAGCAATATTAATGAATTCTAAGGAAATCTATGACAGAGCGGCAAGAGTGTACTCAGACTGTCATAGTAAGGTTACTTATGGAATGAAGTCAGCAAAGGGTCTCAGCTCCTCAATAAGATGGTTTTTCGCTGGAACAAATAAGAGAAACGAACAAATAAATTCATTACAATATTTGGATGCACTACTTCAAAATGGATATGCAGCAGAGGCTAAAAATCTAAGCACAAGGTTTACCACGGTGACAAGAAGCTGGAATAGTAGAAATAGCCTTAAATCCTTTGAAGAAAATTCAGCACCATATTTTGCATGGCTAGAACAGATAACTGGTAGTGATGTTCAAGAGAATACACTTATAAATGGCTTGCCAGAAGAACTTGTAAGGGAAGTAGAGGCGTTTCCACTTGATACCTCGCTTATGAAGTCGGTTTTGCGTAACTATCAGGAATTTGGTACAAAATATATCCTTCATCAAAAAAGGGTTTTATTAGGTGACGAAATGGGTCTGGGTAAAACAGTGCAAGCAATCGCAGCTATGGCTCATTTGACGACTCAGGGGAAAACACATTTTCTTGTGGTTTGCCCAGTCAGTGTAATGGTTAACTGGTTTCGAGAGGTTCCCCAGCACAGTAAGCTTCAGCCAGCAGAAATTTATGGAGACGATAGAAATGAGGAGCTTGAGGCTTGGTACAAAAATGGCGGTGTTGGAATTACCACTTACGAATCTATTTCCAAGCTGGAGCTGCCAGAGGATTTAAAAATAGATATGCTCATAGTGGATGAGGCGCATTACGTGAAAAATCCAGAAGCAAACAGAACTAAGGCATTAGCTAAAATTTCTAAGTTATCAGAAAGTATCTTATTTATGACAGGTACACCGCTGGAAAATAAAGTAGAAGAAATGGTATTTTTGATTAGCCTTTTAAATAAAGAGGTATCCGCAAAAATTGGAAGTATGGTGGCGATGGCAAAGGCACCAGAGTTTCGAGAGGCAATAGCCCCCGTGTATCTTCGCAGGGTTAGAACGGATGTACTAACGGAGCTTCCAGAGAAGCTTGAAAAAGAGCACTGGTGTAAAATGACACCGGCAGAAGAAGCGGTATATAAAGAAACACTTGAAGAAGAGTCCTATATGCAAATTCGTCAGGTTTCTTGGAATGTCCCTGACATAAAGGATTCTTCAAAAGCAAATCGTCTTTTGGAAATATGTGAAGACGCCAAGGAAAATAGCAGAAAGGTCATTGTCTTTTCCTTCTTCTTAGATACCATAACTAAGGTTCAAAACCTCCTTCCAGATAGATGCTATGGACCCATTAACGGAAGCGTTTCTGCAAATAGAAGGCAAGAAATTATTGATGAGTTTAAAGAAGCAAAAGAAGGTAGTGTTTTGGTTTGTCAGATTATGGCAGGCGGTGTTGGACTAAACATACAGACAGCAAGCGTGGTTGTTATCTGTGAGCCTCAGTGGAAGCCATCCACAGAGAACCAAGCAATTTCTCGTGTATATAGAATGGGTCAATCCAAGGACGTTATGGTACATAGACTCCTCACAGCAAATAGCGTGGACGAGAAAATCATGAACCTTCTAAAAGGAAAAACAGAAATATTTGATAGCTTTGCAGACGAATCAGCAATTGACGAGGCAGCAAAGAGTATCAATGAAAATAAAGCGATGGCGGCCATTGTTAAGAGTGAGAGGGAGCGCTATGGGATTAGGAAGGAGGATGTGGAGAGGCAATAATGAAAATAGCATTCCTTCGAGCAGGCGCTTTCGCTTGGACAAAAACGTAATGGTACGTAAAATCTGACAATACCAGATTTAAGTACCAACGTTTTTCTACACTGCTCGGCCGGAACTGTATTTTCATTATTGCATCTACACAATCCACTTGAACATATAGTAGCTTAGATGGTGCTTCAAGTGTACAAATACTATCTCAATCTTTTTTCAACTTACATTTCAAAGAGCTGTAGGGGCAACAAAGATTTCGAAAGGGCAGTTTTGGAAAACGTTGGTGCTTGGCTTGCGTATTTTGCATGCCTAGGCACCATTACGTTTTCCACTAAGCGAGAGCGCCTGCCAGTCGAAACTTTATTGCCCCTACAGCCTTTCAATTTTAATTAAAAAAAGATTGACATATATAGACGTTCGATATATTATGTAGATAGTCGATATATAGAGAATCTACATAAGGGAAGGAGAATGGATCATGGCAATTGACAAAAGTTTGTTATCAGGTAGCACAGCAATGTTGATACTTAAGCTACTTAGTGAGAAGGACATGTATGGGTATGAGATGATTGAGAGCTTGCAAAAGCGTTCGGAAAATGTATTTGAATTAAAGGCAGGGACACTTTATCCGTTACTACACACATTGGAGGAAAAGGGCTTTCTTACTTGTTATGAGAACGAGGTTTTAGGAAAGGTAAGGAAGTATTATGGTATTACCAAGCATGGAAGGGCAGAACTAAAAGCAAAGGAAAAGGCGTGGAAGGAATATATCCAAGCGGTTTCTAATGTAATGTGTTTGGGGGTGTAGGAATGACGAAAAAGGAGTATTTAGCTGCTGTTTCGGAGCAGATACAATGTGATATGGCAAAGCCCCTTGTTTTGAAAGAGCTTGATGCTCATATTGAAGATCAAAAGGAATTCTTCCTTCAATCTGGAAGAGAAGAGGAAGAGGCAGAAATCATAGCGGTTATGCAAATGGGTGACCCAGTGGAAACGGGGACAAAGCTTGATCATATTCATAGGCCCAAAACCGATTGGGCATTACCTATTATGGCAATAGCTATTGCAATCTTTGGAATTGTTATGCAATGCATAATTTTTCAATATTGGAATAATGTTGTGGCAGATGAGAGCTATGGTAAAAAGACCATAATATATAACTTAGTAGGAATTGCTGTTATGTCAGGTCTATTTTTCTTTGATTATAGAGTGATAAGTAAGTATATCTGGCAAATATATCTTGTTTTTATTGTGGGATGTGGCATTTGGTTTCTTTTCTTTAATGGAAGCGGGATATTTGCTAAGAGCTTTGCGACGGGAAATTCAGCGCTTATGCTTTCGGTGTTGTTCTTCGTGGGATTTGTATACCACTTCCGAGAGGAAAAGGGCATCGGAATTTTAAAATCCATAGGTATTATGATTCTAAATATGATGCTTCTTGCGTATATATTTGAGTTTCTTTCTATTTCTGTTTGGTTTGTGGTTCAAAGTACCTGTATGATAGTTATTTTTGCTGCTATGGCAAAAGGAGTTTATGGTGGCAATAAAAAATTACAGATGGGAAGCTACCTTTTTATTGTCATAGGAGGAATTTCTGCTTTTGTAGCAGAGCTTATACTTGCAGAAGGAAGGCATATAGGAATGGCAGCCTATCAACTAGCTAGGCTTAGAGCTATGTTTCATCCGAACGAATTTGCGGATGGTGCAAACTTTATAGGTAATAATGCGAGACAACAAATTAGTGGGGCGACATTGTTTGGCGATAAAACGTTGGGCGCTTTTGAATATTTAGGTGGAGTGGAGTGTGAATATGTTCTTACCTGTACCTTTTCCTATTTTGGCATTATTGTGGCATCCATTTTACTTTTGGTAATAGGCATTTTCCTTTTAAGAACCTTCCATATCTCCATAAAGCAAAAGAACAAGCTGGGCTTTCTTCTTGGAATAGCAGCGAGCTCAATGCTAATTATAAAAAGTGTATTTTCAATTGGTGCAAACCTTGGAGTATTACCGCCGTCAGGTGTAGACATGCCGTTTCTTTCCTTTGGTTTTGGGGTTACAATGGTTAATTATATTTACCTTGGACTTATTTTGAGTGTATATAGGTACTCTAGTGTATTTGGAGAATTCGAAAAGGGAAAGAGTTTAAAATTTAAAATTTAATAAATATAGGGCCAATATATTTTAGTCGAATATATTGGCTCTTTTTATTTAGATTTGGTACAATTATTGCTAAACGTGATTACTTTATGAAAAGAGGACTTTATGGAAGCCTATTACTATAGTAAAATGAATAAAACTTGGCAGAGCGTATACCATGGCATGAAAGTAGGCCTTATGTCCTTGGCACCATCCTTTTTGGTTCAAAGGTTAGAGGGCGGCGAGCTACAAGAGATATTCTTTAAATTAAGACTAGATTGTCCAGAGATTTTCTATGCAGTAGAATTTAGGTATCGTTATTATAAAGATGCAAGTAATGTAGAAATTCTACCAGAATACTTATTTAACAAGAAAAAGATAAAAGAACACCAGGTGGCAATGGAGGCTAGGCTAGCTAAACTTGTTCGCCCAGCGCTAGCACTGTCAGATTGGGATAAGGAAGTTTATATTCATGATTTTATTTGTGTAGGCGTAAGGTATGATAAATTGAAAAAACCATATTCCCATGAAATTATTGGTCCCTTAGGTCAGGGAGTTGGAGTTTGTGAAGGAATTGCTAAAACAGTGAAGATTTTATGTGATGCCCTTGGTATTTGGTGCATTATTGCTGTTTCGGACGCTAATGCTAAGAAGCAGATTAAGTATCGTCATGCTTGGAACATAATTAAAATAGCAGGTAATTTTTATCATTTGGATGTGACATTTGATAATACCCTTGGAAGCGAAGACTCTATAAGATATGATTATTTTAATCTAAGTGATGGAAACTTTTTCAAAGACCATGAGCCAGTGATCTATGGGGTTCCGTCTTGTAGCGACGGGGACCATTTTTACTATAGGGAAAAGAAGCTTTCCTTTACCAAAATAGAAGATGTGGCAAAGAGGGCGGAGCAAGCAGTAAGAAAAGGAGCGACATTTACTTTTCATTGGCGGGGTGGCTATTTGACCAAGGAAATATTGTCTGATTTAGTAATGTTACTAGGACAAGCAGCCATGAAAAAGGGCAAGCATATTCATGTAAGCCTAAATAAAGCCCAAGCAATATTGCAGGTGAACTTTGCAGAAAATGCATCGGCTCAGGAACTAGTGGTGGAGGAAGTGAACGAAGAGGGTGTTCACACGATTACAGACGGTGGGCATATGAGTGAGATTGCAAAACGAATTTAGAGGGAGGATTTTGCTATGAAAGAATTGTTTTTGGATATGAAGAATTATGGAGAAGGTACAAGCGTATTTAAACGTACAGCAGTAAGAGGGATTGTAATGAGGGAAGGGAAATACCTCACTATTTATAGTAAGCATGGAGATTATAAGTTTCCTGGTGGGGGTAGAGAAGAAGGGGAGACTCTGCAAGAAACCTTAGTGCGAGAAATGCAGGAAGAAACAGGGTACCATGTAATTATAGATAGTATAAAAGAAGGCATCTTGGTTCATGAAAGAAGAAAAGGTGAATATGAAGATATACTAGAGATGGATTCCTATTACTTTTTCTGTCAGGTGGAGCAAGAGGCAGGAGAACGTAACCTGGATGAGTATGAAGAGGAGTATGACTACCAAGTAGCTTGGTTACCCTTAGAGGAAATCATACATAAAAATCAAGAGGTAGAAGATTATGAAAATATTCCTTGGATTTTGCGCGAGAATATGGTTATGAAGGAGATAATAAGCAACTTATAACGGAGGATGAGCTATGTTTCTATTTCATTATTATGATGCATCAGTAGGACCTTTTAGAAGCTTGTCAGATGTTCCCATGGATGAGGCAAATGAAATTCTAAAGGAGATTGCGATTAAAAAATCAGATACACAAAGTGCAAAAAGAGCTTCAGAATATATGGAATTAAGGCATTACTATGAAAATATATTAAGATGTGAATTTGAAAGAAAAGGCGGTGTTATTAAGCGAAATACGCCGCACTATATGGTGGTTGAGCATAGTCCATGGCTGGCAACATGGTTTGAACACAGCGAATATATTAAAATCGATATAAAGGAATTTGATATAAGTACTATCTCGTTCACATATGGAGATTCCCATCCGACGTTTAGTTCAAGAATAAATGATGGTAAAGAGTATCGAAAAAAGTTATATACCTATGATGAGATATTGGAGATAATTGACAAGTATGGCTATCCGCAAGAATGGAATAATGACGGAGCATATGGTCCGGAGAGATATATAGAAGCACATATTTGGAGCGATGATGTAATAAAGAAGTATATTTAATACTGTTGCTAGATTTAGAAGGGAAAAAAGCATGATAGAAAGATTAATAAATACCAACAAAGTAAGAGCATTATTTGGTGACTGGCAGGAAGCAACTCTGTGGGCTTGCTTGGATGGATTAATGGGTAGTGTGCATGCTGATCATGTAAACATGCCAAAGTCGGCGCTGGCTTATCATGGCTGCTTTTGCTTTTTGGCAGGAGAGCCTAATAAAGAGCTTTTAATGCATAAACCAGATAAAAACGCATCCTTTGAAATTATGGTGCCACAAAGTGATGAGTGGGCGCAGCTGATACAGGAAATTTATCCGACAAATTCAAAGCGGGTCACTCGTTATGCTTTGAAAAAAGAAGAAAATACGTTTGATAGAGAATATTTGCAGAAGAAAATAGAGGGCCTAAATACCATATATACCTTAAAGCTTATTGATGAGGGGATATATGAGGCTTGCCTAAAGGAAGAGTGGAGTAGAGACTTGGTTGGAAATTACGAGAATTATGACACATACAATAGATTGGGACTGGGTGTGGTAATATTAAAGGAGAAGGAAATTATCGCTGGTGCCTCATCGTACTCTACATATAATGGTGGCATTGATATTGAAATAGATACAAAGGAAACGTATCGAAGACAGGGCCTTGCATCGGTATGTGGTTCTAAGCTGATATTAGAGTGTCTGGAACGAAATATGAATCCATGTTGGGATGCACAAAATATATGGTCAAGAGATTTGGCGGTAAAACTGGGATATCAGTTTGAAAAGGAATATACAGCCTTTGAGGTTTGGGAAAGATAAAATGTGCGAAATAATATAGTTGACTTTTTATATACCTTGAATTAATATGAATATATGAACAGATATTCATATTGCAAAGGAGACTATTATTATGAAAAAAAAGAAATCATTTTGGGATAGAATTTCATTTATTTATGATGCAGCGGAATCGTTAAATAAAAAGGCATATCAAGGGATGCTTACCTATATAGCAGCCCTAGTACCAAAGGATGCTAAAGTTCTGGAATGTGCAGCGGGAACAGGAGCTATATCTATTGCAGTTGCACCAAGGGCTAGCCAGGTTTTTTGCACAGACCTTTCACTGCCGATGTTAGAGAGGGCACAGGCAAAAGCGAGGAAACGGGAACTTCATAATATTTCATTTGCGGAAAGAGATTTACTTCATTTAACAGAGGAAGATGAAAGTTATGATGTTGTAATTGCAGCCAATGTGGTTCATCTATTAGATAGCCCTCAAGAGGCACTAAAAGAACTATGGCGAGTCACTAGAAAAAATGGTATTTTAGTGGTACCTACCTTTTTAACTAAAAGTGGAGGAACGGGTTTCACTTTTTTAATAAGCTTGTACAAGCTTATAGGATTTCGCCCTAAGCATAGTTTCAAGGAAGAAGAATATCTAAAAATGATGAAGGAGTCAGGACTTTTAGGCCTAGATTTCGAGGTTATACAAGGACGAATGCCAGTGGGAATAGCTGTTTTTAGAAAGTAATATTAGAAGGGACATAGACATGTTTGAACAAGACTATATCATGCGACTAATCAAGGAAATGGTAAGAGCAATACTGAAACTATTGTTTAATATAAATACAGAAACACCTACAGAAGCGCTTTTGGAAAGAGCAGAGGAAAAAGAAGCTTTGGAGGAATTACTAAGACTGGTTCGTCTTGGCAATATTGATGAGGCAGAAAACTTGCTATATGAAAAACTAGAAGAAGACAATATGGAAATGCTTAAGGTCGCGCTTCTCTTTTATTCCAATCTCAATGATTTGGATGATGACTATCTTTTAGCACATGACTTTAGCAGGGAAGAAGTGAGGGATGGATTAAAGGCTGTTATAGATAAGTATGGCTTAGGATCTATCGCAGATATTTACGCGGATTAGGATGTTTTTTTGTTTTCCTTCCTATATTTTTGCGGACTACAACCATATATTTCTGTAAAAACATTGCAAAAATAGTTGGCATTGCAAAAGCCTAAGCTATCTGAAATTTCATTAATTGACTTGGTGGTATTTAAAAGAATGCTTTGTGCCATTCTAGTTTTATAGCATTTCATGTACATTTTGTAGGAAGAGCCTACGGCGGTTTTAAAGCGTTTCATAAACTGCGAGGAGGATAAATGCGCAATTCTTGCAAGCTCTTCAATAGAGGGATTTTCCGCATAATGCAAGTCTAAATAGGAAAGCACATTCCAAATAACGTCATCTGTAATGTTGAGCTCTATCTCTTTGGTAGAGCTCATAATGCGTTCATTCCATACAGTAACTAAAAGATGGTTCAGCATACCTTCTAGTATTAGCTCGGAGGTTTGGGTGTAATGCTCATATTCGTAAAGCATTTCTTTAAAGATTCGAATTACTTTTTCTTGTATATCAGGGTTAATCTGATAAATAATGTGTGACAAAAAATCTTGAAAAGGTTCCTCGCCAATAATATTTATCAGGCGCTCTGCCATTTTATGTGTAAATTTTATCCCATAGCGTTCATATGGTATATCGGAAAGTGGGGCGGTCCTGTGATAGATTCCAGTACCCATTACGCCAATGTCACCAGCGTGAGAATAATAAATGCCATTTGGCGTAATGGTTTCTCTATCTCCACTAATCAGTATGGAAATTCCGTAAAAATCAGTATAGACGTCAGTAGAGCGCATGGCTGTGCTCGCAGGCTTGCAGGAATGCTCCACATGAATGTTAAATCCGCTTTTGAGTGGTGCTGGCATAGAACCTCCTTAGGAGTGAAAATAGGTTTCAATGGTCGTTGGTAATAGTATTTCATAGATTTATACGAAAATCAATTAAAAATTAAATGAAAAGTGTAAATATACGTTATATACTAGTCATGACATATATAGATAATGCACTTGCAGGAGGAATACCTAACATGAAATACAAAAACAACATTTTCCAGAAACTCATGTGGAATAATATACATCTTCTGATTTTGGAATTGTTATTTGGCTATGCAGTAACCAAGGCTTTAGTGCTTGGAAATACAAAATTATCAGAAATCATTGACCAGATGTTATATGGCACTGGTGGACAAACCATTGATTCAAAATTTATTGTCTATATTTTACTACTGGTTTTGATAGGCTTTATAGGTAGCTTTTTGAGGCAAAAGACAGCAGCACAGCTTTCAATAAATATACAGCAGAAATTCCGAGGTCAGGCGGAGCGAAAGCTTATGAAGATGGAATATCAAAACTTTGACAATACCTCTTCCTCATCATTAATCAATAACATGGTAAAAGATATCAATATGGTTTCCGGATATTATTCGGAAATATTTCCAGGGATTTTATCTACATTTATTACCACGGCGGTAGTGTTATATTCTATGGTAAAGATAGACCTTATGCTTGTTATGGTCTTTGCTGTGGTTTTTCCTATTATTCTTATGACCTCAAGGTATGCTAATAATAAAATAGGTGCCTTAGCCAAGAAACGCTGGGAGTTAGTAGATGAGCTGGCAGATATCGCATATGACAATGTCCAGGGAATTGTAGTTGGAAGAAGCTACAATCTGCAAGAGGAAATGAGCAAAAAAATATATAGGGCAAATGAAAAACTTTTAAAGTTTGAATTTCGTAGAAATCGTATATCCATTATTTCATGGACTCTTGGCAATTTGGTAAAGTGGCTACCTCAAATGGTCGTAGTGGTTATTATGCTTTTTAGAGTAGTAAGCGGAAGTCTTACGATAGGAAATATGACCTTCTTTATTTTAATGCTGGATAGAATTATGAACCCACTAAGCGAGTTACCCGGGCTTCTAAATTCGGCAAAGGAATGCTTTGTATCTAGGGATAGATTACAAAAGCTTATGGATCAGGAAGAAGAGCAGGAGGGTCAGGTATCAGAGAAATTGGATACCGAGATGGCACTTTCCTTTTCAAATGTAAGATTTAGTTATGGGGCAGAACGTGAAATATTATCGGGTATTAGCTTCTCTGTAAAAAAGGGAGAGCGAATTGCCTTTGTTGGAGAATCAGGGGAAGGAAAGAGTACTATCTTTAAGCTTATTTGCAGGTTCTATGAAAAGCAGGGTGGAGAAGTTAAGCTTTATGGCACAAAGCTAGATGAATGGAATATAGACGCTGCTAGAGGGCAGCTTGCATTAGTATCTCAAAATGTGTTCCTGTTTCCTGAGACTATTGCATGGAATGTAGCCTGTGGAAGTCCCAAGTATTCTATGGAGCAGATAAAAGAAGCTTGCAAAATGGCAAATATTCATGATTTTATAGAAGCACTTCCGCAGGGGTATGAAACCATGGTTGGGGAAAGGGGCGATTTATTCTCTGGTGGAGAAAAACAGAGAATTTCTTTAGCCAGGGCAATTTTAAAGGATGCTTCTATTTTGCTACTAGATGAAGCTACCTCTGCGGTTGATACAAAAAATGAGACCCTCATAAAGGCTGCATTAGAAAGAATTTCAGAAGGAAAAACCACAATATCAATTGCTCATCGTTTGTCTACCATAGAAGATGTGGATTGTATCTATGTAATATCAAAAGGAAAGATTGCGGAAGCTGGAACAAAGAAACAGCTTCTAGATAACGAGGGAATCTTTTATAAGCTATATGAAGCACAAAGAAAAGGAGATGAAGCAAATGTGGAAAAATAGTACATTAAAATCTCTAATACATAGATATTTGGGAAAACGAAAGTGGATTTACTTTGCAGCTATTTTGAGTATGGGAGTGCTAGGGAGTGGCTTTCAGATTGTTATAGCTAGAACCATTGGTAAGCTCTGTGATATAGCAAGAAGTGGAGATACAGAGGGCATCGGAGGGATGATTCTTTTAAGCTGTCTTGTTATTTTACTTACAATGACTGGGAGTATATGGGCCTGCGTGGTTTACAATGATGAAGCAAAACGAGCCGCCACGGCTATAAGCAATGACGTATATACAAAGGCCTTTAGGCTACCGATGAAGTATTATGATGAGCATCATTCGGGTGATTTTATGTCCAAGCTCATCTATGATTCCATGTATACGGAGGATATATTTGGCTCAAAGCTACGTAGAATTGTTATGCCTATTTTAACGGTTATGGTTTGCACGGTCCCTATGTTTTATCTATGTCCACCGGTTATGCTAGGGCTATTTGTTTTAAGCTGTACTACTTTGGTAATAAATATTTTTATGGTCAAACCCATGAAAAAAGTAAGTGGAAGTGCATCGGATGCAAACAATGACATGACAAAGAATACAACAAATATATTGCAAGGTATGGAAGTCATTCGAACCTTTTCTATGATAGAGGAGGTAAATAAGCAGTTTGATTATTCCAATAACAAATATGCCCAGGCATTAAAGAAAAGAGCTAACTATTCCTCGCTTTTGACGGGTATGAACACTGCCTTTGACCTACTAGGTTCGCTTGCATTTTTAGCTCTGGGAATCTGGTATGTGGAACAAACAAATGGGCAGATTGGTAATCTGGTAGCGTTATATTTATTATATGGAACCTTTAACTGGAACTTTTTGCAAATTGGCATGTATGTGCCAGAACTTGCCAACTGTCTGGTAAATGGGGAAAGAATTTTAGAATTTATGGAAACCCCAGAGGAGCCCTTTGCATATGAAGAAAAGCCAGCAGAGGAAATAGGAAAGACAGCTTTTTTAAGCATGAGAAATATAACCTTTGGATATGAAGGAAAAAGAGATTTGGTTTTGAAGGATTATTCTATAGACTTGGAAAAGAACTCCTGCGTTGCTATTACTGGGGAGTCTGGAAGAGGAAAGAGCACACTAGCAAAATTGCTGCTTGGCTTTTATGAGCTAAAACGGGGGCAGATTCTTTTTGAAGGAAAGAGTGTGGGAGAAATAGGGCTAAAAGCCTTTAGAGAAAAAATAGCTTATGTTCCTCAAGAGGCATATCTATTTGAAGGTAGTATTGCCGAAAATATACGCTATGGAAAAGTAGAGGCTACCATGGAGGACATTATAAGTGCGGCAAAGGCAGCCCATGCCCATGATTTTATTATGAAGCTTGAGGATGGATATGATACCTATGTAGGCGAACGTGGAAATAAGCTTTCAGGTGGGGAAAGACAGCGTATTGCCATAGCTAGAGCTATCATTAGAAACGCACCTATACTCTTATTAGACGAGGCGACCTCGGCGCTAGATAATGAGTCTGAATACTTGGTGCAGGATGCCATTAAAGCCCTAAAGGGTGAAAGACTGATTCTAATGATTGCCCATAGGCCAAGCACCATAGCAACAGCGGACACTGTAGTAAAGTTAAGCTAGGTAGCATTAGTCCCTTTGCTGATTAATCATTTTTTGATAAAAGGCTTTTTTATACTGGGTAGGGGTCATACCCTCTTGTTTTTTAAACATCTTCATATAATATTTTTCGTCCTGATAGCCAGAGGAAAAAGCAGCTTCCTTTACGGTAACATCATAGTGGGTAAGCAGGTTCTTAGAACTGTCAATGCGTATCTTGTTGATGTAATGAATCAGGGTAAAGCCCGTGTAGCGATGAAAGAGGGAGGATAAGTAATCGGCTGTGTAGCCAAATTCCTCTGCAATTTCTGGAACAGTAAGTGAGTGATAATAATTTGCCTTAATCCATTCAGCGATTCTGGTAACGGCAGGATGAAGAAACTTTTTTGCATTCAAGTAATGCTCTAAGAATTCATGAGTCATTTCCATGGCAAGAAGGACAAAAGCATGGTTTGTAATCTGATGGGCATAGGGAGTCTCTTCCCTGGAAAAATCTAATAACTGATGAAATAGTAGCGGCGCCTTTTGGGTAGCCGCTACGTTGCCGTATTCAGGTAAAAGTATCAAGGGAAAGTCAGTAGGAGACATAAGGTCATTTATATGCTGAGGCACAGTAGCCTCATCTAAGCAAACAGAGTCCATATAAAAATGTACCCAAAGATAGGAAAGCTTACCACTAGAAGCCTGATAACCATAGTGTTCCTCACCAGCCCTTAAGTAAATAAATTGATTTGCGCCTACCTCGTAATGGGTTCCATATTGTGATAGGTAAAGAGTCCCTTGTGTAACCATAATAAGCACATCGATATCAAAGCTGCGCCTGTGGTGTAAAAAGCCATCATGACTGATGAGATTCCCACAGGATATATATTTTATGGGTCTGAAATTTTGAGAGAGAAAATAACGCATCTAAGAATACACCACCTTTTTTATGCTTTTGTAAGTTGCTATAAAGTAGCAAAAACTTATAATTTATATTATAAATATGATACTTTATTAAAAAAGAAATGTCTACGTCAATTTGGAGGGAAAAGAATGTTAAAATCAGTAGAAAATAAGATGGTTATGCTGTTACCAGGACTCTTTCGTGAAAGATTTGAATTAAATAGTGAGTATTTAAAGAGCTTATCAAACCAAGGACTTTTGCAAAACTTTTATTTAGAGGCGGGAATTATTATACCGGGTTTACAGGTAATGCATGATCCAAGCATAGCGCAGCTTCACTGGGGCTGGGAGGCACCAACCTGCCAGCTTAGAGGACACTTTTTAGGTCACTGGCTTTCTGCGGCGGCTTCTATTTATGCATCGGAGGGAGACTATGAGCTAAAAGCAAAGCTAGATACTATTGTAGATGAGCTACATAGATGTCAGGAACTAAATGGGGGAGAATGGATTGGCTCTATTCCAGAAAAATATTTTGATAAACTAGAAATGGGTCAAAATATTTGGTCACCACAATATGTAATGCACAAAACTATTTTAGGTTTAATGCACGCCTATACTTATGCTGGAAATAAAACCGCTCTTGAGGTAATTGATAAACTGAGCAATTGGTATGTGAAGTGGACAGATGAGATGCTGCTAAGAAACCCTCATGCCATATATAAAGGGGAAGAGTCAGGCATGCTAGAGTTGTGGGCTACCCTTTATGAAATAACAAATCAGGAAAAGTATTTTGAGCTTGCAAAAAAGTATAGTGAGCCTGGAATTTTTAGAGACTTACTAGAGGGAAAAGATGCCTTAACTAGCTGCCATGCCAACGCAAGTATACCTTGGTCTCACGGAGCAGCAAAGCTTTATGAAATCACAGGGGAAGAGAAGTGGAAACAGATTGTGGAAGCCTTTTGGAAGTGTGCAGTTACAGATAGAGGCTATTACTGCACCGGCGGACAAAATGCTGGTGAATATTGGACACATCCTTACAGAATGGGACATTTTCAGAGCGAATCAAATCAGGAATTTTGTACGGTTTATAACATGGTAAGAACAGCCTCTTATCTTTATAAGTGGACTGGGGATACAGCCTATGCAGATTATATTGAAAAAAATCTTTACAATGGATTTTTGGCACAGCAAAATAAATATACAGGAATGCCTACCTATTTCCTACCCATGAAGGCGGGAAGTAAAAAGAAATGGGGCTCGAAAACACATGACTTCTGGTGCTGTCATGGAACCATGGTACAGGCTCAGACTCTGTACAATTCACTTATTTATTTTGAAGGTGCGGACAGACTTGTTGTAGGTCAGTATATTCCATCCAAATTAAACTGGGTAAGAGAGGATGTGGAAGTAACAGTAGAGCAATGCGTAAATATGAAATACTACAATGACCTTGCACTCTTTGATGAAAAGGACGATAGTCAAATGTCCAGATGGTCACTAAAGTTTCAAATTGCAGCGCCCAAGGCGGAGCGTTTTACACTTTCTCTACGTGTTCCAGGATGGGTGAAGGAAAAACCTTCATTAACGATAAATGGAGAGAAAATAGATGATTATGAAATAGTAGATGGCTATATAAATATAGATAGAGCTTGGCAGTTGGATGAAATTCTAATTTTCTTCCCAGCAGAGCTTGCCCTAGTGCCCCTGGAAGATATTCCAGAGTCCTGCGCGGTTGTAGAAGGGCCAATCGTTTTAGCAGGACTCTGTGATAAAGAACGTGAATTATATTGTGATAAGGAAAAGCTAGAGGAAACCTTCTTACCACAGTACGAGCATACCTATAGTGTATTTCCTTGGAAGCAAGGATCATACAAGACTCTACACCAAGCTAAGAACATGGAGTTTGTACCACTTTATGATGTAACCGACGAGAACTATGCGATTTACTTTAATGTGGCTTCCAATACTTCCACTCCATAAGCAGGAAGTATTCCAGAAAATGGCACATCACTAATAAGGGATTTCCCAGAACAAGAAAGGGACACTTCGTACTCGTTATGGTTTAGTAAAATGACGCAAGTGTCTCTTTTTAGCATTTCTACCCCCTGAGGCAAATCATACATGGTAACATTAGCCTCTTTGGAAATGTAAGCAACTAAAGTAAGCATGGTTTGCTCATCAAGGTCACAACCGATGTAGTAAACGCGACCTTTTCCATAAGTATTTACGGTAATGGCCGGTTTATCCTTATAATACTCGCTAGCATATACGAATAAAGGCTTCGCAGTAACTGGGTCAATAATATCACACCATATACTGGCAGTTCCTACAACATCTTCGATTTCAGATAGACTGATAACGGGAACTGGTCTACGTAAAGCATCAAAATCCCTTACGGTAATACCAGCAAGTTTAGAAAAGACGCCAGGAACGGTAAGAGGCATCACATTATTGTAACTATCTCTTGTACCACTGCGGAAGGTTAAAACTAAGGTGCCACCATTTTCGACATAGGCACTTAGTTCTTTTTCGTCCTCAGTCTTTACAATGTTATAGGAAGGCATATAGACTACTTTATACTTTTCATAGCTTTCCCTAGAAACAGCAGTGGGAATGTTGAAATGAGCGTTAGCTTTATAGTAGGAATAGAGTAGGTTATTATAATTATATCTATTGGTATGCTGTTTAATATCATGTCCCCAAACATTGTCATAGGATTTTACAATGAGAGTTTCGTACTTGTTAGAACTACTTGCAAGGTGCGGCTCAATTTTTTGTAGCTCCTGTCCGGTTTGCTGAAGCTCGTAAAAGCGTCTGCCGGGAATACCATCATGATCAAGGACGCCGTACCAATATTGCTCCATACCAAATAACGCCGTACGGAAGCGGAAATAAACAATTCCCTCCCCGCCATGAGCAAGAGCCTGATAGGTCCAAAGACGAAGCTGCCCAGGTCTAGGTGTAGAGCCAAGCTTATCCCATCCACAAGGACCGGATTGCTCTTCCATAACAATAAAGTTTTTGTCTTTTACACCACGCATGACTTCATGAGCCATGGAAACATATTCATACTCGGACGAGCCCCATTGATTGTCGGGATAATTATCCCAAGAAACAAAATCTAGGTCCTTTGCTAAGTTATAATAGTCAATGTCGGAAAAATGTCCCATCAGGTTATGGGTGATGGGTAAGCTGGTATACTTTTTGAGGATTTCAATTTGCATCTTTTGATAGCTGACCCATGAATCAGATGAAAAGCGTCTAAATTCTAAGTCAAGACTAGGATTATGGGCAAAGGTAGGGAAATTCTCCGCTTCACAGGCATTATAGCCTGGTAAAATGATGTCATCAAAGCAGTCATAATCAAGACTCCAAAAAACATTACCCCAAGTCTTATTTAAAGCATCAATGCTTTCATAGCGCTCTTTAAGATAGATGGAAAATGCTTTGCGACAGCTTTCACAGTAGCAACGAGTGCTATTGTGGCAGCCAAATTCATTATCGATTTGCCAAGCAATGATGTTTGGATTGTTTTGATAATGGGCAGCCATTTTCTCAACAATAATACACGACTTATCTAAATAATCAGCACTGTTAGCACAACATTCCCTTCTTGAACCCCAGGCTCTTTTTCGTCCATATCTATCTTCTTGCAAGATATCATAACGATTTGCTAGCCACTTTGGAGGTGCTGCAGTTGGGGTGCCAAGAATTACTCTGATTCCTTCTTTTGCTAAAATATCGATTGCTTCATCAAGTAAAGAGAAGTCAAAAACCCCTTCTTCCTTTTCGAAAAGCTTCCAAGCAAATTCACCCATTCTTACCGTGTTAAAGTTGCCTTCCTTCATGAGCCTTGCTTGTTCTTTCCATTCCTCTTTGTCCCAATGCTCAGGATAATAATCTACGCCAAAAATCATTTTTTTTCTGCCTCCCTCATAGCTTTATATAATTCCCAATCAGTCATATGATTGTCTAGTACAAGAAGTAAATAAACATTTTTATCCTCTTCACGATAGGTTGCATCTCGATACCATGCGTCATGACGAACATTATCACCGAGTTCACGTAGTAGTCCCATTATCTTTCGGGCCATATAAGCACTATGCTTTATATCTGTAAAACAATCGTTTTGATAAAAGCCTTTCCATATGCCATACTCACTATTACGCATTTGGCGATTGGCAAAATCAAAACATTCTGCGCACTTGCCCATTCCCATGAATGCTTCCTTATAGTTCTCCGCAAGATATTCCTCATAAGCATTGGCAAAAGAAATAACTGCCTCAGCGCAGTTTTTATGTATTTGTGCGTTCAAAAGAAGGGTAGAGTCAAAGAGTAGCTTCTGCGAATCCTTTAATTTGTCACTGGTTTTTTTACATAAAGCTTCAAATGCGACTAACTTACGATAACCTTCTTCGCAAATATTTCCTAAGTAACGAATTTGCTGAGTGAAGTCTAAATCGCCAGTGAGCCAAAGGAGCTCAGGGGCTTGATCGGTTCTGCAGGTAATTAAGTGATGAGCTAGGATACGTATGTTTTCTGTATAGAATTGCTCGCCTGCGTGCTCATCATCTTCGTTACCATAGGAAAGCATGGCGTTTGGATATTCGGCAAAGCACTTACTTATATTGGAATTGGGAGAAAAGTATTCTGCGGTAAAAGCAACACTGTGATTTCGATCCGACACCTCTTGACCAAACCATTTTTTGCGAATGGCATCCAAGTAGTAAACGTGTGGGCGAACATTGGAACAGTTGACTACCCAAAAATCATCACCGCCATTTGCTAGAACTTGATCCAGCTCTTTGCTCACAAAATTAACGCTGTTAGGGAGCATTGTTATATGATTCGCCGCTTGCAAATCATAAAAAGAGACATGATAATAAATTCCCTGCCTTCCCTTATCATCCTTGTCGGGCATAGAAGAGATTCGCATGCTGTGGTTGTCGCGGCGCCTTGTTACCATTTTGCCAAAACCGTTATCAGCTCGAACTTTAATGATTTGCGGATCTAAATCTAAATGTCCCCCCTCATAAAGTTCCATAATTTCGCCATAAAGATTAGTGCAGAAAATAGGGTTCTTTACATGTTTTTTCACAATGTCACATTGCTCTTTGATTAGTTTGGTAATAAGTGCACCTTGCTTTTCGGGAGTATCATATTTCCCCGTGGTATCAGTGGCCCAAAACGGACAGTCTCCTTGTCCGCGAAAGCATAGGTTCCAAATAACCTTATAATCCTTTTGATCAAGAACAGCACGTTGCCATAACTGAAAGAACAGCTCTGGATGTTCATCAAAATCAGGCTCAATACCGGGATAAGCACGTACAAACATTTCTGCTCCCAAAGGCTCTGCATGGTGATGGGTAATCCATAGTCCCATGCTGGAAGCCAGCTTTGCATTTCGATGGGATAGCTTATCTGTGCCTGGAATCGTAAGGTTTCCACCACAACGTAGTAGGGCCTCAAATGCCATGCGCCATGTATATTCTCTATCTATATTCCATTTCATAAATAAAACTTCATCGTTAAAAAACCAACCACGGAAGCGAACCCTAGGTTTGGGTGAATAATAGGTATCTTCTATAATTAATATGTTTTCTACTTTGTCAATTTTCTGATCTAGCCAAAACCAAAAAGGCCTAATGCCTAAGTGCAATTCGCTAATCGAAAGGAGCCCATAAACAAAACCTAAGTCGTCCTTGGCAAAGATAGAAATATCTCTTGAAATGACAATGCGAAAGGCTTCATCATCCATATCTTTTGCAATTGTAAGACTTATGTAATTAATAGGTGAATCTGAAGGAAGGAATCTTTTCTCCATATCCCTTTTTAACATAGCGATAGCATTATTAACAGGTGGTGTATTTATATGCGATGTAATTTTTGTATTAGAGTGTAAACTAAACATAAAAAATCCTCCCATTTGTGAAAATACAATATAACTAAACTATAGCATAGCTTTGCTATTAAGGCATGTAGAAAATAAACAAAAACCAACGAAAAGCAACTATTTTTTTCTATATTTTCTTTTAGACAAGGGCATGTTAAAATGTTACTATTAGCAATGTATAATAATTTATTTGGAAATGTATATATTAAACATATAGAATCGCTAGGAGGATGCTGGCTTGCATAAGTTTGAGGAATTAAGAAACAACTATTTAGAGTTTATATATAAAGACTATACCATAGAAAAGCTAGAGAGTATTTATAAGGTTACATATAATTTCTGCATTCCTGGGTTGTGCGAATTTCATCCAACCTGGGAATTCCCAGTGGGAGCTGAGATAGAGGAAGAAATTTTAAAGAATCTTATTTTCCAGCTAGGAATGGTAGAGCTTATTAGCTATTGGAAGTGTGCCTGTCCACCTACCATCAAGGTACTTTGCGGAAAACTATCAAAGCAGCAGAGGGCATGGTGGAAAAAGTTATATTTTAATGGTTTGGGTGAGTTCTTTTATGTAAATGATATAGAAACCACACAGGAGGATTTTGCAGAGCTTATCTGTGAAGAAGGTGAGAACACACCGATGAAGGACGAGGCTGTTTACAAGGGCTGCTTGGTTCCAATTGGTGGTGGAAAGGATTCTGTTGTTTCCTTAGAGGTTCTAAGAGCGGCGAAGGAGGATGTAACAACCTTTAGTATCAACCGAATTGCAGCAACTAGTAAGGTTATTGATGTATATGATTATAAAACGGGCGATATTCTAGTAAAAAGAAAGCTAGATTTAAAACTAATTGAGCTAAATAAAGAAGGCTACTTAAATGGCCATACCCCATTTTCTGCAATTGTAGCATTTTCTAGTGTGATAACTGCCTTTTTACATAAGAAGAAGTATATCACCTTGTCCAATGAAACAAGCGCTAACGAAAGTACCGTAAAGGATTCAAATGTAAATCACCAGTATTCAAAAAGCTATGAGTTTGAGCAGGATTTTGAATGGTATATGAGCACCATTTTGGACACACAAATTCGCTATTTTAGTCTGCTTCGTCCTTTAAGTGAGTTGCAAATTGCTATGCTTTTTGCAAGATATAAAATGTATCATCCGATATTTAGGAGCTGTAATGTAGGAAGTAAGGAAGGCATATGGTGTGCTAACTGCGCAAAATGCTTGTTTGTATATATTATTTTGGCACCATTTTTAACGCAGGATGAGCTTGTCCAAATCTTTGGAGAGAATTTGCTAGACAAGGAATCCTTGGATTTATGTTTCCGTGAATTAATTGGAGTAGAGGACAATAAACCTTTTGAGTGTGTGGGCACTAGGAATGAAGTGCTTTTATCCCTAAAATATTTGGTAGAAGCAGGCTATAGCAGTATATTGACAAATCGTTATATGGAAAGTATACTTGCTGAGGTTGGAGATATTTCCCAGATTTTAAGTGGCTGGGTAGAAGAAAATAGTGTGCCAGAGGAGTATCAAGGCATACTAAAGAGGTGTTTAATAGAAAATGAGCATAACAAGTGATTTGTGTGGTAAAAAAATACTGATTTGGGGTTATGGAAGAGAAGGAAAATCCACAGAGAGATTTTTAAATTCTTTTTGTGAAGTAAGCTCCTTGGAAGTCTATGAAGGAACTAGAGAAGGTATTAATGAAGAAGCCTATGACTACATTATTAAAAGTCCAGGCATCGTAATGAAAGAGGAGCATGCCAAATACATTTCTCAGACAGATTTGTTTCTAGGCGAATTTAGAGATCAAACTGTGGGAATAACAGGAACTAAGGGAAAAAGTACAACCTCCACTATGCTATCAGATGTCTTAAAAAAGAGTAGTGGAAGGCCAGTGATTCTTCTTGGGAACATTGGTTATCCTTGCTTAGATTACTATGGTGACATTTCATCAGATACCATCATTGTTTTCGAAATGTCATGCCATCAGCTTGCCCATGCAAAGGTATCACCTCATGTTTCTATTTTCCTAAATCTTTACGAAGAGCACTTAGATTACTATGAGACAGTAGATGCTTATTTTAATGCAAAAAGCAATATTGCAAGGTATCAAAAAGCAGGAGATTATTTTTTTGTGGGAAATAATGTACCTGAAATTGCCAAAAAAGCACAAACGACAATGATTTCTCCAGTGGGGGAAAATAAATATAGTCTTAAATTAATTGGTGCCCAAAACCAATTTAACGGAGAATTTGTATATCAAGTAGCAACAAAGGTGTTTGCTTGCCAGCCTTCAAAGGTTTTGGCGGCCATGAGTAACTTTGAGGGCCTTCCTCACAGGCTGGAGCACATCGCAAATATTAATGGGGTGGATTATTACGATGACTCCATTTCAACCATTCCAGAAGCTACCATGAGCGCTGTAGCAGGTGTTGCCAATGTGCAAACCATCTTGCTTGGTGGTATGGACCGAAAGATTGACTATACACAATTGGTACAGTTCATAAAAGATAATACCCACATACAGTTCATTTGCATGTATGAGTCGGGGAAAAGAATATATAAAGAAGTGGAAGACAATGCCAATACCTTCTACTGTGAGAATCTAGAAACGGCAGTGACACTAGCAAAGGAAATAACCCTTCCAGGAAAGGCTTGCCTACTATCTCCTGCATCCGCGTCCTACGGAGACTTTAAGAACTTTGAGGAGCGTGGGGAGGCATTTGTGAAGCTGGTTAAATAGCAATGTCATTAAGTTAAGGGGTTTGGATGGGTAATAACGTAAATAGCATTCCTTCGAGCAGACGTTCTACACTGCCCTTCTGGAATCGCATTTTCGTTATTACAATCTAAAGATCTCTTTCTTTAATAGAGATTTGCTATCTTAACACTAGCTAAATTCTCCAGGTACGCTAACCAAGTGCGTATTACATCTTTTTCACTTGCGTAATTATTGATTGCCTTAATGGTATCAAATACTTGCTGTGTCCCCATTTTATTTTCAGTGTCATCGCTGCATTCTATCCAAAGTGATCTTTTGAGGCTATATTCAAGCCATCCAAGCATTCCTGAATAACCCATATCTAAAGCATAATCCCAAGAATCAAGTAAATCATTGTTTAAAGATTTGTAGGCTTTCATAAATGCAGTACATTTATCTTTGACGAGGCGTCCATCCTTATCCCTTGACCAATATAGAGCAGTTTCAAGAATGTCATTATATTTGCTGACAAAGCCGGCTGCTTCCCAATCGATGATATATGGCATATCATCAACCCACAGGGTATTTTTAGGCTCTAAATCGGCGTGAGAAATAACCATATCAGCTGACATAACTCTTGAAGCTTTTGCAGAGCACTTGCTGTATTCATATAATTTTTCAAGATTCTGTTGCAGTAAATCACACCAAGTAGCATTTGTTTCGATTCCTTTATGTAAATAATGGTTCCAGTCATAAATGACATCCTCTGATGGAGTTTCACTACATAAGTCCAAAGAAGAAAAATCTGCCATATGTATTTGGGCCAATACTCTTCCCATTTCTTCACAATGCTTGATGCAAATATCATCGCCAAATAGATGTGTTCCATTACACCAGTGAAAGATAAGATAATGCTGCCCTTCAAGGGTCTGAACGGCTGTGCTGTTAAAGTATATAGCTGGCACGGCATTTATATTATTACAAACTATAGATGCAATTTTTTCAGAATTAATATAATTCTGCATGGCAGTTGGCCGTTTCATAATTGCTGGATTTAAAGCCTTAACAGCATATTTACCGCTTGTAGTTTCTAACATAAAATTTCGATTCATTAATCCACCAGACAACTCCTTAGGCACAGAAACTAATTCCCCTAAATCTAAAATACTGCAAAGCTTGTCAAAATCTAAATTATAATCCATACATTCCCCCCTAAGTGTACTTGAATGTAAGTGCACAAATATTATTTTTCTAAGCAGTTATATAAAAAGAGCTGTAGCAGTAACAAAGATTTCGTAACAGCAGTGTTGAAAAACGTTGGTACTTGGCTTATGTACTGTGTAAGCCTATGTACCATTACGCTTTTTCATCAAGCGAGAGCGTCTGCTGGTCGAAACTATGTTACTGCTACAGCCTTTATAGAAACTTTAGAAAACTACATTTTAAACTCCCCAATAATTTCCGCCAATTCCTCTGCCAACTGATTAATATCGGAACCAGTGCCGTGTAGGCTTTCTACGCTATTGGAAACAACTTCTGTAGTTGCATTAAGCTCCTGGGCAGTAGCTGCATTTCTTTCCGATGCATCAGAAAGATTATCTACAAGTCCAAGAATATTAGTAAATCCAGATTCAAGCTGTTTGTTAATACCTTCTAATTGTTCGATTTCTGCGTTAACCTTGTCAATGGAAGAAATAATGTCATCAAAGCTAGTTTTTGTAGCTTCTACGCTTTCATTTTGCTTTTCTACATAATTCCTTACTAATCCACTTTGTTCAGAAGCACTATTTGTATTTTTCTGTAGCTCGTCTAACATATGGTTGATGGTTTCAACAGAGTTCGCACTTTGCTCGGATAGGTCACGAATTTGTTCTGCAACAACAGCAAATCCACGTCCTGCCTCACCAGCTCTGGCAGCCTCAATACTTGCATTTAAAGAAAGAAGGTTAGTCTGTGAAGCAATAGAGGAAATAAGTCCGCTGGCTTCACTAATTTTCTTTGTACTATTTTCAATTCCAACAATTACCTCGAAAATATTTTCAAAAGCCTTCTTTGCCTGTAGAGTTGCCTGGGTTAGGGTTTCTACAGTCATTTTACCATTGGAGGTAAGCTGATTAATTTCATTACTTGCTTTGTCAAGGGAAGAAGTGCTACCAGCACTTTGTTCCATCATATGGTTCAGATCCTGCATGTTGCTAGCAATCTGATTGGCATCTTCAGCCTGCTGGGTTATGGTTACTGTTAAATCAGAAACGGCTAAGGCGATATTCTTCATGGAATCGCTGGTTTCGCTTGCACTAGATTCAAGTATCTCGGCAGAATCAGTAAGCTGAGTTGTGGAAGCATTAAGTACTGTTACAATATTTGTTAAGGACTGCTGAACAGTTACAGCAGCATTTGATAAGGTTCCAACCTCGTCCTTAGACTTAATTTCTTTGCCTGTATAAGTTAAATCTTTTTGTGCCAGAGTGTTCATTCTTTTTGTAGCTTCTGTAATACCTTTGCTAATATATCTAGAAATAAAGAAGAAGAAAATTAGGCAAACAATAACTACAAAGAAGATAATGCCAACAGTACCGACGATACTTGAAATTAGGGCCTGATGTAATACACCTTCTTGATAGGTAGCATATTCAATCATAAAGTCTTGCATAGCATCAAGATATTCTCTGGCTACACCAAATTGAGTGGTCTTTGCATTGTAGTCACCCTTACCAGTTGCACAATCATACAGGGTATCCCAACGACTATAAGCAGCGTAAAACTCATCAAGTAAAACGTTCATGGTTCTTGAATCACCATCTATAGTAAATGTGTTGTATAGGTAATCATCTTGAGAAATCTTTTCTTTTACTAAAAGATAACGATCTATTACTTGTTTAGAATTAGTTGCATACTCTTCAGCATAAGCCTTCAATTGAGCAGGAGTAACGGTGTATCTATTAATGTAGCTTTCTGTGGACGCAATGTTTGCCTGATAAAAATCTCGATCCGCACTAAGCAAAAGGGTATTAATATCAAACAGTTGATTGTAATAAATGTTTTTGGACTGATCCACTAATGAGGTCTGATTAAAGGAAAAGAATTGAATGCTGACAACAATAGTGAGAATAAAAGGTAAAATCATAAAAAGTAGTTTTGTTTTTATCTTTCGATTTTTAATCATAGCGTTTCCCTCCGTAAAATTATATGATCTAATTTTAGCACATTATTATCTGGAAATAAATAAAAAATAGAATAATGAGCAATATATGAGAAGTTTTTGAACTATTAAAAAAAGCAAATGTCTGAAAAAGAACAAAATCAACAATAAATGCAAATACAAAGAGCAAATAGCATTGAAAAAAATAGCAATAAATGCTATAATTTGTTTAATGTTAAAAAATATGAAAAGGGAAGCGTGAACGGTATGGGATTAATTTATACGAATGATAATTGCATTGGATGTAATCGTTGCATTTCTGAATGTCCAGTGCTTACAGCAAACTGTGCAAGCGCAAAAGGGGATCAAAAAAGAATTGAAGTAAATGGGGAACAGTGTATATCCTGTGGTGCTTGCTTTGATGCATGTGAACACAAAGCGAGAGAATTTAAGGATGATACACAAAGATTTTTTGATGATTTAAAAAAAGGGGAAAAAATAACTCTTTTGCTGGCACCTGCATTTGCAGCAAATTATCCAAGTGAATACAAAAAGGTTTTAGGAGGCTTAAAGAAGGCGGGAGTAAATAGAATAATCAGTGTAAGCTTTGGTGCGGATATTACTACCTGGGCTTATATAAACTACATAACCAAGAATAACTTTACAGGAGGAATCTCACAGCCGTGTCCAGCGGTTGTCAATTATATAGAGCACTATGTACCAGAATTATTGCCTAAGCTAGTACCAATACATTCGCCAATGATGTGTAGTGCTATTTATGCGAAAAAGTATATGGGAATTACGGATAAGCTGGCATTTATTAGTCCTTGCATATCCAAAAAGAATGAGATTGATGACAAAAATAACGGAGGCTATATTACATACAATGTTACCTTTGAGCATTTAATGGCTTACGTGAAGAAAAATCAGATAACAGGCCCAGAAGTAACGGATGAAATAGAGTATGGCTTGGGTTCAATTTATCCTATGCCGGGCGGTTTAAAAGAAAATGTTTATTGGTTCTGCGGAGAAGATGTGTACATCCGTCAGGTAGAGGGTGAAAAGCATATGTATCACTTCTTGGATAATTATAAGAAGCAAGTAGAAGCTGGTAAAAATATTCCATTTATGGTGGATGCACTGAATTGTTCTGGTGGTTGTATCTACGGAACGGGAGTTGAGTCGGATAGAGATAGGTATGTAGACGCATACTATGAAATTAATCAGATTAAGAATGCTAGTAAAAATAAAAAGCCAGGTCATCCTTTCGCAAAGGGGTTAAAGCCTGCGCAGAGATTAAAGAATTTAAATAGGAAGTTTGCAGCTTTAAAGTTGGATGATTTTGTTAGAGCGTATACGGATAAATCTACTCTTGTAAAAATTGCAAAACCAAGTGGCGTAGAGCTACAAAATATTTTTGAAAGTATGCATAAACAAAAAAG
Source organism: Lachnospiraceae bacterium (assembly GCA_031554725.1). Lineage (GTDB taxonomy): Bacteria > Bacillota > Clostridia > Lachnospirales > Lachnospiraceae > JAVBUZ01. The sequence goes on along the minus strand of JAVBUZ010000065.1, from coordinate 4,204 downwards.
TGAACAGCAGAAAATTAATTGTGGTGCTTGTGGATACGACTCGTGTCGTGATATGGCGACAGCAATCTTTAATGGAACAAATGAAAAAGAATCTTGTGTATACTTTATTAAGGGAATGGTGGAAGAAGAAAAACGCCTAGCAGAGCTAGCAGCTATGGAGAGTAGAGAAAACCATGATATTCTGGAACGCAAGGGAGCAGAAATTCAATCGGTAGTAAGTGCTGTAGGAGAAGATTTTACAGACTTAGATAATTCACTAACACAAGTGGCGGAAGGAAATGCAAGCAACGCATCAGAGAGTACGGCAATTAATTCCTACATGGTGGAGGTTACACAGTTCTGCGAGAAGCTAAAACATTCTTTAGAGGGTGTAACTGAGCTTTTAGAACAGCTAGAAAAGAATAACGATGATATCACTAGTATTGCCGAACAAACAAATCTACTATCTTTAAATGCATCTATAGAAGCGGCAAGAGCGGGAGAATCTGGAAGAGGCTTTGCGGTTGTTGCAGGAGAAATAAAAAATCTTTCTGATTCCAGTAAGAATGTAGCGGCAGATAGTAATTTAAACAAAGAAGAGATTACGACTGCACTACAGGAGCTAATAGAAGAATCAGAGGAAATGATAGACGTTATTGCTAATGTAAATCAGAGAATTACGAACCTTGCTGCAAGCACAGAAGAAATATCAGCAACAACAGATATGTTAAAAGATATTTCTGGAGAGCTAAAAAATAAAATTACAAATTTATCCTCGATGTAGTGATATAGAGGCCATGTTATTTTAAAACATATATGAACTGACCGAGAATCTCTGAATATGATAGTAAAAAAGAGATTCTCGGTATTTTTATGGAATTAACCAAAATAGCATTTATTATTTTGCAAATTCTGGTGCTGGTAACGGCATTGTCAATAGACGCATTTGCGGCAGGATTTGCATATGGGATTAGTAAAGTAAAGATGCCCAACCTTTCTATTGGAATTGTTTCGGCAGTATCGGCAATTATGCTGTTACTTTCGCTTGGGGTGGGACATTTGTTAGCGAGCTATGTGCCCGCATATTTGGCCACGGAAATAGGATTTTTACTGCTGTTTGTGTTGGGTATCGTAAAGCTTTTTGATCGCTCTGGGAAAAAAGAAGCACAAGAAGCAGACTGGGATGGTGATAAAGTTTTGTCTGCCCCTGAGGCGGTATCCTTGGGTGTTGCCCTATCTATAGATAGTATTGCGGCTGGTATTGGCGTGGGTGTAGCCACGAAAGAAATGATATGGGCGGTGCCAGCAGCCTTTGTTATTAATTATTTAATGATGTTGATAGGTGGAAAAATTGGTAAAGTGATTTCTGATAAAATCAAGGCCAACTTATTTTGGGTGAGTGGAGTGCTATTAATCATTCTTGCCTTTTGGCGCTTGCTAAAATGATGGCTCTAATTGTAAGCTTTTTTTCTAGTTATTTTTTGTGGAGAAAGTAGTAGCGTTTCATGGGCTAAAATGGGCATTGCAGATAAGCAAAGTAACTGCGTCCATTCTATCGGAGAAAGATAACAGGTGCCAAAGGCGCTAATAAAGTAGGGTACCTTTGTAACTAAAAACTGGAGTCCTAAGCCGATAATAACTGCGACAATCATTAGCTTATTTGAAAAGTGATTTATAGCAAAAATAGATTTTTCTGTATTGCGCATGCCAATGGCATGAAATATTTGAGACATACCAAGGACTGTAAAGGAGTAGGTTTGAGCACGAACTAGAACCTCGGGAACTAAAAGAAGTTGCCTTAGGTGCTCCAAGGTTACGGGGATTCCTTGCGTTTGCAAAATGGAAAAGGGAATTTGCAAAAATGCCGCAATACTGATGGTGGCAATTAGAATTCCATATAATAAAGTGAGACTTAAGCCACCATGTGCAAAAAGATTTTCATCTTTAGGGCGTGGTGGTTTTTTCATGAAGTCTTTTGTGTCATTGGTGTCTGTGCCTAGTGCAAGTGCGGGCAGAGAATCTGTAATTAGGTTTATCCATAAAATATGACTAGCCTTTAGTGGTGAGGAAAAACCTAGCAAAATGGCAGAAAGCATAGTAATTATTTCACCAAAATTAGAGGAAAGAAGAAATAGAACAGACTTCTTTATATTGGCATAAATACATCTTCCCTGAGCAATTGCCTTGGCTATCGTAGCAAAGTTATCATCGGTCAAGATAATATCTGCAGCATTTTTAGCAACATCGGTTCCTGTGATACCCATGGCAATACCTACATCCGCAGATTTTAAAGAAGGAGCGTCATTTACACCATCTCCGGTCATAGCAACAATCTTGCCTTTTTCCTTAAGCCCCCTTACAATACGGACTTTGTTTTCAGGAGAAACATGAGCAAAAACATTGGTATACTCTAGAGCTTCAAAAAAATCCGTATCAGAAAGGTCATCCATTTGACTGCCAGACATGCAAGCGCTAGGAGATTCTGCGATTCCTAGCTCCTTTGCAATCGCAAAGGCAGTATCGATGCGGTCACCGGTTATCATTATGGTTTTAACGCCAGCGCCCTTAAACTCAGTAACAGCGTCAACAGCCTCGGGGCGAATCGGATCCATCATGCCTACTAAGCCAACAAAGGTAAGGTCGCTTTCTTTTGGCGTGGAATCCCCGTTACGAATAGCAAGAGCCAAGAGTCTAAGAGCCTTTTCGGACAAAATATGTGAAGCCTTGCTAATATCCTTTTTGAGTTGTGAGGTCAAGGGTATTTGCTTTCCGTTCATTAATATGTAGCGAGAACGTTTTAGTATTTCTTCCACGGATCCTTTGGTAAAGGATAAAAAGGAGCTTCCTGATTTATGCAGGGTAGTCATCATTTTACGGTCGGAATCAAAAGCAATCTCGCCGACACGAGGATAAGTACGTTCCAATTCGGGACGGTATATGCGAAAGGCACTTGCCATGTCTAAAAGTGCTAGTTCGGTAGGGTCGCCGACTCTTGTATGGGCGGGAGAGGGATGTGACATTGCTCTTAAAGAAAACTTTTTCTGGGCGGCATTTATTCCATGGTGAGCTTGGTTTGGGGTGTCGATTACGGCATCGTTACATAAGGCAAAGCCTTCGAGTAAAGTTTTATGCCTAGCATAATCTAAATCGACCATATCCCAGATTTTTCCGTCAGTATAAAAAGTGGTAACGGACATTTTATTTTGAGTTAGAGTTCCTGTTTTGTCGGAGCAAACAACACTTACACAGCCAAGGGTCTCTACGCTAGGTAGTCTTTTGATAATAGTATTTACCTTTACCATGCGTGATACACTTAAGGCAAGCACCATGGTAACTACGGCTGGCAGTCCCTCAGGAACGGCAGCAACGGCTAGAGAGATAGCGGTGATTAACATTTCCATAACATCTCGCTTTTGATAAACGGCAATAAAAAAAAGCAGAACGCATAGAAAAATGGAAACGATACTTAGCAGCTTTCCTAGGTCTGCAAGACGTTTTTGCAAAGGTGTGGTTTAGTTAGGAGCTTCATTAATGAGCTTTGCAATTTTACCAATTTCGGTGTCCATACCAATGGCAACTACCACACCTTCGCCTCTGCCGTAGGTAACGTTGGTGGACATAAAGGCAAGATTGTGAGTTTTTAAATCCTTTTCCACAGGAAGGGATTCGCCGGTTAGGGCTGACTCTTCAATTTTCAAGCTGTTTACCTGAAGCAGCTGTAAGTCGGCAGGAACCTGCCTACCTGCATCCAAAAGGACGATGTCACCAGGAATAAGCTCGCTGGCATCTACCTCTTCGGGAAGACCGTTTCTTTTAATCAGTGCTTTGGGGCTTGTTAGCTGCTTTAGCGATTCCAGAGCCTTTTGTGCTTTTCCTTCCTGAATAACGCCGACACAGGCATTGACAATAATAACACTTAAAATAATGACTGCTTCGCCATACTCCCGAAGTAGGAAGGAAATGGCAGCAGCTACAAACAATATGAAGATAAGTGGGTCATTTAATTGTTCAAAAAAACATTCCAGTGGTGTCTTGTGTTTTGCCTCCTGTAAAATATTTTCTCCTCTTAAATGAGGGGTGCCAGTAGTGGCCATAGAATTTGACAATGCTTCATCGTACTTGGTCATGAGGATACTCGTCCCTGATTATTTAAGACAAGATATGAAAGCCTGGACACAAATATACCTATTTTGAAATATAAAATTGGTCAGCCAAAAGAAGAAAG
>JAVBUZ010000056.1:0-4166 GCA_031554725.1 Lachnospiraceae bacterium | reverse complement strand
GTAGAGTTGACAGATGATGTCGCAATCAAAAATTTACAAAAAACTTTAGATTTACTAGATATTGAAGATGATGTACAAAATGTATATCATAACTGGGACGAATAAATACTAGGAGGAACTGTAATGAGAAAAGAGACTATTTGCATTCAATCAGGATGGAAGCCTGGAAACGGGGAACCACGAATTTTACCTATATATCAAAGTACGACTTACAAATATGAGACATCAGAGCAAATGGGGAAATTGTTTGATTTGGAAGAAAGCGGATATTTCTATTCACGCTTACAGAACCCAACCAATGATTTTGTTGCTCAAAAGATTTGCGAGCTAGAGGGCGGAGTGGCAGCAATGCTTACGTCTTCAGGTCAAGCGGCCAATTATTATGCAGTTTTTAATATATGCGAAAGTGGCGACCATGTAGTGTTGTCTTCCACCGTATATGGTGGTACATTTAACTTACTTACAGTAACAATGAAGAAGATGGGGATTGAAACTACGATGGTAGACCCAGATGCTTCAGAAGAAGAAATTGCAAAAGCATTTAAACCTAATACAAAATGTATGATGGCAGAAACCATTGCAAACCCAGCCCTAGTGGTTTTAGACATTGAAAAGTTTGCTAAAATAGCACATGCGCATCAGGTTCCGCTCATTGTTGATAATACATTTGCAACACCGATTAATTGTAATCCATTCAAGTGGGGGGCTGATATTGTTACACATTCTACAACCAAGTATATGGATGGACATGGAGTTGCACTTGGCGGAGCAATTGTAGATTCAGGAAACTTTGATTGGAGTAAGTATCCTGAAAAATTTCCAGGGCTTTGTACTCCCGATGATTCTTACCATGGAATTATCTACGCAGAAAAATTTGGTAAGGCTGCTTATATTACCAAAGCAACAGTACAATTAATGCGTGACTTAGGATCTTGTCAATCGCCTCAAAATGCATTTTTATTAAATATAGGTCTTGAAACCTTGCCTCTTAGAGTGGAAAGACACTGTGCCAATGCCTTGGCAGTAGCAGAATTTTTAGAACAACACGAAAAAGTGGCATGGGTAAATTATCCAGGACTAAAAGGAAATAAATATAACGAGCTTGCGAGGAAATATATGCCAAATGGTTCTTGCGGGGTTATCTCTTTTGGATTAAAAGGTGGAAGAGATGCGGCTGGGGCAGTGATGGATAAATTTGAGCTTGTAGCAATTGTTACACATGTAGCAGACGCAAGAACCAGTGTATTACATCCGGCTAGTCATACTCACAGACAAATGACGGATGAACAATTAGTTGATGCAGGAGTAGCCCCAGATTTGATTCGTTTATCAGTAGGCATAGAGCATAAGGATGATATTATTGCAGATTTATCTCAAGCACTAGCGAACGCTTAGAATCATTATTTATCATAAGAACAAAATTCACATTTTAGGGATAGAAATGAGGTAATTATGGAACGTTTAGCGATTGTTGTACCATGTTATAATGAAGAAGAAGTATTAAAAATAGCATCCCAAGCACTAAGAGAAGTTCTAGGAGACTTAATTAAAAAAGAAAAGATAGCCGAGGATAGCTTTATCTTATTCGTAAACGATGGTAGTAAGGATCGTACTTGGGAACTTATTGAAGAAGAACACAAGGAGTATCCTGTACAGATCAAAGGACTAAAACTAGCTGGCAATGTAGGTCATCAGTTTGCACTTACTGCAGGACTTATAACCGCAAAAGATATGTCTGATGTTACCGTATCTATTGATGCAGATTTACAGGATGATGTTGCTGTGATCGAAGACATGATAGATAAATTCCATGAAGGAAACGATATTGTGTATGGCGTAAGAAGTGAGAGAAAGACGGATACTTTCTTCAAGCGGGCAACAGCACAAGGCTTTTATAAGCTTATGGCGATGATGGGAGTTAAAACGCTTTATAATCATGCGGACTATCGATTGATGTCTAAACGTGCCTTGGAGCATTTTTCAAAATATGAAGAAACCAACTTGTTTTTACGTGGAATGATGCCTTTAATTGGCTACAAAACAGATTCTGTATATTATGAAAGAAAAGAAAGAGTTGCTGGTGAATCAAAATATCCTTTGAAGAAGATGTTAGCATTAGCACTTGATGGAATTACTTCCTTTAGTGTAAAGCCAATTAGCTTAATTATTGCCTTGGGTGCACTAATTGTATGTGGAAGTATACTTGCAGCAATTTACGCACTTATCTCTTACTTTACCCATAATGTAGTACCAGGATGGACATCCCTTATCTTGTCCATTTGGTTTATTGGAGGCGTTCAGCTACTAGCAGTTGGATTAGTAGGACAATACATTGGAAAAATTTATGTGGAAGTAAAACATAGACCTAGATATAATATCGAAAAAATACTGGAAGACTAGCCAAAACAGACAAGGAGCCAAACATGACTTGGAAAAAAACGTGGTTTAGTTACATGCTATGGGCATGCTATACGTTTTGCGTTTATATTTTTTCAGCAGTAGCAACCTTTCTAGCAACGCAGCAATTAGGAATAACAAATAAAAATACGAGATTTGGTATTGTGTGCATGGTTTTTGTAGCAGGCATAGCAAGCTTCGTAGTAGGACGTTTTTTTGTTGCTAAAAAAACAAAAAAGATTATCTCAGAAAGTGTTTGGCTTACAACAGAAAGTTTTCTTGCTATAACCATGCTGGCGGTCGGCATTTTGATTCGTATGGCAAGCATGCCAGCAATCATGGGAGACGTTTCTTATTTTGAACTTGCCAAGGTAGAACAAGGAAACCAGATTCAAGCATTTGGACATGGAGCTGTTTATTTTTATCTCAATGCGTTGCATGTTCTTTTTTCCTTTGTTGGAAATAAGTGGATAGCAGGTATTGTTTTTCAGGTGGTTCTTCAAGTAATTGCAGCTATGTTGCTTTACCTATCTGTAAGAAAAATTGCGGGAGCGTTACCAGCCCTAACGGTGTTAGCAGGCATTATGTTTTTGCCAACTAGTATTGCCACTAGCCTAAGCTATTCTCCCAATATGCTTTATCTTTGTATGTATGCTATAGGAATGTGGTTTGTGGCTAAATATTTACAAAGAGTAAGATATGTAAACATCGAAAAATGGTATCAGCAATTGGGGATGTGTTTTGTGGGAGTCTATATAGGTTTTGTTTCATATATAGATGCTTTTGCCATAAGTCTTTTAGGGTTAGCACTTAGTGTATTATGGATAAAGAGGATAAGATACAAAAAAGGACTCATATATAACATTATTTTGTCTTATGTGTCTTTATTGATTGGTTTCTTTACAAGCTTACTAGGTATTTTTAAAGTAGATGCATATTTTAGTAATTTGCAGGTGGTACAAATCGCCAATACATGGGGAGCTTTATATGTTCCAACCGGTTTTTCTTGGGAATTGCTTTTCAAAGGAATTGAAGGAAATACCAATGCGATTTTATTTTTAGTTTGTTCGGTTTTTCTTGTAATAAGTACCTTGGGCTATTTTGTAAGAAGAAAAGAAGAAAAGATTAGTCCTTGGATTATGTATGGCGCATTGGTACTATGTGGGGTTCAGCCTTGCTTAGCGGGAACGAATATGGATAGATACTACTTTTTTGAAATATTGCTGTTTATTTATACGGGACTAGCATTACGTGTTTTACTTGAAAAAGAGGTCTATGTAAAGAAGCAGCTAGTGAAGAAAGAGGTCTTAAAGGAAGAAGAATCCTTAAAAGAAGAAGAATCCTTAAAAGAAGAGCCCCTTGTACAAGATAAAGAAGAACAACCAGCAATTAAGTACATAGATAATCCGTTACCACTACCGAAGAAACATGTCAAAAAGACTATGGGCTATAAGGTAAATGTGGAAGTAAATAGTATGCATTATGATGTGAAAACAAAAGAAAATGATGATTTCGATATTTAATGAATGAATTTAACGTAAGTGGAAAATATAAAAGAGAGCTGCGAATAGCGGTTCTCTTTTAATTTTGCAAAGAAATGAGGTAAATATTATGGGAAATCAAAAAAAGAAACAAAATCCTTCGGGTAATAAAAATCATAATGATAAAGAGGATATAAAAAAGGATAAAAGAGAAGCGGAACAGAAACAAGATGAAAGAATTGAACAGGTGGGACAGATTACATTAGATCAAAATAAAGAAAAACAAGA
>JAVBUZ010000006.1:0-5228 GCA_031554725.1 Lachnospiraceae bacterium | reverse complement strand
GCTCCTGCAAAGTAGCTGTCAAGCCACTGCTTGGTTTGTTTGAAAATTGCAATATCATCATTCCTCACAATCTCATCCCTGAAAGAGCCTAGATAATATTTTTGCCTCTCATTCCAAAGCCCAATCAGTGAATCATCTTTTTCTGCCAGCAAAATGTTACCCAGCGGCGACTTATAATTTGACGTATTTATCATGATATTTCCTCCATGTTGAAGCCTTATGCGTGAGACAGTTCAGGAAAATATAGCTTCTCTTTTTCGATGGATTCTAACCTTTTCCCCATGTAAAATAATCTATAATCTTCTTCACCATCAAAAGGATGTGCCTCAAACAATTCTACATCCTCTTTGCAAGGTGCGAACCCAAGAATTATAGTGTCATACTCTCCTTTTATATATCCAATTACGTCTTCCAAACGAATACTCTTTTGGCAAACAACACTTTGCAAGCAAAGCGTATTATTATTCGCCTCCATAATTACGTAGCAATCTAGTTTTTCACTGTAATAAACTTGCTCCATCTCTGCGGTATAAAACATCTGAAGGGCATATTTATTTTTTTGATCTAGAGCAGCGTTTACAGCACTATTTCGCAGTGCCTCCATATATTTGATTTTCTGCAATGGCTCAGTAGCGTCAACTTTTTTAAAGCAACCAACCTCGTCCAATGCATTTGCTTTTTTCTGTAATATCAATCCTGCATCAACCTTTAATATGTATCTATATTGCGTTCCTCGCAAGAAGCCAAGTTTATCATAGAACTCCAAGGCCTTTAAGTTTCCAAACAGATAAATGCCATCGCATTTCTCACTATAATCTGCTATAACCTTCTCCATAAGTCGCCTTGCATAACCACGATTTCTAAATTCTTTCTTGGTCATAACAGTTCCCAACTGAATATAGTATTTTTCCTGTCCATTCTGTATAAAGTTCATTAGGTTCACAGATACATTGGCTATTATTCTTCCATCCTCTTCATAGGAATATGGAATATAATCGTCTTCAAAATAACCATTCGTTACCCAACTCTCAAAATCAAACCCATAGGTTTCCCTCGTTAGTTCATTTAATGCATGACGTAGCTTTTCGTCTCGCATGTAATTCTTCACAAATCTCATTTATTAACCTCTTCTTTACGCTATTGCTACCAGCCATACACATCCTTAAAGGCCTTTGTTACTTCTTCTGGAATCATAGCGCCAATATCTGAATTTACCATTACTACTAATCCCGAACCATCGCTAGGGCAAAAACACATATTAGAGTAATAGCCGTAATTGGCACCGCTATGTTTAAATGCAATTCCCTTCTTTGACTCATCGGCAAAAAAGCCCTGACCTGTTGGTGAGTCTGCATCTACTTTGGTTATCATTAATTCAGCAGTATTCTTTTTTAGGAATACACTCTCACCATTTACTGCTTTCATCATCTCAATACCAAAATGAGCAAGGTCTGACGGCGTAGTCCACAATCCTGCTGCCGATTGCTCTGGCATAATATTATATCCGCCTGGCAACTGTAAATTATAAAAATTATACCCAAAGGCAACATCATCTCGCTTACTCTTTGGCAATGGCTGTGCATAGGTACTATGGGGCATCCCAAAGGGAGAAAACACTAGCTCCCTCATTATATCCTCAAAATCTTGATTGCAAATTTCAGTAACTATTTTTTGAGCAAGTAAATATCCACCCCCGGAATACGAGAATGCTTCTCCCGGCTCTGCCTCTAATTTTAATTTTATTATATTAGTAGGCGATTCTCCTTTTAATATTTGCTCTAGGGTCGGTATCTTTTGTCCTTGTTGATATCCTGCAAATCCGTGCAGGTTTAATCCCGCATGATGACTTAATATCTGTCTTAATGTAAATTTATGTCTTTTACCATCAAATTGAGGAATTTCGATATCATCTAAGTAGTCATTTATGTCTGCATCCAAATCAAGCTTTCCACTTTCCGCCAAACGCATAACTGCAACAGCAAAGACTGGCTTGCTAATTGAAGCTGCCTGAAACAATGTTTCTGCATTCACTTTATCCTTTGCTGTTCTTCTTTTGACTCCATGACTATATAGGTCAACAATTTTGTAATCATCTATTATAGCAATACTGATTGCTGTTGTATGGCATTCTTTCATTCGTTCAACAAGGCTCATACCGCCATAGTATTTTTTATGCTCTGTTATCTCTAAAATTTTACTCATGAATCTATTCCTTCCAAATACAACTCTTTATATTCTCCACCAATTGTTAGTCTCTTCTTTGTACCTTGTAAATCTTTTGTTTGGAATCTTCTCTTACCACATTCCGCAGTTCATTGATATAGTCTGAAAAGTTACATTCCTTTGTCCCATAAGTCATCTGTAAGTCATATTCTAACGGAAGCCATGTAGAAATATCCGCTTCATTGTGCTGAATCAGCGCCTCTAGCTTATCAAGTGCCTTGTAGAGCTTTGCCTCTTGAGTTTGCATTTCATCCATTTCCGAAAATAACGCTTCTAATTCTTCATTATAAGCTCTCGGCAAAGTCATTAGTAATTGTGATATAGCACTACTTTCTACTGTTTCGTCCTGCTTTGTTTTTACAAATGCTGGAATATCCCCTGTTATTGCTTCTCCCATATCATGAAACAAGCACATACGAATTACTTTATCAATATCAACCTCTGGAAATTCATCTTTTACCATAAACGCCATCAGGGTTAATCGCCAACTATGTTCTGCTACACTTTCATGGCGACCTGATGAGGTAAAAGAATGCCTTGTATTACATTTTAGTTTTTCTGCTATACTTAAAAAATTAAGAAACTCTCTAATTTCCACTAATTTGCCCCCTATCAGCTAATCAACCAGTACCTGCCTTGAAATATTGTTAAAATCTCTATCTAAACAATAATACACTGTATTTTCTTTTTGTGAATAAACCATGGAAAGTACTGTTACCCACTCACCATCACTTTGTTTTACAGCCTCCAAAATGTTAAATGCCATCTTCACATCTATGTTAGGATTTTTCTCTAGCATATCTACTGCTGTTTTATATCTTTCAGCACCATCACCCTTTACCACTCCACTTTCTTGCATATCGCAAAGTGAGAAATTTGTCATTACATAATACGGTGCTTCCTCTTTTTTATTATAGATAACTCCACGTCCTGGCTCGACAATCCAAACCTCACCACCCTTATCCGCAATCATATTGTGAACACTAAAATCGGGTCCATTTACCACTTCCATATTTTTCAAATATTCACTTATCTTATCTTTCGAAATCGTGCCATCCAATATATCACCAGTGAACCTTGAGGTATGAGTTACTTTTTTACTTGCTCTTTTGTACATTCCTTTTCCATTTGAATCTACACATAGATTGTTAATAAAAGTTCCCTCACTATTAACCCCAAAAGAAGGATACTTCCCTCTTTGACTATCCACTATCACTACAAACTGCTTTGGATCTTTCGTACTTATGCTAAATGGCATACCATTATTATCAAAATTCATAGCAACGAGTATATCATCTCCTCGCCCAATAAAACTTGTACACATTATATCCCCTCCATTTAAATCCAATCCTCTTAGGTTTTTCTTTCCTCATATACTATTCTAATCTTCCAAAGGTTCGTAGTTGCATAAGCTTCTCCGTCGCTTTGGCGGCTTTCCACCAATTTTCACTGATTGCAAAGTTCTTAGAGGCTGTATATTCGTTATACCATTCCCATGGAATCCCCCAAACATTGCCAATTGGTCTGCTTTCAACAATATTATCAAGTGCCTTTTCAACTTCGTCTTTGTTTTCATTGTAATATTTACTTTGAGGCGATGTTACAAACTCTAAGGGATTTGCCATAAAGTTATCTTTTTCTTTTATAATCTTTTCTTGTACAAGGACAGCTACCTTTTCAGTTAAAAAGTCAAACTCAAGCTCCTTACTTAGCCCTGCTGCCTCAATATCTTCTATCATTTCACAATAACCATAAACACCCATATCACCGTGTTCTGTTTCCGTTTTCAGCCTCTCAATTAGCATTTGGGTATAATTAAATGCAAGCTGATATAGCCCTGATGTCTTTTCCACATAACGCAAAATAAACCCGCATAGGCTGGCAGTTGTTCCAATGTTTTGGGTAAAATTATATTCCTCACCATAGTTCCACCAAACTCCTCTTGGATAAAGATCATTGGATGGTACAGTAAAAAACCAACCTCTGTCTGATTTATGCTCGGTATTTTCTAAAAAACGAAATATTCCTTGATAAAGAGGATGTGTAATGTCTACAAAATCTATTTGCCTGAGTATCTTAATTACGGTTTGAACATTGTATGGTGTGGAGTTAGGATTCCAGCTATCAGGATCAATGGTCTTACCTAGTCCTCCATCCTCATTTTGATAGCACTTTAATATATTGAGAATCTCATTTTTGTCTCCACTTTCAAACTGATATCTCCAAAATGCTAAATCAAGTGGTCTGGCGTTACGATATATCCAACCCTTTATCTCTTCAAAAGCTTCCTTACTTAATTTTTTCATTTAAAAATCCTCCTTATTATCTGCTCAGACAAAAAATATCTTCAATGCCCTCTCCTTCTCCACATGTTTCTCCTGTCAAAACAAAACCTGCACTCTCATAAATATGTTTTCCTCTACCATTACTAGGTTCTGTGCTGAGATAGATTTTATCACATTGATAACAACGAAACATTTCATCAATTATGACCTTCAAAGCACTTTTACCATATCCATTTCCCTGATGTCTATAGTCAATCATAAAGCGACACAGTTCATATGCATTCAATTCTTCGCAGAATCCATACATCGTAAAACCAATCAAGTTATCCTCGGCTTGAATGCCTTTAATTACCCAGCCTTTTTCAAATACTGACTGCGTAATGGAAAACGAGTTGCTAGCAACAAAATTGCTCCCCTCTTTCCCTGGATTAAGAAAACAGACTTTCATCCAATTTTCTTTTGTTATGTCAATCAGCTTAATGTCATTCATCATAGTATTGTTTCCATCCCCGTCTTTTGAACCTTCATTCCACATTTTTCATAGAATTTCTTTGCCGAATCATTGCCTTCCCAAACATTTAAAGTTACGTTATAGCAGTTTATTTCCTTGGCAAAATCTATAACATAATCATATAGTTTTTTACCAACACTCTGACCTCTGGTATTTTCATCAACACATAAATCATCAATATATAAAGTCGTTATTTTCTGCCAATTCAC
>JAVBUZ010000097.1:0-4628 GCA_031554725.1 Lachnospiraceae bacterium | reverse complement strand
CAGAGGCAGAGGCTTATTCTGATGTAGTAAAGGAATATGAGCAGGGCTTCCAAGGCTGGGAATATAAGTTTAATACAGTTGCAAGTAGTCGTGGAGATTATCCTTTTATTACAGTAACTACAGGAACAGGAACCGGACGTTTTGCAAGATTAGCGACCATATGTATGCTAAATGTTAGACGTAGAGGACAGGGAAAGAAAGACTGTAAAAAACCCGTTTTATTCCCTAAGATTGTATTTTTATATGATGAAAACTTACATGGACCAGGTAAGTCAATGGAGGATGTGTTTGAAGCTGGTGTAAAATGCTCAGCAAAAACCATGTATCCAGATTGGCTCAGCCTAACAGGAAAAGGCTATGTTGCAAGTATCTATAAGCAATATGGTAAAGTAATCTCACCTATGGGTTGTCGTGCCTTTTTATCCCCTTGGTATGAAAGAGGCGGTATGCATCCAGTGGATGAAAAAGATTCGCCAGTATTTGTAGGAAGGTTTAACATTGGTGCTGTATCCTTACATTTGCCAATGATTCTTGCGAAAGCAAAACAAGAGAGCAAAGATTTTTATGAAGTTTTAGATTATTATTTGGAATTAATCCGTCACCTACACATAAGAACATATGCTTACTTAGGCGAGATGAGAGCTTCTACTAATCCACTAGCATATTGTGAAGGTGGATTCTTAGGAGGTAAATTACAATTAACAGATAAGATTAAACCATTACTTAAATCTGCAACAGCAAGCTTTGGTATAACAGCACTTAACGAATTACAGGAATTATATAATGGAAAGTCCCTTACAGAGGATGGTCAGTTTGCAGTAGAAGTAATGGAACACATTAATAAAAAAATTAATGAGTTTAAAGAAGAAGATGGAAATCTATATGCTATTTATGGAACACCAGCAGAAAATTTATGCGGCTTACAGGTGAAACAGTTCCGCAATAAATATGGAATTATTGAAGGGGTTTCTGATAAAGAGTATGTATCCAATTCATTCCACTGTCATGTAACAGAGGACATTACGCCAATAGAAAAACAAAACCTAGAAGATCGCTTTTGGGATTTGTCTAATGGTGGGAAAATACAATACGTAAAATATCCAATTGACTATAATATGGAAGCTATAAAAACCTTAATCCGTAGAGCTATGGATATGGGATTTTATGAAGGTGTGAATCTCTCTCTTGCATACTGCGACGACTGTGGACATCAAGAACTAGAAATGGACGTATGCCCAAAATGTGGTAGTCACAATTTAACTAAAATTGACAGAATGAATGGCTATCTGTCTTATTCAAGAGTTCATGGTGACACTAGACTTAATGAGGCTAAAATGGCAGAAATTGCGGAAAGGAAGAGCATGTAGGAATGAGATATCACAATATTACCAAGGATGATATGTTAAATGGTGATGGACTTAGAGCTGTTCTTTGGGTTGCAGGATGTGCACATTGCTGCAAGGGTTGCCAAAACCCGTTAACATGGGATCCTGATGGAGGCCTTCCTTTTGATGAGGAGGCAAAAAAAGAAATATTTGAACAATTAGATAAATCCTATATTTCAGGTATTACCTTTTCTGGTGGAGACCCTTTGCATCCAGCCAATAGACTTGATGTGAAGAATTTGATGGCCGAAATAAAAGAAAAATATCCTGATAAAACAATTTGGTTATATACGGGTGATTCTTGGGAAAATATTCTACACTATCCTCTAATGCAATATGTAGATGTGGTAGTGGATGGAGAATTCCACATAGATGAACTAGATGCGAAGTTACTATGGAAAGGCAGTAAGAATCAAAGAGTTATTGACGTTAAGAAAACATTAGCTAGCTCCAATATAGATGCTACAGTTCCAGTATTGCACGCACCAGATTATATGTAGGTATGAAAATACAGAAAATAGAAAGGCTATAAAATGCGTAAAATAGCTCAGTTTTTTAAAGTAAGTTGGGAAAATTACTTGAAAGCTTTACAAGAAGATTTTCAAACATTGTCTGAGGACGATATAAAAAAGATATATGAAACTATAAAACTACCTAAAAGGGCGACAGTAGGAAGTGCTGGTTATGACTTTTTTGCCCCTTTTGATATAACCCTAAAACCAGGTGAGACCATAAAAGTTCCAACGGGTATTAGAGCAAAGATGGATGAAGATTGGGTATTAAAACTATATCCAAGAAGTGGACTAGGCTTTAAATATCGCTTACAGCTAAACAATACTGTTGGAATTATTGACAGCGACTATTATTTCTCTGATAATGAGGGACATATATTTGCGAAAATAACCAATGATTCAAATGAAGGAAAAGTTCTAGAAGTTCCAGCAGGGTCGGGCTTTATGCAAGGTATCTTTTTAGAATATGGTATTACTGTAGACGATGATGCCGAAGGCGTTAGGAATGGCGGATTTGGTAGTACAACAAAAAATTAAGAATAATTAACTCCTTTTTAGGAACAATACAAATAGAAATGTTTGTAGACACCTAAAAAGGAGTTTTTATGTATGAGTGAAAATTATCAGTACGAACAAGTGACAGGCAATACAAAAATGACGCTTTCACTAAAGCAAAGTATGGCATACATGAATGAAAAGTTGGCAGTAGGAAAAAACTTTGATGTGATATATAGAGTCATTCACGTTGGTGGAAGAGAGGCCTGTATTTATTTTATAGATGGATACTGTAAGGATGAAATTATTCAAAAAATGTTGCAGTATTTTATGGAAATGAAGCAGGAAGACTTCCCACAGAACGTACATGATATGGCAAAGAAGAATGTTCCTTATGGGGAAATAGATTTGGCAGATGAATGGGAAAAAATTATATATGCTTATATGTCAGGGGTATTTGTCCTAATCATAGATGGATATGATAAAGCTATATTAATAGATTCTAGAACCTATCCTGCACGAAATGTAACAGAGCCTGATAAGGACAAGGTACTACGTGGCTCAAAGGATGGATTTGTGGAAACCATTGTATTTAATACAGCACTTATAAGACGAAGAATTCGTACGCCAGAGCTGCGAATGGAAATGATGAGCGCTGGAAAGAGCTCTAAGACGGATATTGCCATATGTTATATGGATACAAGGGTAGATCATGCTTTATTATGCCAAATTAAGGAACGTATCAAAAATATCCAGGTAGATGCACTTACCATGAATCATGAAAGCTTGGCGGAGTGTCTTTATAAGGCAAAGTGGTATAATCCATTTCCGAAGTTTAAATATACGGAAAGACCAGATACTGCAGCAGCGCAGATATTGGAAGGCAATATCATTATATTAGTAGACAACTCACCTTCTGCAATGATTATTCCCATTTCTATTTTTGATGTAATAGAAGAGGCAGATGACTATTATTTTCCACCAATTACAGGTACTTATCTAAGGCTAACACGATTTCTTATTGCGATTTTATCCTTTGGATTGACCCCAACATTTCTTCTTCTAATGTCAAATAGAACCTGGATTCCTAATAATTTTCAGTTTATAGTGCTGCAAGAAAGTGAAAATATACCTATTATTTGGCAATTCCTCATTTTGGAGCTGGCAATAGATGGACTTAGGCTGGCAGCCGTCAATACACCCAATATGCTTAGCACGCCGCTTAGCGTTATGGCAGCCCTCATATTAGGAGACCTTTCTGTAAAAAGTGGCTGGTTTAATGCAGAGGTTATGCTATATATGGCCTTTATCGCAATTGCAACCTATACCCAATCTAACTATGAGCTTTCCTATGCCCTTAAATTTATGCGTATGCTAACCCTTATTTTAACAGCAATATTTGCTTTGCCGGGATATATAGCCGGAGTTATTATTTTGTTACTAGCAATAGCTACAAACAAAACGGTTGCCAAAGAAAGCTATATTTATCCATTGGTTCCTTTTAACTTTTGGAGATTGTGCAATAGGTTGTTTCGAATGAGATTACCTAATGCGAGGAAGTAAGGGTGATGTTTTTTGAATACTTTAACAGGCTATAATGAAAATAAAGTTCCACCGAGCAGCCGCTTGCGCTTCATGAAGAATGCTCTATGGAAAGCTTTATTTTCATTACAGCTACTCTCAAAGATATTTAAGAAAGTTTTTATCTGCATTGAAAGTTAATGCGGAAAGTGCTAGAATGATGGAGACGTAAAAAGATATTGTGGGAGTGGAGAACAATATGAAAAATTATAAGATTATAACAGAGAGCACAACAGATTTGCCAATAGAATATTTAAAGGAGAACGATCTGGAATGTTTGACTCTTCCGTATACCATTAATGGAAATACCTATACAGGAAATGGAAATGATTTAGACTGGAAAGAGTTTTATGCTTATATGAGAGCAGGGCAGATGCCTACAACGACTCAAGTAAATCCAGAAACATATAAAGAGAGCTTTGAAAAATATCTTGAGGAATATGAAGGAATACTTTGTTTGGCGTTTTCTTCTGGACTTAGCGGTACATATAACAGTGCAAGGTTAGCAGCAGAAGAAGTGTTGGAGGAAAGACCAGAGGCTAAAATTATTGTAATTGATTCCCTATGTGCTTCTTTAGGCCAGGGACTATTTGTGCATAAAGCCGTTGAAATGAAAAAAGCAGGAAAGTCCATGGAGGAAGTGGCTTCTTGGCTG
>JAVBUZ010000108.1:0-4841 GCA_031554725.1 Lachnospiraceae bacterium | reverse complement strand
GAATTCCAGGTTGCCATGTGTATACCTCACATTTTACTTACTTTTCAAACATTTTATTAGCGTAGGTGGAAGGGGGGCAATAAAGGATTGTCCACTTAAGCCGCTCATTTCTCCTTGAAGTGAAGGAAACTCTACACGGTATGCATGTAAAAGTTGAGCGGAAATTTTCATCCGTTCCTTATATAAATCATTCCACTTTTTATTTCCATATTTATAGTCTCCCAGTAGCGGACAACCAATCGAGGCAAGATGTGCACGAATTTGATGGGTTTTACCAGTTATAAGCTCTACCTCTAAATAAGTCATTTCTTTTTGTGTTATATCAAGTAAAGCTTGAAGTGGTTC
Source organism: Lachnospiraceae bacterium (assembly GCA_031554725.1). Taxonomy (GTDB): domain Bacteria; phylum Bacillota; class Clostridia; order Lachnospirales; family Lachnospiraceae; genus JAVBUZ01. The sequence goes on along the minus strand of JAVBUZ010000108.1, from coordinate 4,496 downwards.
ATAAGCAGTTTCAATGTACTCCATGTCACTACTGGTGGCATTTTTTGAGACGGTTACTCTATTGGTTTTTTCATCCTTATGTAAATATCCTTTTATAGTTTCTTTTTCAGTCATCTTACCTTTTACAAGTGTTCGATAAAACTTTCGGATCGTTCTTTCTTTAATCATTTCACTTAAGGCTTGACTTCCTAATAGTGATTTTCCGCATAAAACTAGGCCACTGGTATTTCGATCTAAACGATTACATACAGAAGGGTGAAAGGTATTTAGTTCTATAGGGGTAATCTGTTTATTTGCTAGCATATAACCTATTAACCATTCATTTAAAGATAAATCTGTATCAGAAGCTTTTTGCGTTAGAATCCCAGCAGGCTTATTAAGAATTAATACATGAGCATCTTCATAAATTACATTAATATCTTTTAAGCTCTTGTATGCCAGCTCATAAGCACTTGTTATGGCACCTGTAGAGGTGCTTAAAGTCTTGCCCGCAAATTTAGCATATGTTTCTTCGGAAAAGAAGAAGGAAACCTGATCTCCTAATACTAGAATTTCTTTTCCTTCTGCTTTCTTTCCATTTAAAGTAATATTCTTTTTTCGTAGCATTTTATAAAGAAAGCTATTTTGTGCTTCTGGTAACAGCTTATGAAGAAATTTGTCAAAACGCTGACCAGCCTCATTTGAACCAATTTGAAAGGATTGCATACTTCTCTCCTAAGTTACTTTCTACTATTTATAAAGAAATGCTACAGAACAAGGTGCTAATTGCACCTTCAAGTAATTCTTCTGAAGGAAGACTTTGTAGCTGCTCCATTCGCTGAGTATATTTCTTTACATCTTTAAAAATCTTAATGGTTACCCCTGTAATGCCATCTAACGCTAGAGAGTCGGACAAGTGCTTTATACAAGCATTTTCATCAAGCATATTATTTGTTGTGTAGGCAGCAATTGTGTTGCCTCTTATTGTCACATGTGATATGAGATAATTCCTTTGATAGGTAGTAAACGCTAAATCATATAAGCAAACTAAATCTGTATTACATGCTTCAATTGTGTCCATATCTTCTAAAGAACAGCTTTTGAACTTAAAGAACATAATCGTGGACACCAAACTTTTGCTGGCAGGAAGACAGCCTAAAACAGCCACAATGGTTAACACATTCACTTTTGATTTGGTAACCATATATCCTGCTATAAATAGACTAAGGGATATCCCAAAATACAAGATGGTTCGTGTTAATTCGTATTTTTTTTGTGTGTCTAGATATTTTTTTGTGCCCTTATATCCATCAGCTAAAAATAAACGTCTAAGTTTCATGTTAAAGTAGTCTCCTTTATTTTAAGTAGCGCGTAAATGATAAAATGACATCATGTGAAAACATTTTAGAAGCTATTTTAAGTGCTTTGATTGGAAAACTATAGATAGAGGTTGCTTTTCTTAAATAGGAATCCTTTAGTGCTTTCTCAACTACTTTTTCAGAGGTTGCCATTACAAGTTTTTTGAGCTGTAAGGTCTCCCCATACTGCTCTGCAATTTCAAAGAAGCCTGTATCGACCGGCCCAGGGCAAACTGCTGTTACAAAAATATTTTTAGAGCGTAATTCTTCATTCAATGCTCTAGAAAAGCTTAGTACATAAGCCTTGCTTGCTGCATATACGGCAAATCCGGGTTGTGGAAGGAAGGCTGCGCTTGAAGCTAATTGAATAATACGACTGTTCTTATGCATATATGGTAGGCAAAGATAAGTAATTCTAGTTAAGGCTTCACAATTAGTAGTTAGCATGCCGAGCTGGTCTTCTAATACCATTTCATCAAAAGAACCCATAAGCCCATAACCAGCACAGTTAATTAGCATACGGACTTTTACATCGGTTGCTTCTAATAATTTTTCGAAATCATCCATAGCGTATTCATCTGTAACATCCATAGTAAGAATTCGAGTTTTATGTTCCATTACTTTTGCGATTTCTTTTAGACGATCTTCTCTTCTAGCAATAAGCCATATTTCATCAATATTGGAAAAAGCAGTGTCTATTTGAAATGCAAATTCTTGACCTAAACCGGAGGAAGCTCCTGTGATGATTATAATATTCATGGTAATCTTTCCTTTCTTACTTCTTTTTATGAACATTTCTTATCGTTTTTTTCTTGTTTTTTGTGTCTGAACTAGCTTTATTCCCGAAGCCATTATTACTAGGCTTTGAACCAGTTTTAACACTTTGTTTAGCTCCTTGTTTAGCACCCGGCTTTGTGCCTGTGGCGTTTTTTTGTGAAGAATAGGTTGGCATATTTCTAGGACGAATGAGACATTCCTTTCCAAAGCCAATTAAATCTTCTCTTCCAGCAGCAAGCAGGGCTTCTTTTACTAAATCATAATTTTTCGGATTACGATATTGTATGAGTGCTCTTTGCATTGCTTTTTCATGTGGATTTTTACATACATATACAGGCTGCATGTTTCGTGGGTCCACACCAGTGTAATACATCACCGTAGAAATAGTAGATGGTGTGGGATAAAAGTCTTGTACCTGCTCTGGCATATAGCCTAAATCTCTTAAATATTCTGCCAATTCAATGGCTTCCTTAAGCGTTGATCCAGGATGAGAAGACATCAAATACGGCACTAAAAATTGTTTCTTGCCTAGTTTTTGATTTAGTTTATTATATTTCTCTACAAACTTTTCATACACAGCATTATTTGGTTTACCCATTTTAGATAAAACTTCATCAGAAATGTGTTCAGGGGCTACCTTAAGCTGCCCGCTTACATGGTGTTCCACGAGCTCTTTGAAAAATGCATCATCTGCATCTGCTAGTAAATAATCAAAACGTATTCCTGAACGAACAAAGACCTTTTTCACCTTAGGAATTGCTCTTAAGCGTCTAAGTAATGTTAAATAATCTGACTGATCTACCTTAAGGTTTTTACAAGGCTGAGGAAATAGACACTGTCTATTTTTACAAACACCATGGGTAAGCTGCTTTTCGCAAGAAGCATGTCTAAAGTTTGCGGTTGGACCGCCTACATCATGAATATATCCTTTGAAGTCTTTATCCTGTGTTAGTAAGCTTGCTTCTTCCACAATAGAATCATGGCTACGAACCTGAATTGTTCTACCTTGATGAAAGGTTAGGGCACAAAAGCTACAACCGCCAAAGCAACCTCTGTTGCTGATAAGCGAGAACTTGATTTCTGCAATTGCAGGCACACCCCCCTTTTCCTCATAGCTAGGATGATAGGTTCGTGTATAGGCAAGTGCGTATACACTATCCATTTCCTCCATAGTAAGTGGCATTTGAGGCGGATTTTGGACAACATAAGTGTTATTTGGATAAGGTTCAATTAAGAATTTACCATTACATGGATCGGTATTTTCATATTGCACCAAAAAGCTTTTGGCATATTCTTTTGTGTTTTCTTTCATCCTATCATAATCAGGTAAAACAATATGATTATAAATGCTACTAATGTCCTTGGTTTTATAAACTGTGCCCGCAACGAAGGTAATATCTCTTACTGCAATGCCACTTGCTAAGGCATCAGCAATTTCAACAATGGATTTTTCTCCCATTCCATAAGAAATAATGTCAGCCTGGCTATCAAGTAAGATGGAACGTTTAAATTTGTTACTCCAGTAATCATAGTGTGCCATACGGCGTAAGCTGGCTTCGATTCCACCGATAATGATTGGAACATCTTTATAAGAGTGACGAATAAGATTGCAATACACTACGGTAGCGTAATCAGGTCTTTTACCACCCTCTCCTCCTGGAGTATAGGCATCTGTTTCACGACGTTTTTTAGATACTGAATAATGGTTGACCATACTATCCATATTACCAGATGAAACCAAGAACCCTAAACGCGGCTTACCTAAAATGGCAATGCTATTATTGTCCTTCCAATCTGGCTGAGAAATAATACCAACGCTAAAGCCTCGTGACTCCAATATTCTACTAATAATAGCTGGGCCAAAGGAAGGATGATCCACATAGGCATCTCCTATAACATAAACAAAGTCCAGTTCGGAAATATTTCTTTCTTTTAAGTCCTCTTGACAAATAGGTAAAAAATTAGGATTCACGATATTGTATACCTCTATAATCTTCTATAAAATAATCAGCAAGTTTCTCTTTTTCTAAACGAAGTGATGCCGAATAAGCATCTTCAACAGCACATACTTTCATACCAGCATTTAGACCAGCCTGTATTCCAGGAATGATATCCTCGAAAACCAGACAATTTTCTGCTAAAACATCTAACTTATCAGCAACAGCTAAATAGATATCCGGTGCAGGCTTTCCTTTATTTACATCACAGGATGTCATAATACAATCAAAGAAGGAACTTAGGTTGTGTGCATTAATAACGCCTTCTACTAGTTCTCTTGAATTACTAGTAGCTATCCCTAATTTTAAGCCTTTTTCCTTGCAAAAGCAAAGAAAATCATAAACACCATTCTTAAGTTGGACTTCATTTATATATTTATTCCAT
>JAVBUZ010000242.1:0-5999 GCA_031554725.1 Lachnospiraceae bacterium | reverse complement strand
CCTTTACATTTATAGGGCGCTCTCATTGTAAGTAAATGTTTAATAGTGATATCATATATTGTTCTTTCTCCTCTTTTAACTGTATAATCAGTAATATAATCTAGTACCTTATCATCCAAACTTTTAATTAGACCTTGATCTAAGGCTATACCAATTAATAGGGAAACAACACTTTTTGTTGCTGACATAACATGAGTACAATCATCTACTTTGTAATCATTCCACTCATCACTATATACTTTTTCACTATCTTTATATACAACAATCTGGCATATATTGCTTTGATTATTAGAAATTATATTGTGTAATTCATCTTTATTCATATTTTTCACCTATTCACATTATTGGGATCTATGTGTCAGACTGACTTTATTTCATTTTGGATATCGTAAACTAATGTTACAATGATTTAAAATTATTTGCAATGCGTTACAATGAAAAAGAAAGAATACTCAAAAAATATCTTTTATGATATAAAATCTGGTTTCTTTTATTCTGGCTTACTGATTTTCTGTTGTCAAAGTGTTGCCACGCTGTTATAAAATATAATTCTAAAGGAGTCATCGCTTGCTTGTCCGCTTTCACAGACTTCCCTCTGTTTCTTCCCAATCAATGAATAATTTATATACTTCCGTTGTAAACCGCAGAACGCAGTAATTTGGGTCATCAGCACCAGAAAAATGGTTTTCCAATCCCGAATACCAATTCTCTTGTTTGCTTGACGCATCGGTCAAAATCTCCAACCTTCCCCTTAGCGTAATGCTGTACGTATCGGATTCAAAGCAAACTGCGGCGCGGCTGTCCCGTTCGGCACGTTTTGCCCAGTTGCTACCTAGACCGGAGCAGAAAGTAAGTTGCTTGATTCCATCCGCCTTTGATGCCGTAATGACCGCGGCTGTAAGATTACCATCTAGATCTTCCTGCGCGAGGACACAGTATTGATTTTTGTATGTACCGGATGCTGTTCTTTCACTTATAATTTCACTTGCTTTTACAATTGCTTTTTCCATTTTGATTACTCCTTTTTATTGAAGTATAACACTTCAGCCACGCCAACAGTATGTCATGTTTAAAATATAAATAATCTGCATCTGGTATAACCCATCTTCGCTTAGCAGAACAGGTAAAACAAATTAAAGAATGGTAAAAAAGAACTCTGAAGATGATTAAAATCTTCGGAGTTTGTTATTTACGATATTGGGGGATTGATTAAATCAATGTACCTTGCTATAATCTGCTCATGGGTGCTACCAGAACGGTAGGCGGTTAGTCCTTCAGCAGAGGGACTGTGACTCTCTGATTACATAGAAATCCCCAGCTTGTCTGACGGAAATCTTGCTAAAGGAGGGGGATGCCAATGTTGACACTTGAAGGTCTGATTGCAGTTATCAGCTTATGCTTAACTGCTTTTGGACTTGGATATGCCATCGGGAACAACAAGACGCAAAAATAGCCGCCCACGTCTGGTAAACTAAGCGGCATTTTTGTCAAACTATTTTATCTGGGCTGACCGTCTATCGGTAGCACTCTTCTATTAATATATTATCACTAAGAACCAAATATGTCAAAGAAATCTCTCCAATGAAACTGTTCTTTTTGCAAAAGTACAGCGCAAAATTCATTGGGGTTTTTGATTTATTGCGGTAATTCTGAGAGGTCGCGGCGGTCGCCGCTTCTTTGCGTCGATTCGAAACTGCTTCGCAGTTCCTCATGCGCGGACATTCGTTACACTATATTAAGCAACTCGCAGCCCCTCGAAATTGCTTCGCAATTCCTTCGGTCGCGGCGGTCGCCGCTTGACGATAAGCACAAAAAAACCCGAAAGAGAATAAATTCTCTCCGGGTACTTTTTATACATTGAGCCACGCACCCTTATGACGCCTAAACATGCGTCATCGGGTCGCGGGCTTCGCCCTATATTCATAAATAGAAAAACGCCCGGTTGGAAGCAAGCTTCCTCCGGGCATTCCTCTATTTATTCATGCATGGCTCATTGCCATCGCGCAGATTACTCAATAATAGTAGCAACACGACCTGAACCTACAGTACGTCCACCTTCACGGATAGCGACTGTAAGACCCTGTTCCATAGCGATTGGATGGATTAGTTCGATTGTCATTTCTACGTTATCGCCAGGCATACACATTTCTGTGCCAGCTGGTAAGTTACATACACCAGTTACGTCAGTTGTTCTGAAGTAGAACTGAGGTCTGTAGTTGTTGAAGAAAGGAGTATGACGTCCACCTTCATCTTTGTTTAATACGTAAACCTGAGCTGTAAATTTTGTGTGACATTTGATTGAACCTGGTTTACAAAGAACCTGACCTCTTTCGATATCTGTTCTCTGAACACCACGAAGTAATGCACCAATGTTATCACCAGCTTGAGCGTCGTCAAGAAGTTTACGGAACATTTCGATACCAGTAACAACAACTTTTCTTGTTTCTTCTTTGATACCAACGATTTCAACTTCTTCAGATACTTTAATAGTACCACGTTCTACTCTACCAGTAGCAACAGTACCACGACCTGTGATAGAGAATACGTCTTCTACAGGCATTAAGAAAGGTTGATCTGTAGCACGTACTGGATCTGGAACATATTCATCAACTTTGTGCATAAGATCAAGGATCTTATCGCCCCATTCGCTGTTCGGATCTTCAAGAGCTCTTAAAGCAGAACCTTTCATGATAGGACAGTCATTGAAATCATATTCTTCTAACTGTTCAGCGATTTCCATTTCTACTAATTCAAGTAATTCTTCATCATCTACCATGTCACATTTGTTCATGAATACAACGATGTAAGGAACACCTACCTGACGAGAAAGAAGGATGTGCTCTTTAGTCTGAGCCATAACACCATCAGTTGCAGCAACAACTAAGATAGCGCCGTCCATCTGAGCAGCACCTGTGATCATGTTTTTAACGTAATCGGCATGTCCTGGGCAGTCAACGTGTGCGTAGTGTCTGTTTTCTGTTTCGTATTCTACGTGAGATGTAGAAATTGTGATACCACGTTCTCTTTCTTCTGGAGCTTTATCAATATTTTCAAAAGCTACTGCCTGGCCTGTACCAAGTCTTACATTTAAAGTTTTTGTGATAGCAGCTGTTAATGTTGTTTTACCATGATCTACGTGTCCAATCGTACCAATGTTACAATGTGGCTTAGATCTCTCAAATTTAGCTTTAGCCATTTTATAATTCCTCCTTAAAATTGTTTGAGTTAATTTTATTTTTTTTAATTTACTCGGCTACCTTTGATTATATAAAAGATATCCAATATTTTCAAGTTGTTTTTGACAAATAAATCGCGTTATTTCGCTTTAGCTGCCAATACTTTCTCCTGAACGCTCTTTGGAACTTGTTCATATTTCTCGAAGAACATAGAATAGTTACCACGTCCCTGAGTTTTAGAACGAAGATCAGTAGCATATCCGAACATTTCTGCTAGTGGAACATATGCTTTAACAAGCTTTCCACCGCCGATGTCTTCCATACCTTCAATACGTCCACGACGAGAGTTAACATCACCGATAACATCACCCATGTATTCTTCTGGCATTGTTACTTCAACTTTCATGATAGGCTCCATAAGAACTGGAGCTGCTTTCTGCATAGCATCTTTGAATGCAAGTGAACCTGCAATATGGAATGCCATTTCAGAGGAGTCAACTTCATGGTAAGAACCATCATAAACGTTTGCATAAACACCAACTACAGGGAATCCGCCTAAAATACCAGCTTTTGTAGCTTCTTCGATACCTTCACCAATAGCAGGAATATATTCCTTAGGAATAGAACCACCAACTACAGAAGATTCAAATTTGAATAACTGCTCGCCGTTAGGATCCATAGGCTCGAATTTAACTTTACAGTGACCGTACTGTCCACGACCACCAGACTGTTTTGCGTATTTGGAATCTACTTCAACTGCTTTTGTGATAGCTTCTTTGTAAGCAACCTGAGGTGCACCAACGTTTGCTTCTACTTTGAATTCACGAAGTAGACGGTCAACGATGATTTCAAGGTGTAATTCACCCATACCTGCAATGATTACCTGACCAGTTTCTGTATTTGTATGAGCACGGAATGTAGGATCCTCTTCTGCAAGTTTTGCTAAAGCTTCACCCATCTTACCCTGACCTGCTTTTGTCTTAGGCTCAATTGCTAATTCAATAACTGGTTCTGGGAATTCCATAGACTCTAGAATAACAGGATTCTGTTCGTCACAAATGGTATCACCTGTTGTTGTAAATTTAAATCCAACTGCTGCTGCAATATCACCAGAGTAAACCTTATCGATTTCCTGTCTCTTATTTGCATGCATCTGTAGGATACGTCCAACACGTTCCTTTTTGCCTTTTGTTGCATTTAACACGTATGAACCAGAGTTTACACTACCAGAATATACACGGAAGAATGCTAACTTACCAACAAATGGGTCTGTCATAATCTTGAATGCTAATGCAGAGAAAGGTTCTGCATCTGAAGAATGTCTTTCTACTTCGTTTCCGTCCAAATCAGTACCCTGAATTGAAGGAATGTCAGTAGGAGCAGGCATATACTCTAAAATTGCATCAAGAAGTTTCTGAATACCTCTATTACGGTAAGCAGAACCACAACATACAGGAATAGCTGTACATTCACATGTACCTTTTCTAAGTCCTGCTTTTAATGCTTCAATAGTAGGTTCTTCACCTTCTAAATATTGCATCATTAAATCGTCATCTAATTCACAGATTTTTTCTACTAATTCTGAACGATAAAGTTCAGCATCATCTTTCATATCATCTGGAATATCAGTAACGGTAATGTCTTCACCTTTATCATCATTGTAGATATAAGCTTTCAGTTCAAATAAATCAATGATTCCTTTGAACTGATCTTCTTTACCAATAGGTAGCTGAGTGATAATAGTGTTTTTACCAAGTCTTGTTTTGATTTGTTCTACAGCGCCAAAGAAGTTAGCACCCAAGATGTCCATCTTGTTGATGTATGCCATTCTTGGTACGTTGTAGGTATCAGCTTGACGCCATACGTTTTCTGACTGTGGTTCAACACCACCTTTTGCACAGAATACGCCAACTGCGCCATCAAGTACACGAAGTGAACGCTCTACTTCAACAGTAAAGTCAACGTGTCCTGGTGTATCAATGATATTGATACGGTGCTCTAATGCGCCCGGCATAGCTTTTGTTTCTTTTTGCTGTGTCCAGTGACATGTAGTAGCGGCTGATGTGATTGTAATACCTCTTTCTTGTTCCTGCTCCATCCAGTCCATGGTTGCAGTACCTTCATGGGTATCACCAATCTTATAGTTAACACCGGTATAGTAAAGAATACGCTCTGACAATGTTGTTTTACCAGCATCGATGTGAGCCATAATACCAATGTTTCTGGTTCTCTCTAATGGATATTCTCTTCCAGCCAAGATTTCTTCCTCCTTATGTTAATCTTAAAACGAAAGACAGATGCAAGGCATCTGCTCTCCTATTTTTTCTAAAATTAGAAACGATAGTGAGCAAATGCTTTGTTTGACTCTGCCATTTTGTGCATATCTTCTTTTTTCTTTACAGATGCGCCTGTGCTTGCTGCTGCATCTAACATTTCATTAGCTAATCTTTCTTCCATGGTCTTTTCGCCTCTCTTACGAGAATATGTTGTCAACCAACGAAGTGCTAATGTCTGGCGTCTGTCAGCTCTAACTTCGATAGGTACCTGATAGGTAGCTCCACCGATACGTCTTGCTTTAACTTCGAGAACTGGCATGATATTGTTCATTGCCTCTTCGAATACTTCAACTGCAGGTTTACCAGCTTTTTCTTCAACTCTTGCAAATGCTCCATATACAATTTTCTGAGCAACGCCTTTCTTGCCGTCTAACATAATGTTATTAACAAGCTTGGTTACTATTTTGCTATTGTATAAAGGATCTGCTAATACGTCTCTTTTTTGAATATGTCCTTTACGTGGCACGGTTCTTCCCTCCTTATTTAA
>JAVBUZ010000045.1:0-37256 GCA_031554725.1 Lachnospiraceae bacterium | reverse complement strand
AGTAAGCTTTAAATTCAAACTCATCATTGTGAGCTTCCAAAATTTTAATTGCTTCTGTATATGTTACGTGGGCGAAGTCAGAATTTATGACATTATTTAATCTTTCTAATAATTCCGTATCAATGAACTGATTGAAGAACGACATTTCTTCAGGTGCATTTTCAAGAACATAACGAATCACATATTTTAACATTGCTTCTGCTAAAATCATGTCATCCTTCAAATCTGCAAATGCCATTTCTGGCTCAATCATCCAAAACTCTGCTGCATGGCGTGTTGTATTTGAATTCTCTGCACGGAAGGTTGGTCCAAAGGTGTAAACATTCTTAAATGCAAAAGCATAGGTTTCTACATTTAACTGTCCGCTTACGGTAAGATTGGTCGGCTTATTAAAGAAGTCGCCTGAAAAGTCAACCTTTCCTTCCTCTGTTTTAGGTATATCATTTAAATCCATCGTTGTAACCTGGAACATTTCTCCAGCACCTTCACAGTCACTACCTGTAATAATTGGTGTGTGCACATAAACGAAGCCTCTTTCCATAAAGAAAGAATGTATTGCATATGCAATCAAAGAACGTACTCTAAATACAGCCTGGAAAGTATTTGTTCTAGGACGTAGATGTGAAATTGTTCTCAGATATTCAAAGCTATGTCTCTTTTTCTGTAATGGATAGTCTGCTGAAGAGAGGCCTTCAACGAAAACCTCATCTGCCTGCATTTCAAATGGCTGCTTTGCGTCAGGGGTTGCAACAAGTGTGCCTGTTACAATCACTGCTGAACCTACATTTAACTTTGTAAGCGCGCCAAAATTATCTAATTTTTCTCCATAAACCACCTGTAAGGTTTCAAAAAAAGTTCCATCATTAATTACCATAAAACCAAAAGTCTTGGAGTCACGATTGCTTCTAAGCCATCCGCCAATAGTCACTTTTGTTCCAATATATTTTTCTTTATCACGGTAAATATCTCTAATATCTGTTAAGTTCATCTTTGTCCATCCGCCTCTTTATTTCTTTATACTTCGGTTACATTTCCATTTTCAATAACAAAATCGATTACTTTTTCAATCATAAAATATTCTATTAATACTGCATCATCCTGTGCCGCACGAATTTCTTCCACTGTTGTTCCATTCTTTTTAGCGTACTCTACTAATTTATCATTTAACTCGTCATCTGAAACATTTAGGTTTTCAGCATTGGCAATTGCCTGAATTACCATACTTTGTTTTGCAGTTTCCTCTGCATAAGCATATGCATAGCTTTCTGCTGTCATCCCATAGAAGTAACTGCAGTAGGTATCTACATCTGTCATATACTGTGCTGCTTCTGATGATAAGCTCGCATAAATATTATTGTAATATGTTTCTGTTACGCCTGCTGGTACATCACTAACTTCTACTACTGCCATAATTGCTTCTATTGTAGCATATTGCTTATAAGAAATATAATTGCTTTCTGCCATATATGCAAGGTACTTTTCTGCATAAGCTAAAAGCTCCTGAACTGTCTTGAACTCTTCATCTCCCATGCTTTCAACAACTTCATCCACCATCTGCTCTGCTGAAGAAGGGTAGATGTAATTAACTGTTACAGTGAAAACTACTGGTTTTCCTGCAAGATCCGGATTGGGATCATATACTTCTGGGAATGAAATATTTAAATCAACTGTTTCCCCTGGCATAACACCAACTAGTCCGTCTTCAAAACCTGGAATAAAGCCACCAGAACCGATTTCTAGATACTGGCCTGCTGCTGTACCGCCGTCAAAAGCCACTCCATCAAGGTATCCTGCATAATCAAGATTGATTTCATCGCCCATTTCTACCGCTTTATCTGTAATACCACCCAGCTCATCTGTCACATAGTTGCTGTAAACGGAAAGTGCTATGCTACCAATATCATCCTGTGTATATTCTTCCTTTGCATTAACTGTAAATGTTAAGCCTTTATATTCTCCTAAAGTAACATAATCTTCTACTATGATGTCCTTTACTTCAACTGGATCTACTGCCACATGTCCTGTTGCTGTTTGTTCCGTTGTTTGGCTCTCTGTCGCCTTTTCTTCCTTCTTTGTGCAAGCGCCAAGCATAGTAATTGCTAACGCAGTGGTCAAAATGACCGCTAATTTTTTCTTCATTCTTTTTCTCCATTCTGTTTTCTTATGTCCTCATAAGAATGCTTCTATGCCCCTTCGCAAAAAAAGCAACATATATTTTATATCATAAAATCAAACTTTCTACAATAGTGGGGACAAAAGTCGGCTCACTTGTTCCTTTAAACGAATGTATAGAGAGCGACCTGCGTACTTATCCTTCGTAATGAGAGTGGATTTTTTTATATCTTCTTTAAAAATGTCCGTCATTTCCTTTGCTTTCTTCTCATCAAAGACAACTGCATTTACTTCAAAGTTTAATGCAAAGCTTCTAATATCCATATTCGCAGTTCCATAGCAAAATACTTTTTCATCAATAACAATACCCTTCGAATGTAAAAAGCCATCATTATAAGTATAACACTTTGCGCCCTGCATAATCATTTCCCCTGCATAAGAATAGGTTGCCCAATATACAAAAGGGTGATCTGGCTTACATGGAATCATTAAATTAACCTCTACCCCTGAGTGCAGAGCAAACTTAATTGCAGAAAGCATCGCCTCATCTGGAATAAAATAAGGGGTCTGAATGTATATGCTTTTTTCTGCTTTATTGATTAGTCTAATATAGTTATCTCTTATCTGTTGCTCCGGTGTATCTGGCCCGCTATAGATAATCTGGACGTCACAGCCATCTCTTGTTCCCGTGGCAAACCCATCCATATATTTAGGATTACTAAAAAGATTTTCTTTGGCTGTATAGTTCCAGTCAAGCAAAAAACGAAGCTCAAGGCCCATTACGCTTTCGCCAACAATGCGTAGATGTGTGTCTCGCCAATGTCCAAAATAGGAATCTAAATCTACATATTCTTTTCCTATATTAAAACCACCCACATAGCCAATCTTATTGTCGATTACGACAATTTTTCTATGATTCCTATAGTTTATACGCAAATGCAATCGCCTTAGTATGGCAGGAAAAAATTCTGCTGTTTTGATGCCCTGCTTGTTTAAATCTCTCCAATACTTTTTCCTTACCGAACGGCAACCCATAGCATCATAAAGGATACGTACCTCTACGCCCTCTGCCACCTTTTCTAAAAGTGCCTCTTTTATTCTACAAAAAAGAACATCATTTTTAATAATGTAATACTGGATGTGAATAAATTCTTTCGCATTTTTTATGTCTTCTATTAGCTTTTCAAATTTATCATTACCATCTGTATAAATGTCTATATCATTGTTATCAACTAGCACCGAGCCCATCGTATCTAGGTTATACATTACCAAATCTTCAAAACCATTAATGTCTGGGGTTATCTTTTCAAGCTCTTTATTTTTAAGTTGATGCTCCTGCTGTCTAATCGCCTCATTGAGTCTATCTTCAATCTCTTTTACCTTAAACATCTTTCGTTTACGCATATCTGTTCCAATTAAAAGATAAAATACAAAGCCTAAGATTGGAATAAAATACAGTAAAAGCAGCCATGTCCAAACCGTTTTGGGCTCTCTTCGCTGAAAGAAAACAATGACGATTGCAAATAAAATATTCCATATTATTAAATGCCCAAAAACATAATCAGCAACTTGTTTTGCATATTGTAGTAGCTCGCTCATGTATCCTCCACTTTCTATCCATATCCTTTTAGTTCCCAAATCGGTTTTACCTATATTTTAATGAGATAAGTATAACACATTTCTCCTTAAATTAAATAGTATTGTATTGTCTATTTGAAAAAAGAATGTTACAATAATCCATGCAAGAAAATTTTGGAGGTTACCTATGTCTACTTTGTCAATTGTATTAACCGTAATATTCTTGGTACTCGTTGCCCTTTTGGTTGCACTATATTTCTTCGGAAAAAAAGCACAAAAAAAACAAGCTGAGCAGCAAGAAATGCTCGAAGCTAATAAGCAAACGATTTCCATGCTGATTATTGATAAAAAACGTCTACGCATGAAGGAATCTGGTCTCCCTCAAATGGTTATTGATCAGACCCCTAAGATGATGCGCCGTTCAAAGCTTCCGATCGTAAAAGCAAAGGTTGGACCACAGGTCATGTCACTCGTTTGTGATGAAAAAATCTTTGAGAGCGTTCCTATTCGCAAGGAAGTAAAAGCTGTTGTCAGCGGAATTTACATTCTTGATGTAAAAGGCCTACATGGAAAAGCTGTCGCTGCACCACAAAAAAAGAAAGGTTTCTTTAAACGTGCTGTAGAAGCTGCTCAGGAAAAGGCTGGAGCAAAGCCAGTAAAATAATCAAACTAATAAGAGGATTGGAAAAAATTCCAATCCTCTTTTTTTATTAGCTAAACATCACAACACCTTGTCTTTTCGGTTTAATATCCATACTAATCTTACAATCTGCCGTATGCTCATAATTTATTTCTAAAGCATAGTCTACATTAATGCTTATATGGCTTTCCTCTTCCGCCATAGAAATCTTTCTTGCATCAATTCCAACTAGGATATCCCCAAATGGAGTAGCGTAATTAGTCATGTTTTTCTTATTCTCTTCAAAAATCATATGTACATTAACAAGTCCCTTTTTGGTTAGCTCCACAGAATTCTCTTTAAACTTAATAATGTTTTTTGTACTTCCTTCTTCGCCTTCTGTAATTTCATCAAAAATAATATAGCGACTATTATTCTTTTCATAATACTCTGCCGTATTTATGGTTTCGATATTCGACTCCTCATCATTTGTTCCAAATTGTAAGCCTTTTATAGCTACTAACACTTCTTTTGTCATACCTTGCCTGCTCTCCTAATTTACTTTATCATTACTCTTATCCCAAAAGTTTAAAACAGTTTCAAGAACCTTGCTTTTCACCTTTATCTTGTCAGGCTCTGCCTTTAAAAGCTTATAATATAATTCGGTAGCTGAAAGCTTCTCTTCTAAGTTCTCACCCTTTTCATCCACATAGATAATTCGATATGTTCCATCCTCTAAGAGGCTTAGCTCGGGATATAACACCCCCCACCAGCCAAGTGCCATTAAAATCCAAATCCCTTTTTTTACTGCTAATTTCATATTTCTAGTAACTCCTTATATTTGCTTTTTGTAATATAAGTTATTTCCAGAAAATGGAATCTTATTCAATCTATCTTTTTTGTCTCTCTAAACGTATTTGTTCCATGATAGAGGTTTCCTGATTATCAATATGAAGCTTTGCTGTTTTTGATGCCGTTTCCTTATCCTTGTTTAGAATGCTTTCATAGATAATACGGTGTTCTTCCTTTAATCTTTGGTGCTTGCTTTCATCTTTAATATATTCAAAACGATAGCGATACATCTGCTCTGCCAAATTATTTACCAGTTGAATCAGTCTGGCATTTCCAGTTGCCCCCACAATAATATTATGTAGTGCCACGTCTGCCTGAGCAATCTTCTTTGTATCCTTTGTTTCTGCAACTCGCTCAAATTCATCACAAGCCTTCTTCAAATCCTCTAACTCTTTTTCTCCAATGCGATCACATGCTAGCTCCACACATAAAGCATCCATTGCACGTCTTACTTCTAAAACATCTTGGAGACTTTTTTCCGTAATCTGAGCTACTTCCGCCCCTCTTCTTGGAATCATCGTAACAAGACCTTCTAATTCCAGTTTCCTAATCGCCTCTCTAATTGGGGTTCTACTAACACCTAAACGGTTGGCTAAATGAATTTCCATTAATCTTTCACCAGGCTTTAATTCTCCCGTTAAAATCGCCTGTCGCAAGGTATTAAATACCACATCTCTAAGGGGTAAAAATTCATCCATATTTGCTAACAAATTGTCTTGCATCTATTCCTCCTTCTCTGCAGGGTTTACGAGCTTTGTCATAAATACTTGTTTTGCCAAATCAGCTTCCGTTAGTGCCCTATAAGCATCTTCTAAAGTAGTCCTTTCTTTAAATATACCAAAAACGGTAGGACCACTTCCACTCATTAAAGCACTGCTAGCACCATGTGCGTTCATAAAATCTTTAATTTCTTGAATAACAGGATATTCTTTTATGGTTACGGTTTCCAAAACATTTCCCATATTTTCAATCACCCCGTCCAAACTACCTGCTTCTAGGGCTTTTACCATTTCATCTATGTCTGGATGATAAGGCAAATCATTTACTTGTAAGTTTTCATAAACAAACTTTGTAGAAACATTGATACTTGGCTTTGCTACTAGCACGTGGCAAGCTGGTGTACTCTTCAGTGTAGTTAATATTTCACCGATGCCTTCTGAAAGAGCAGTTCCGCCTGCAATACAGTAAGGTACATCAGCCCCTATTTTAATTGCTATTTTTCTTAATTCCTCATTACTAGCTCCTAGTTCAAACATTTGGTTTAATCCGCGAAGGGTGGCGGCGGCGTCGCTACTTCCTCCAGCCATACCTGCTGCAATCGGAATATTCTTTTGTAAATGAATGGAAACCCCTCCTGTAATGTTAAACGTCTCCATCATAAGCTTAGCTGCCTTATAGACTAGATTATGATCATCGGTTGGTAGCTCCCCGCTATCGGTAGTTACTGTAATGCCTTTTTCTATCAGCTTAAAGGTTAGCAAATCATAGATATCTACTGTCTGCATAACCATCTTCACTTCATGGTATCCATTTTCAAGCCTTCTAAGGACATCTAATCCTAAATTTATTTTCGCATATGCCTTTACTATAAATGTATCCATTTGTATTTCCTGCTCCCGCCTTGGATTTTTATTCCTAAACTATACATAACTAGTAATTGTATGTCACTGTACTTTGTATACACAGATTGTACTTGATTTTATACAATTAGTCAATTACCCTAAAGTTTTTTTATATCTTACCGATATATATAATACTTAATGAACTACACACGGATGTTGCGCATGATTATCATGCAGAATGGAGGGACCCATGAGCGTTAATGGAGTTAAAGGTGCTTCTGGTTACGATGCCTATAACGCATATTCAAAAACCAAAAACACAGAAAAGAATCAAAAAGCAGAAGAAAAAACAACTAGTACCGAAAATACTAGTGAAAGCGGAGTTATCTACGAATCATCAAAAGAGACAAAAAAATATACTCCTAACACAGAATTAATCAACAAATTAAAAGCTGATGCCGAATCTCGTACAGCACAGCTACAGAGCTTAGTAGAAAAGCTTATGACAAAACAGGGACAGACCTATGGTAAAGCGAATGACATATGGAAGTTCTTAGCTGGCGGAAATTATACCGTAGATGCTGCTACAAAAGCACAGGCACAGGCAGATATTGCCGAAGATGGATACTGGGGCGTTAATCAAACCTCAGATCGTATCATTGATTTTGCAACTGCTTTAACAGGCGGAGATCCAAGCAAAATTGAATCTATGCGTAAGGCTTTTGAAAAAGGCTTTAAGCTTGCAGAAAAAACTTGGGGTGGTAAGCTCCCAGAAATTTCTCAAAAAACCTATGCTGCTGTTATGGAAAAATTTGACAAGCTTGCTGCTGCTTCTAAATCCGATACCTAATAAAATTTTATAAAAAAATCCCCTCATTGCATTTTTGCAATGGGGGGATTTTCAAATCCTTACATTCCTTTTACTAGTAGAAGCTTCTCGCCTACTTTTAATTCATCACTTGTTAGTCCATTTACTTCCTTTATCTTATTTACTGGCAAATAGTATTTTTTACCAATATTCCACAAATTGTCTTCTGGTTTTACCACATAAGCTACCATACTTGGTAGGTCGTTTACCTTTGACATTTCTAGCTCACTTACTTCAACGTCGGTAATCAGACTAACTGGTATGTTTTCAAATACTGTAGCAGCAAATCTTAGTACCGCTTTTACATCCAGCTCTTCACTATCAAGCATTACCACCTGTAACTGCTCTAGCTCTGCTTTATATCTATAGCTATCAGTTATCGCAAT
Organism: Lachnospiraceae bacterium; assembly: GCA_031554725.1. GTDB lineage: Bacteria > Bacillota > Clostridia > Lachnospirales > Lachnospiraceae > JAVBUZ01. The sequence continues at coordinate 29,279 of JAVBUZ010000045.1, read as the reverse complement.
ATTGGGAACATCCATACTATAAGTAAATGGAATGGTACCTTTTACGCTGTTGTATGGTTTGCTATCATTTCCTGTTACATAAAGGACTTGAATTTCAGCACTACCTTGAAGCTGCAAGCCATCGTCGGTAATTTCTACGTTATCCACCTGTACTCGCCCCTCATTATGTAAAAGCTGTAAAATCCTATCGCTACCATTCTTAATCTTAATACGATCGCTAATTTTACTCTTTCCACCAATTTTCATTCGAAGCTTCTTAAGATTCGTATTTTTGGTGATTGTATTTACTTCCTTACTCACGCCATAGATATCTGTTAATACATCTATTCTATCTTCCTCATACATCTTCATGCCAATATCAAGTACCAATTCCAGACCTAGCATTCTTTCTTCACCATCAAAATCTGGTCTTACTTCTAGTTCCTTATGACCTATTTCATAGGACATGTCAGTAATCAAATCTTCTCTACAGCCATGGCACTCTATGGTTCCGCCAAAAGGAATTGATGTTTCAAACGCTCTTATTGCCTGTTCTTCGCCCTCTGCCTCGTACAAAATAAAAATATGAATTTCCCCCTGTACAGAAAGCTTTTCTTCTAAGGGCTTAAACTCAACATCTTCCAAGGTAGTATTTTCCCAAACTATACTAAATACATTGGGATAATTTTGTGGTAAGGCAATTTCCTCTCTCACCCTAAAAATATCATTTTTTTGTATCGCAATTTGTGCTACTTCAATGTTTTTCTTCCGATATTCTAGCTGTGTACAGCAGCCATTCTCTGTATTATTTGACTCATCCTGATAAAGATCCACCGGAGCCTCTTCATCATAAATCTCTTCAACCTCAGCCCTGATATCAATAAGTGCCTGCACACTTAATTTTCTAGAGTTAATGATTTCCGTTGCTAAGTCCTCCACACGACAATTTACCTTTATATTGTCCGTATTTGTAGCACCCTCCATATAAAGCTGTTCTTCAAATGGTATTTTCCCATCTAAGTGAATCATCTGCTGACCATCCTCTTTAGATTCATATAAAATTTGAAAAACCAGCACTCCTCTTATGCTTACATGATCATCCGTAGGTTTTATTTCTTCTATGCGTATTTGACCATTATCATAAATCACAGTATTAACATCGGGTTTACTATCCGGAATATTCATATCCTCTTCTAGCGCAACCTGACTATTAGCCCTGCATTTTACTCGATCCATATGTATATTCTTTTTTATTAGTTCCACACATTTTACCTCCATACATATACTTATAGTAATGTATGAAAAAGCGTGATGGATTATTCCACCACGCCTATCAATTCCTTAATATCCTTTATACCATATTGCTTCATATAGCTTTCTATACCTTCTACAATTTCCGCTGTCACATAAGGGTTTACAAAGTTCATTGCACCCACACTAATTGCACTGGCGCCCGCCATCAAAAATTCTATAGCATCCTCCGCATTAGCAATACCTCCCATACCAATAATCGGAATCTTCACTGCATGAGCTGTTTGATATACCATCCGAACGGCTACTGGCTTTATCGCTGGGCCTGACATACCACCAGTTTTATTTGCTATGGCAAATTTTCTCTTATGAATGTCAATCTTCATCCCCGTTATCGTATTGATTAAAGATAGGGCATCTGCTCCTGCTGCCTCTGCTGCCTTTGCCATCTCGGTAATATCTGTAACATTCGGACTTAGCTTCATAATAATTGGCTGTTTTGCATGCTTCTTTAACTCTGCTGTAATATTATAAAGAGCATCTGCATTTTGTCCAAAGGCAATAGCGCCTTCTTTAACGTTAGGACAAGAAACATTGATTTCCATCATGGCAATATTGGTATCTGCCAATCTTTCCACAACTGCTACGTACTCTTCGACTGTTTTTCCACATACATTCACAATTACTTTTGTGTCATATGCCTTTAAAAACTCTAAATCTCTTTCGATAAAAACATCAATACCAGGATTTTGTAAGCCAATAGCATTTAGCATTCCGCCATAAACCTCAGCTACTCGAGGTGTTGGATTTCCTTCCCAAGGAACATCAGCTACTCCCTTAGTCACCACCGCACCTAGCCTATTTAAATCAACAAATTCACCATATTCCATACCCGAGCCAAAGGTTCCAGAGGCTGTCATAACAGGATTTTTTAATTCTACACCAGCTATTGTTACTTTTGTATTCATTAGATATCTACCTCCTTTGCCTCAAACACTGGGCCATCTGTACAAATTCTTGCATTCTTTACATGTGAATGATGGTCCACCTCTTTGGTTTTTACCACACAGCCAAGGCAAGCTCCTACGCCACACGCCATATGCTCTTCCAATGATATATAGGCTGGTATTCCTGCTTCTTCTGCATACTTCTTTATTGCTCTTAGCATTGGCATTGGACCACAGGCAAAAATCATATCCGCTTCAAGAGCATTTTCAGAAATGGCATTCATTACATTTCCCTTGGTACCTATGCTACCATCTTCTGTTGCCACATAAACCTGACCTACTTTTTCTAATTCTTCTTTTAAGAAGGTATCCGCATCACGATAGCCTACTACGATTTGTTTATCTGCTTCCATTTCTTTAGCAGTTTCAAGCATTGGTGGAATTCCTATTCCTCCACCCATCAAAAAGACCTTTTTACCCTTTGCAAGCTCTGTAGGGAAGCCATTTCCTAAGGTACCTAAAATATCTACTGTATCGCCTTCTTTATAAGTAGCAAACTCGGATGTCCCTTGACCTGCAATACGGTATACAATACGAAGTCGATTCTTTTCGCTATCTATTTCACAAATACTTATCGGTCTTGGTAAAAGGGTGCTGGCATTTTTTGTATATACACAAATAAATTGCCCTGGCTTTGCTCCTTTTGCTAAATCCGTTTCTATCCACATATCAAATATCTCTTTTGCTATTTCTACCTGAGATACCACCTTTGCAGTTACTTTTTTCTTCTGCATAACCTAATTCCTTTCTTCTCTTCCTATTTATAAATGACCGTCATATACTATTTTCCCATTACAGATGGTGTATTTTATCTTTCCACACAGCTGCCAAGAAACAAAAGGACTATTACTTGATTTGGAAGCAAAATCTTCTACTGTCCATAACTGCTTTTCATCAAAAATAACTAAATCTGCTGGTCCGTTCATCGCCAAATACCCTGCATCTAAATGATACATATTCGCTGGATTAATCGTGTATTTTTCAAGCAATGACATAAGTGAAAGCTCTCCTGTCTCCACTAGCTGGGTTATACCTAAACTCAAGGCAGTTTCAAGACCAATAATTCCGCTTGGTGCTTCAGTAATATCCTTTTCTTTTTCCTCCTTACTATGTGGAGCATGATCAGTGGCAATCAAGTCAATGGTTCCATCCTTCAGCCCTTCCACAATTGCTTTTCTATCTGCTTCCTCACGTAGAGGAGGATTCATTTTCGCAAGAGTTCCATATTTTATGCAAGCATCCTCTGTTAGTGTAAAATGATGAGGAGTTGCCTCTGCATGAATATTGCTGCCTCTCTTTTTTGCTTCTCTTACAAGCTCTACTGCTTCTTTTGAGCTAATATGCTGGATATTGATGCACGCCCCTGTTTGAAGCGCAATTTCTAAATCTCTCTTTACCAAATCAATTTCCGCTTCTCGTCCAGAGCCTCCTATCCCAAAATGACTGGATGCCAAGCCAGCATTTACACCGTTGTTTTGTATATATTTAGGATTCTCTTCATGAAAGCTAATTGGCACATCTAGTTTTTTTGCTGCTTCCATTGCACTACGAACGAGAGCTTCTTCCAAAATAGGTACGCCATCATCCGTAAAGCCCACCGCGCCACATGCATAAAGCTCATCCATATCTACAAGCACTTGTCCCTGCATGCCAACAGTTACGGTTGCACATGTCTCCACACGAATCCCTGCTTCTTTCCCTTTTTCTAATACATAGGCTAAGGTTTCCTTGTTATCTACAGCAGGCTTTGTGTTTGCCATAAGCACTACTGAAGTAAAGCCGCCCCTAGCTGCTGCACTAGCTCCCGATAAAATATCCTCTTTATATGTAAATCCCGGATCTCTAAAATGAGAATGAACATCCACAAGTCCTGGTGCGATGGTAAGCCCTGTGGCATCCATTTTTTCAAATTTCACACCCTTTTCAAGTAAGCTGGCAAATAAATTCTGGCCTATCTGTTTTATTTTTCCGTCTTCAATTAAAATATCTGCGTAGCCCTCTTCCCTTGTCTTTGGATCGAGGATATAACCATTTTCAATTAATAACATCTCTTCCTCATTTCTGTGCCATAAAAGCACTAGAGTTAAAAATAATTTTTTGCATACTCTTACCTATTTTTACATAAATATAGTACAAAATCAAGGTTGCAAAATATATGAAACAAAAAAAGAAAAAAGCCAAAATATCTTTTCTATTAGCACTACTACTTTTTTCCACTTACTTAGGCGGCTGTAGCATTGGTACCGACGCCACTACCAAGCTTAGAAACTTGGACTTTACTGTTGTTAGCGATGACAGGCTTTCCGAAGAGTTAAAAACGATTGTAGACGAACGAAAGGAACAGCCTTTTAAAGTCACCTATAACGATGCGGATTTTCTATACATATGCATTGGTTATGGCGGGCAAACGACTGGTGGCTATAGCATTGCTGTCAATGACCTGTATCTAACAGAAAATGCTATCTACGTAAATACTAGTTTATTAGGTCCTGGACCTGAGGAAAAAGCCAGTACAGCCACCTCCTACCCTTATATTGTCATTAAAACAGAATATCTTGATAAAACTGTAGTATTTGAATAGTCTCACAGAGTTGCTGCCAACATATCCTGCACCAGCTCTTTTACTTGTCTTTCAGTGGCTCTGCCTTGAATTAATGGATCATGCAAAAAGGCTGCGAAAACCAATTCCCTATCCATGGTAAGCGCAGCCTTTAAGGTACGCTCATGATTTTCTATGTGGGGCAATGTAAGTTTTTTTATGTTTTCTGGCATATCCCCTGCCATAATCGGCCTAATAGCATCTCGCTCAAACAAAGCATTTGTTTCCACCACTGCACCTTCGGGAAGGTTTCCAATCTGTTTTTTGCTGTTTGGAATATTCACGTTACTAATACATCTCCCTAGTCCACATAGTGCCTTTATCAGCATAATACCTTCTTCACCTGTAGCCTTTAATTCGAGCTTTTCCTCACCACTTGCAAGCCTGCTTGCTCTATCCAAACGATTTTGCAAGTCCTCCTTACGCCATTTTACAGTGGTTAAAGAAAACTTCCAAGCCTTAACAGTTTCTGGGTTATTAAGATATAGCTGGCCTGGCATAAACTCCGCTAGATGTCTATCACCTGCAGCAGCAATTAGACCATAGCGCTGGAACAGATCCATTTTCACCCTATGAGAACATGAAAATGTAGAGTTGGCCCAATTTTCATCCCCCTCAAAGAATCCTTCTGCAAAATTCTTTTCCACAAAGCTACGATATATTGGAAACAAGTCAATCCCCTTATAAGATGCCGCATCAAACCAAGTGAAATGATTTATTCCAAGTACATTTACATGGATATCTTGTCGTTCAATCTTTCCTAAACCCATCTCCTTTTGAACGATGGAGGCTAGCATCTGCTGGGTACCAAAAACCTCATGGCAGCAACCAAAAGCTTTGATTTTAGGGAAAATATGATAAAGCGTTTTGATACACAAAGACATGGGATTAGTATAGTTAATTACCCAAGCATTGGGACAAAAGTTCTTGATAGCTTCTGCAAATTCTACCATCATAGGTATGGTTCTCATGGCACGCATAATTCCACCCGGACCTGCTGTATCACCCACCGACTGATATATTCCTAGTCTTTCTGGCATGTGCACATCCACTTCCATTTCATCAAAGGTCTTTGGCATTATAGATATAACCACAAAATCTACGCCTAAAAGCGCTTCTTTTAGTGTCTCCATCACCTCATAACGCCATTTACCAACCGTCTCGCTATCCTCCGCTAAACGATTTCCAATTAGCTGGTTATTACGCGCAGCTTCCTTGTCAATGTCATATAGTCGTATCTCTCCAGAAAGTTTTGATTCTCTCGCCAAGTCTGTCATAAATGTCCATGCCCAGCCTCTTGAGCCTCCTCCTATATAAGCAATCTGAAGATCCTTTACTTTATCGCCTTCATACCTCATCTGAATACCCTACCTTTCTCTTTTTGGAGCGTTTGTATGATATCTAAATATTTTTACCGAAACATTGCCATATATGCTATAATACCTTTAATATTTTGAATATACATTTAGGAGATTAGAATTATGTTTCGTTTTATATTAGTCGCTTCATTTGTTGTTTTATTTTTGATTGTATCTATTCCACTTATGATTATTGAATGGATGATTGGAAAGTTTAGTTTGGATGTTAAAAGTCGTAGCAGTTTAGCCATTGTTAACTGGGCCTTTCGCGTAGTTATCTTTTTAGCTGGTACCAAGGTTATCGCTATTGGTGAAGAAAATATCCCTAAAGACAGTGCTGTACTTTATGTAGGGAATCACCGAAGCTTTTTTGATATTGTGCTAACCTATGTTCGCGTTCCACGTCCAACTGGCTATATTGCAAAGAAAGAAATGGAAAAGGTTCCTCTTTTATCTACTTGGATGCGAAATCTCCATTGTCTTTTCTTAGACAGAGAAAATATAAAGGAAGGCCTTAAAACCATCTTAGAGGGTGTAGAAAAAGCAAAATCTGGCATTTCTATCTGTATCTTCCCAGAGGGAACCAGAAATCGTATAGCTGATACCTTTCTTCCTTTTCACGAGGGAAGCTTTAAGATTGCAGAAAAAGCAAATATTCCTATTATCCCTATGACTATCAATAATTCCTCAGGAGTTTTTGAAGATCATTTTCCTAAGATTAAAAAAACCAAGGTGGTTATTGAATATGGCACACCAATCTATATAAATGAACTTCCAAAGGAAGAAAAGAAATTTGTAGGAAAAAAGGTACAGGACATCATTGAAAGCACTTATTTTAAAAATAAAGCTGAGCACTATACCTCTTAACCAAAATTATTTTTGTAAGTCTTCAATTACCTTTTCAAACTGCATGCCGTGGGACGCCTTTACTAAAATCGTGTCCTTCGGCTTTTTTATTTCATCAAGTCCGCTCAGCATCTCATCTCGCGTTGCAAAATAAAATACATCCTGTTCTTTTTTGCTATGCTCCTTTGCTGCTTCATACATATTTCTAGAGTTTTCACCCACACATAAAAGTACATCCACACCGTTTTCCACTGCATATCTACCAACCTGTGCATGCATCTTGTCAGAATCCGTTCCAAGCTCAAACATATCCCCTAAAATTGCTACCTTTCTTCCAATAGCAGTTTTTAGTAAGTCAATCGCTGAACCCATAGAAACAGGATTGGCATTGTAGCAATCATCAATAAGAGTTAAGTCATCTCTTTTTATAATATTGCTTCTTCCGCCAACTGGCTGAACATGAGAAATTCCTTGCTGAATTTCTTCCCTTGATAGGCCTAAAATACCAGCAACTGCTGCTGCCGCCATTGCATTGGCTATCATATGCTGTCCCGGAAGGGGTACTAAAATCTGATAGGAGCTGCCCTTTTCATGTACCACTGCCTCACTACCAAAAAGACCCATATTTTTTATATCATCTGCATAAATATCATTCTCTTTTGAAAATCCGAACTTCACAACTGGTTTGTTCTTTACTTCTTGTAAGCCAGCTAACATATCATCATCGCCATTTACACATACATAACCATTTTCGTCCATAAAATCAAATATTTCTGTTTTTGCCTGAAAAATACCCTGTCTACTCTTTAGATTTTCTAGATGGCACTGACCAATGTTAGTCAAGACGCAAATGTTTGGGCGAGCCATTTGGCTAAGTCGATGCATCTCGCCAAAATCGCTAATTCCCATTTCCACAACTGCCACTTGGTGCTCTTTTCTTATCTTAAGCAAAGTAAGCGGCAGTCCTACTTCATTATTAAAATTACCTTCTGTTTTTAGCACCTTGAACTTTTCCGAAAGCACCCCAGCGACAAACTCTTTTGTACTGGTTTTCCCTACACTTCCTGTAATTCCTACAATTGGAATTGTAAGCTGACTTCGATAAAACTCCGCAATATCTTTTAGCGCCTGAAAGCTATCTTCCACAAGAATATAAGCTCCCCAGGTATTTATTTTACAGTCATGCTCTTCCAAAACCACTTCTGGCGTTTTCTCCGTTACCACACAAAGTGCACCCTTTTCAAACACTTGTGAAATAAACTTATGCCCATCTACCTTTTCTCCAACGGTAGCAAAAAAAAGTCCATTCTCTTCTACTAATCTTGAGTCTAGGACTGCGCTGGAAATTAAGGACTCTCTTTTGTTTTCATCACAAAAGAGAGTTCCTTTACATGCTTTCGCAATATTTTCTAGGTTCATATTTTGCATCATACATTAAACCCCTCGAGATATTTCAATAATTTTTTCGCAAAGATCTTCAAAGCTCATTCCTACTGCTGCTGCCTCCTGTGGCAAAAGTGAAGTAGGGGTCATACCTGGAAGCGTATTGGCTTCTAAGCAATAAATTGCCTCAGTTCCTTCTTCCATCAAAAAATCCATTCTTGCATAATTTTTTAAGCGAAGTACCTGAAATACTTTTTCAGCTGCCTGTTGCATTTCCACGGTCTTTTCTTGATTTAAATCAGCAGGACAGGTCTCTACCGTACTTCCTGCTTGGTATTTATTTTTATAATCATAAAATCCCACCTTCGGTGCTATTTCAATTACTGGAAGTGCTTTTCCGTCTAGAACTCCTACTGAAAATTCTCTGCCTTTTATGTATTGTTCCACTACTACTTCATCATCATACTTAAACGCCTCTTGCTTTGCATTTTCGTATTCATTTTCTGTCATAGCTATAGAAACACCTACGCTAGAACCACCGCAACAAGCCTTAACAATACAAGGAAATGGCACTGTAATTGTATCTATCTCATCCTTCTTAAGTCTTTTTCCAATTGGTGTAGCTACCCCATTTTGTAAAAATAGTTCTTTAGAAATGCTCTTATCCATGGCTAAAGCTGAACTTACATAGTCGGTGCCAGTATAGGTAATTCCCATCAAATCAAAATAAGCCTGAATCTTTCCATTCTCTCCATCACCACCATGAAGGGCCATAAAAACCACTTCCGCTTCTTGGCAAAGGCTTATCACATTAGGTCCAAAAAAGTTTGTTTTCCAATCGGGACGCATCGCCTTTATTTGTTCCATATCAGGATTAATTTCTTTTACTCCTTCAATCTGCTCTGCCCAGTTTTTCTCTATTTCAAATGCATTCAAAACGTCTTCGCCTTCGTATCCTAAAAAAGAATCCAGTAAAACCGCTTGATGTCCGTTTTTCTTTAGTGCCTGATATATCATTCTTCCTGTAGATAAGGACACATCTCTTTCCGTACTTATGCCCCCTGCTAACACTACAATCTTCATTTTATTTTTCCTCCTGGCTAATTATTTCGCTAATCATTAATATATACTGAGATGTACTGGCTAGACTACTAAATATGTCTATCTCTTCCATTTTTTCATTTCCTTCTAGACCAATATAGCAGATACCTTTTTCATTTTTCCCAAGCAAATAATCCTGGTGATTTTCAATCACTGTTGCATACTCCTGATTGGTAATTACATAGTTGGAAATCGACATTATTGTCATTTCTCTCAAATATGCGTTCATTCCTTCTTCCTCTAAGTTTGCACAGGCAAAAAATTTATTGGCTTTGGAGGATTCCGAAATAGATTTTGCCTCATCCATAATTGCTTGTAGCATAGCGCCACACAATTTCACATCCACATTTCTTTTGGTTGCCGCATAGGTGGTTGCTGCAAAAACATAGGCATCATCCTTCATATCTGCCTGAATAACATTTCCTAATTCTTTCACAAGGCTATGGTAGGTATATTTTCCTGTTGCTCGATAAAGCTCTGTAGCTGCAAAAAGTCTTTGTGAATCTTTAAAGTTTTCTTTGTTTTTTTCTATATACTTCCATGCCCTATCTGCAAGCTGAAGATATTTGGTTGCAACCACACTATCATACTTTTGATAGGTATAACTGAATTTTGCCATCGCAGCGCAAAACCATGCTGTTGCTTCTCCTACACTTCCTGTTACACTATCCTGAAAGTTTGCTAACTTCTCAACCTCTAGTAAAACCTCATCTAATACATCTGGTATTTCATTTTTTAGAAGAGCACTTCCATCTTCATGGGCCTGCGGGTATATCTCAAAGCTTAGCAAAAGACTACTAATCGAATAACAGTATTCAATCGGATTAATTGCTTCTGATTTTTCTATGCTTTCTGTATCCTCTAACTGCCTTACTCTTTGTAAGTTTTCAAGTGCCTCTTCCATGATTATTTGGTAAAAATCATTTTTTATGTAAAAAGCATAGGAACGGCCTATATACTGGCACTGTATATAATATTCACCTTCTGTTTGAAAACCACTAAATTCGCCATAGCCAATATATGTTTGCTTCTGCTCATCAAACCATTTTTCACTTATATTAGCCGTATAGACTGTTTTTTGTGTTTTCACATTTATTACATCAAATTTTTCAGGCAACTGACTGCCACTAAAAATCACTTTTTTCGTTCCTACTAAGTTGTAGCCGATTTGGGATACCAGAACCCCCGCCTTTACACTGGGCACCTCATAAGATAAGTCTGGCTCTAACTCCAGACTATCCTCATTTTCTCTTTGAGATGTATTTGGCCTACCCTTTGCTTCACCAACCTGAAAGGAACATCCGCTTAGCAAAAGAGCAACCATACATATCGCAATGACTCCTTTACTTGGTGTGTATTTTGTCAATCCTTTTTCCTCCATGACGCATATATTCCAATTATATCCCAATTCCTTTTTTCGGTAAAGCAATTGTCGCGAGTTTTATGGATTCCACAGCTTTTGCCTACTGGGAATCCAACACCGCATTTTTTTCATACTCTTTGCCTTATGGTAGCTTTTCCATTGGATTAACTGGGGTACCATCTTTTGTCACTGCGAAGTATACATTCGTTCCTTCGACACTATAATACTTTGTTGGTGCTGCTACGTAGCCAATAATTGCATTTGCCTCTACATAGTTTCCCTCTGATACCTGTATATCCTTTAGCTGTCCGTAAGTAATGCTATAGCCTCCACCAATTTCCATCTTTACTACATTCCCAAGTTCTTCATCATAAGAAACACTTTTAACAATGCCTGCTGCCGATGAAGTAATTACATCACCCTCTGCTGCGGAAATTACAATTGAAGGGTTACGTTTATATTGCTGTAAGGTTAAAAAATAAACCGATTTATCCATGCTATAGTTAATTAGTACATTTCCATTTACTGGCCATATTAACTGATCACCTGCTGAAAAGTTAAGCTCTGGATGCCACTCTTCTTCCTCAGCTATTGCCTGCTCGCCAGCATCTGCATTCATAGCTAATTCATCTGCCAACTGGTCGCTTATTTGTGCCTGGTCTTTCTTTTCCTCCGTTGCCTTTGTATCTACCTTATCCGTACTCTCCGTATTTTTCTTTTCTACTGTCTGAGTGCCATCGGTAAGTCCAGGAATTTGAATTTCGCCAGAGCCAGCTTCCTCTAATTCGGGAAAATAATCTAAATCATCATCCAGCTTAGCTATCTGATTTTCATCTATTAGCATATTTTCTTTATTTGAGCTTTTATCTAATACACTAAAGTCAATGCTATATCCATCGCTTTTATTCTTATTATTCTGTTTTACATATACTCCTGTCATAGTGAGCGCTGCGAGAACAAATACGGATGATGCTATCATAATCGCACGCTCTCTCTTTACATTTCTTCCATTATTATATCTGGTTTTTTTCCTCATATATACTCCCATCCGTGTGCAAGACCACACTTTGTTATCAACATTTCTTTATGGATAGTCTTGCCTCTTTTGGGGTAATTATTCAAATTTATCAATTGTAATATCTGTAAAAAAATAGCAGACAATTTCGTCGTATGTAGCACCTGTTTTAGCCATTTCATTAGCTCCAAATTGACTCATACCAAAGCCATGCCCTAGTCCACTTACCTTATCTCCTCTTAGATAATCCTCCGATAAATAATCCTTTGCACAAACTACGCTCTTTAAATAGGGGAAGTTATCATTGCCAAGCACGGCCTCCACACTGTTGGTTTTCCCGTCACTTACTCTGAAGTAGGAGGCTACAATAGGCTCCTCTTGATATGTTATATAAATGCCCTTTGTTTCTTTCACCGCTTCTTTTATTTTTTTATAATAAAGAGAAAAATCTGCTCCCCACATTTTTTTCATTTCATACAAATTATAGTATTTACTTTGACTAGTATCTATACATCCATTTTTTATTTTTTCTTGCTCTAAACCATTTTTATACTCTCTAATAAGTAAGGTTCTAAGAAGAATCGTTTGAGCCTTTAATGTTTCTTCCTCATATTCCGCAGGAATAACCGCCGCCAATCTTCCAATTAGATAAGTTTCCATGTCTATTTTATAAGTTCCACCCTGACAGGAAACCAAGGTAGTTATTCTACTATCTTTTCTCTGTATTTTGTTTTGACCATATAATCCGTTATTTCTAAAACCAATTGTGGTTATTACATAAGGGAGCAGTAAAACGAACAAAAGAATCGCTACCTTCACCTTGACCTTGGCAAAAATTACGATTCTTTGTTCTTCGAAAACTTTTTTGACGATTGTATTAATTTCCATATCTGCTCACAGGTTCGCTTTAGTGTATTGTATGTTCTTTTTGAAATGCTGATACACAGATATATTTTTATTTTGCAACATCTAAATGCTGCACAGTTCCTACATTTCCATTCTCATACAGGAAAATACCCGTATTTCTTATCACTGCATTTGTTTGGTTATTGCTACCATTTAGCGAAAAGTCTGTTGATACATTACCTAGGCATATGGCTCCAAGACCTTTTTCTGCAAGGGTGTAAAGCTTACTTGTTCCGTCTGGTTCCTCGCACCAAATCTTCAGCCGGGACCAAATTTCATCGTTTTCATCAATCCATCCATTGCCATCCATGTCATAGGCTGCCAGATCCGCAAAGCCATTTCCACTTTTTGTTCCGAAAAGCTCGCTTCCATCATTAATAATGCCATCACCATTTTTGTCTAATGCCAAATATCCACTTCCCGTATTAAGTTTGGAAATTTCATCATCTACGCCGTCACCATCGAGATCAAAAAAGAATTTTTGATCAGACACTCCTGCAATGTTTCCATCAAAGTTAATGACAAGAGGATCACAAAGCTGCAAATTCGCAATACCATAATTTTCTTCGTAGTATGCTGCAAATTCCCTACTCATTCCCACATCTACATTAAAATTAATTTCTCTGCCGTCTGCTGTTCTGACAGTTCCTTTTGCACTAAAGGTCGTGGTTTCGCTTTCATAAACCGATATTTGATTACTATAAACTAGGTAAGACTGCTTGCTTTGCATCAATGAAAGCATATTTGTCTGACTCTGGCTATATTCTGCCTGCCACTCTTCATAACTACTTGAGCTTTGCGATGTCACAGTAGAATCACCAAATTTAGAGTTGGCTTCCTCCTTACCAAATAACAGCGTAAAGATGTATCTAATACTTAATTGCTTAAAGTTTTCAAGTGCACTAGCCTGACTTCGAAGTGCCACACTACCCACGCCATAGGTATTTAATCTCTCCCTAATTTGCCCTAGGGAATCCTTCAGTTTTGTAGTATCTCCCACCGTATCTGTCGCCGTGCCTTGTTTCGTGGCTTCGTTTGCCTCTTCCTGTCCATCACTGGTATTTAACAGGTTTCCAAACATATCCTTTGTGCCACCCGCTGTCGCCCCACTGTAATCCTTTACCATATAGCGACCAATTCTTGTCGAAGAAGATGTATATCTTCTCGTGGATTCCATTCCTATCACACTGGAATCAATTCTCAAGCTTTGCTCCCTTCTGGCATTCTCCAGATTTTATAACTCCCCTCCTGTTTGCTATAAAATAAAAAAGATATATGCAGGGACTTCCTTTTTCCCTTAATATACCTTCCGTGGTGAATCCATATAATTTTCTATAAAAGCAGCTATTGGCCAAATAACTACCTTATGCTATAGATATCGGTTGATTCAGAAAATACTTTAGTATTTTCTAAAAATGGTGTTTGAATCGTGGTGTTTGAATTATACCTACGTAGCACCACCATTCACTTCACTCACGCTCTCGCTCGAACAAATGCGTAGCAGTACTAAGATTTTGCCTTGAGCAAAATCAAGTGCTGACGCATTTATACGGAGTTCATTTGAATGGTGGTTGCTACTTAGGTAGTCTTCAAATTATCATTCTTTTCGTAAATAAAACTATTTTGTATATTGCAACAACAAAACTTCTTTATTCAATAGAGATTCTTTATTAGTTGATTTAGCCTAAGGTAGCACAATTATGTATGATAGTGTTTTCGAAATGCCTTTAAAAACTTTAGTTCCTCTTATCGCCTTGACCTACCTTGTTTTTAATTATACTATTATTATAGACGTCATGTTTAAGGAGGGATTTGCCATGAAAAATACCTTATCACCTAAAAACAGCTTTAGCACAAAGCAAATGCTTATGTTCTATCTATTAGGAATCTGTGTTATAGCACTATGCCTTATTATGCTTGTTTTTTTCAATCGTCAAAAACAGGAAGTACCCGATGCTCTAAATATCTCTGGCACATTAAATGAAAATGAAGCAGAAAAATTAGATACTATCAAGGACGAGGCTCCAGCCGGAACTATTTTATCACCTCAGCCCCCCCAAAAAATCGTTATTGCAAATCCTATCATAGGTCCAATTGAGGTCGGAGAGATTATTGAATTTGGTCCTTATGACTGGCGAGTCCTTGAGGTAGGTGATGATGGGACCATTCTTGTCATCACAGATAAAATCATTGATAAAATCTGCTACAATGAAAGTAATGAACCCATTACATGGGAAGATTCCTATTTACGAGAATACTTAAATAATGATTTATTTAATCAATTTACTGCTAACGAGCAAGCACAAATTATAGACTCCAAGCTAACTACCAATGATAATCCCTACTTTCCGATAGATGGTGGCAATGACACTGTAGATAAAATTTTCTTATTAAGTAACGAAGAGGTTCTACAATACTTCGGTGACAGCGGTGAATTCTGCAATGTAGCAAACTTTTGGCTAGATGATGAATATAACGATGCAAGGGTAGCAACCGATTTGGATGGCAACATTCATTGGTGGCTATTACGTTCCCCAAATGCAGGCGGAGGTGCTAGTTCTTTCGTTCATTTGAATGGTCATCTTTATGTTCATGGTGGCTATCTTCCTACTGCCCCCGGTGGCGTCAGACCAGCTATGCGTTTAGATTGGTGATAATATGTTAAAGAGGCTGAAGATTATTTGAATTCAAAAAGCCCATTACATATCGTAGGAGAGTCTTATAATGACAGAATTTGGAGGACTAATAATGCCACTCACTATTACAATCAGGGTTCTAAATAAAAGGGAAATAGACCAAGCACTAACACTAGTATGGAAAGTCTTTTTAGAATATGAAGCACCCGATTATACAGCGGAAGGAATACAGGAATTTCATAAAAGCATTCATGATGAAGAATTCATATCAAAACTTTGCATGCTTGGTGCTTTTGATAACGATAAATTAGTTGGCGTCATTGCAACGCGAAATGAGGGAACGCATATTGCTTTGTTTTTCGTAGATAAGAATTACCATAGACAAGGTATTGGAGGGCAATTATTCGAAGCTATTTTGATAGAATGTGGTTCTGATAAACTAACAGTAAATTCTTCACCTTATGCTGTTTCGATATATCGCAAATTAGGATTTTATACTGTTGATAATGAGCAAATAGTAAATGGTTTAAGATTTACGCCAATGGAGTTTGTAAAGTGATAGCAGTCGCTTTCGCTTGATGGAACTGGATTTTAGGACTGTTTTTTGAAATGCATTAAAATAGCTGTAATGCAAATAAAGATTCCACAGAGTAGTTTCGAAAAATGCTGGTACTTAAAGTGTGTATTATACACTTTTACGTACCATTGCATTTTTCATTAAGCGAAAGCGGCTACTCGGTGGAACTTTATTTGCATACAGCGTCTTAATTCATTTCTATAAACTTTAAACACGATTGTAGTTAATCAAACATCCTTTTAGAATAATCTGTCTTTCTTCATCTGTTAGCTCACCAAGTCTTAAGGTAAACTCTACCAGCTTATCCTCTTTTACTGCATATGCAGCAATTTCATTACGTTTTTCTTCTACTGCATTTTTAATATCTGGGATAAAGATAAAGTCTAGGTTTTTAAATGGAAGCTCTCCCTGTTCAATAAGGAATGGAAGCATACCCCAATTAATTAGGTTCGAACGATATCTCTTTGTTGCATATTCGGTAGCAATGTTTGCCCATCCGCCAAGTACCTTCTGGCAAGATGCTGCCTGCTCACGAGCAGAACCATCACCTGGCTTTACTGCAAAGATAGTAGAGCCAAAGCCTGTATTTTTTTCGCTCATTTCAGGGAACTGTGTGCGGATTACTTCGCTTACCTTATCTAAATGTAGGCTTTCACTTACATTTGCAGGGTAGGTACCATTCATTACACTTTCCTGAACTGCTTTCATTTCCTTTGCACGACCAACATAAGCTGGGTCTTTTCTACTTAGGGTAAACTCTGCAAGTCCTAATGGGTTAGAACGGTAAGAAGAGGTTTCACCTGAAGGAATTAACTCATCTGTTGTTGTAACAGGATCATGAATTTCAGATACAACTCTAAGCACCATGTTTTCTGGTAGTGCGCACATAGCTGGCCAGTCTTTAATGTTTGGTCCTAATTGAATTTCCACATCTGGGTCAGCCACACCCTTAGAATCAAATACACGATTTTCATATATCTTGCTGTCAAAGTGATATTTGTATTTACCAAATTCACCGTCAAAGTCTGTTGCTGGTGTAAGTACACCCTGATTTGCTGCTGTTGCTGCAATAGAACGTGCATCCATAAGTGCAACAGAAGAAATCTGTCCATTCTGTAATTTAGAACCTTCTCTGTTAGGGAAGTTTCTTGTAGAGTGACGAATACTAAAGGCGTTGTGTGCTGGTGTATCTCCTGCTCCAAAGCAAGGGCCACAGAATGCTGTTTTAATAATTGCACCTGTTTCCATGATTGTTGCCGCACAGCCATTTCTAACTAGCTCCATGTATACTGGGGTAGATGCTGGGTATACGTTAAGAGTAAACTCATTTGCACCTGTATATTTTCCTTTTAAGATATCTGCTGCCGCACAAATATTTTCAAAACCACCACCTGCACAGCCTGCAATAACACCTTGATCTACATAGAATTTACCATTTTTCACTTTGTTTTTCAGTGTAAAATCAACTGCACCATCTAGGCTTACTAATGCTCTCTTTTCTGTTTCATCTAAGATGTCCATAAGGTTTGCATTTAATTCTTCAATCGTATAAGTGTTGCTTGGATGGAAAGGCATTGCAATCATAGGACGAATGGTAGATAAATCTACGGTAATCATTCCATCATAGTAAGCCACCTGACCTGCCTGTAATTCCTTATACTCTTCTTTTCTTCCATGAATTTCATAGAATTCTTTTATTTTCTCATCTGTCTGCCAAATAGAAGATAGACAAGTCGTTTCTGTAGTCATAACATCGATTCCAATACGGAAATCAGCGCTAAGATTCGCTACCCCAGGACCAACAAATTCCATTACTTTATTTTTTACATATCCGTTACTAAATACTGCGCCAATAATTGCTAAAGCAACGTCCTGTGGACCAACACCCTTTACTGGCTCTCCAGTTAAATACACACCAACTACACCTGGCATATTAACATCATAGGTTTGATTTAAAAGCTGTTTAACTAACTCTGGACCACCTTCACCAATTGCCATGGTACCAAGTGCACCATAACGTGTATGTGAATCAGAGCCTAAAATCATTTTCCCACAGCCTGCCATCATTTCTCTAGCAAACTGGTGAATAACTGCTTGGTGAGGAGGAACATAAACACCACCGTATTTTTTTGCACATGATAAACCAAACATGTGATCATCTTCATTAATTGTACCACCTACTGCACAAAGAGAGTTATGGCAGTTTGTAAGTACGTAAGGCATTGGGAATTTTTCTAATCCTGATGCTCTTGCTGTTTGAATAATACCTACAAAGGTAATATCATGTGAGGTTAATTTATCAAACTTAATTTTTAGCTTATCCATATTGCCAGAAGTATTGTGTGACGCCAAAATATCATAAGAAATCGTCTGCTTTGCCGCCTCTTCCTTGGTAATATCCTTGCCAGTTTTACTTTTTATCGCCGTGGTTGCTTCTGCTGAATCTGGTACAAGTTCTACACCATTAACCAAATAAGCGCCGCCTTCTAAAACGTTAATCATAGGTCCTCCTCTTATTAAAATAAAATTTTATTTTATCAAATTGTTTACTGCTGTACTTGCCAAAAGTACACTGTTTTTCATTATAAAGGAATTTGTACTGCCGCGCAATGGTGAGTTTTTACAATACTACCTTATCTAAATGCCAGATTTCATCTACATATTGCTGTATGGTTCTATCCGACGTAAACTTGCCAGAGCACGCTACATTTAAGATTGCACTCTTGGCCCAGCCTTTTTCATCTCTATAGGCCGCTTCTAGTTTCCTTTGCGCTTCTGCATAAGGCTTGAAATCTTTCAAGATAAAGTAAGTGTCTGCTTTTGCACTATTTTGTGTGTTTAATAAAGAGTTGTAAAGTGGGCGGAAAAGCTCTGGCTCCTCTGGCGCATAGGTTCCATTAATTAGCTGCATAAGAACTTTTCTAATGTCTGGATCACTGTTGAAAATTTCCATAGGGTTATAACCACCATAGTTTTCATAGCGAATAACCTCATCTGAGCTTAAACCAAAAATAAAGGCATTGTCTACTCCAACCTCTTCTACAATTTCCACGTTTGCCCCATCCATGGTTCCTACGGTAAGTGCACCGTTTAACATAAATTTCATATTGCCAGTGCCGGAAGCTTCCTTACTTGCTGTGGAAATCTGTTCTGACACATCTGCTGCCGCGAAAATCATTTCCGCATTGGAAACACGATAGTTTTCAATAAATACTACTTTAATTTTTCCGCCAATGCTAGCATCATTATTAATCACATCTGCAACACTATTAATAAGCTTTATGGTTAGCTTGGCATTACGATAGCCTGCTGCCGCTTTTGCACCAAAGATAAAAGTACGAGGGTAGAGATTCATATCTGGTTTTTCTTTTATCTCATTATATAGATACATAACGTGTAAAATATTTAATAGCTGACGTTTGTATTCATGTAGACGTTTTACCTGCACATCAAAAATGGAACGTGGGTTTATTTGTACCCCATTATTTTCCTCGATATATTTTGCCAAACGTACCTTATTACGGTATTTGATGTTCATAAATTCCTGCTGCTTCTTTTCATCCTCTGCATATACCGCTAAACGATGAATCTGTGGCAGGTCAGTAATCCAGTCATCTCCAATGTGGTCTGTTACCCAACTAGCTAATAGTGGGTTACCATGAAGCAAGAATCTTCTTTGAGTAATTCCATTTGTTTTATTATTAAATTTCTCAGGGAACAACTCATAAAAATCTCTTAGTTCCTGAGCCTTTAATATTTCGGTATGAAGCCTAGCAACACCGTTTACAGAGTAGCCTGCTGCAATTGCCAAATGTGCCATTTTTACCTGTCCATCATAAATAATAGCCATTTTACGTATTTTATCCTGTACATTGATAGAAGAATCATTTCTGTATTTATCCTCAATTTGTGCAATAAATCTTCGATTAATTTCTTCTACAATCTGATACACTCTTGGAAGCAATCTTGAAAATAGCTCAATTGGCCATTTTTCTAAAGCTTCAGACATAATGGTGTGGTTGGTATAAGCACATGTTTTTGTAGTCACTTCCCATGCTTCATCCCAAGATAACTCACATTCATCCAGTAAGATACGCATAAGCTCTGCTACTGCGACCGTTGGATGTGTATCGTTTAACTGGAAAGCCACCTTTTCATGGAACTTGCGAATATCACCATGTTTTCTCATATACTTTTCTACCGCTTCTTGTACAGAGGCAGAAACAAAGAAATACTGCTGTTTTAAACGTAGCTCTTTTCCTGCATAATGATTGTCATTTGGATAAAGCACCTCGACAATATTCCTTGCTAAGTTTTCTTGCTCAACAGCCTTCATATAATCCCCTTTATCAAAGGAATCTAGCTGAAAGCATTCTACGGCTTCTGCATCCCAAATACGAAGAGTATTTACAATGCCATTGCCATATCCAACGATTGGCAAGTCATAAGGCACTGCCCGTACCGACTGATAGTTTTCTTGTATAAAGTGACTCTTTCCCTCTTCATCCATCGTTACATTAATGTTTCCCCCAAACTTAACGATTTTTGTATATTCTGGTCTACGTAGCTCGAATGGATTGCCATTTTCTAACCAGCTATCTGGAACCTCTACCTGATAACCATTTTCTATTTGTTGCTTGAACATTCCATAGCGATAGCGAATTCCGCAGCCATATGCAGGATAACCTAGTGTTGCAAGAGAGTCCAAAAAGCAAGCTGCTAATCTTCCCAAACCGCCATTTCCTAGGGCTGCATCTGGTTCCATATCCTCTACAACATTTAAGTCCAAGCCTAGCTCTTCCATTCCTTGTTTTACTGCTTCATAGGCTTGCAAATTAATTATGTTATTTCCTAAAGCTCTACCCATTAAAAATTCCATAGATAAATAATAAATCACCTTAGGATCCTCTTCATCATATGCCTTTTGTGTCTCAAGCCACTGATCCACGATAACATCCTTTATCGCATATGCTACCGCCTGAAAAATCTGTTGCTGGCTAGCCTCATCTAAAGTTTTTCTATATAAGGTCTTCACATTGTATAGTACACTTCTCTTAAATAGTTCTTTATCAAATTTTTGTAACTTTCTTTTCATATGATGTCCTCCGATACAGGTATTTGCTATTCATTTTACCACATTTACTTACTTTATAAAAGTAAAAAGGCTCTTACATGCAACTAACAGTTTTCACTATGAAAGAATATTGCCAGTAGCACTGGAAATGCATAATAAAATATTAAAACATATCGAACTAATGCCATCGGACCCAATAGCACGGTCAGCATTGTTAAAACTAAAATAAGCATAGGCACCCATAGCTTGGTTTTTCTATAACACCACAAATACAAATACATAATAATAAAGAGAACGAAATACCACCCTGGACTAAGCACTAGAAACATAAGGGGCTTCTGCTGCGTCTGCTTATCCCAAGATATTGCATCATAATATGCATACATTCTAGGTAAAAGTACCTTTTGCGTTCCTGGCACATCCACTTTGTAGTCAAAGTAGCTACTTCGACCATAAGACTCTCTATAGCCGTCAATCACTGCATGAGGATACCAAAAATCCACAGTATTTATCAAAAAGGAGTTGATATAGGATAAGGGATGCTTTACTCCTAGCTTTATCCATAACTTTAGAAATTCCTTTTTATTTGCTTCAAATCCTTCTTTTTGAAAACCTGATTTTACGCAATCCGCTACGGTTGCCCTATAGCTATCTAAATTTTCCTTCGGCAATATCGTATAAAGAAGCTCCAAGTCTTGCTGCTCAATCGAATCATAATTGTAAGTATAGACCCTTGCTATTTGCTGAATTGGCACAGATAGCATTTCCTCTACGCCGCCCGGTGTTACATGTAACAGTTGATAAATAGGTCCTACATATATTAGATAAGGCAATAAAACACCGAGCAATATTACCATATATTTTTTCCAATAGTTCTTACATGCAAAGAACATAATGCCAAGAACGATTAGCACTATATAAAGACCGTTATTACGTAAAATCATAGTGCCAAGCGCCGCTACAGCAAAGCCAACTCTTTGACTTTTATTTTGAAAAAACTCATCCTTTCTTGCAAAAAAGCGAATAACATGCAAGAAAAAGATTAGCTGTGCCGCCGTAAATAGCACATCCTTGGTTGCGCTAATCGAAAAAAGCTGTATCACTGGTGACAGTCCATAAAAAAGCAAAGCAAAAAGCCTAAAAACTCCCGGAAACTTAAATTCCTTCATAAAGCGAATGGTATAAGAAAACGTCGCTGCTAAACCTATCATTTGAAGAATAGTGTATACACCAATTCCCACATTATAGTTGCCCGTCAGTGAGTAAAAGCCTTCTACCAAACCGCCTAATACCCAAACATGTATGACTGGATGATGAGAGGTAAGCAAGCCATCCCTCATTTGCTCCCATTCCCCACAAGCATCATATGCAAATGCGCCGGGAAAAAGAGATAATAATGCTGGTAGCCAACAAAGAATTAAAACCACCATGCTTACTCCAAAGGAAATATCAAAATTCCAAATCCACTTTAGAATTTTATTTTTTATATTAGGATACCCTTCCCGTTGTATATATTTCTTCTCATAAAAACTTACCGCTTCCCAAAGACCATACACTACTGCACCTGCAAGAATCGATGCCACTAGCCACTTAACATAGAAACTTCCTTGCACCAAATCTACCGAATCAAAATTGTCCAAATAGTACCCGGCAATGTAGCAAAAACCAATTATTATTCCTGCTACACTTGAAAACAACGCTTTTCGACCTATTTTTATCATATATATTCTCCATATTTCAAAGGTAGTGTAGAAAATATTTTTCCACACTACCTCATTATACACATTATGCCATCTTTTCAATCGCAATTGTTACATCTTCACCATTTACATTCCACTCTTTTGATGTTGCTAGACTTTCATCAATCACAATAGCGTCTGCCAAAACCTTTCCCGCAATTGCAATTTTGTTCTTCATAACAACCTCTGCAATTTTTGCATTTTGACAAATAGCTACCTTAATGTGGTCCATAACTTCAAAATCAAATTCTTTTCTCATGGTTTGAATTTTACTAATTACTTCAAGAACAAAGCCTTCCTCTAATAGCTCTTCTGTCAAATTCGTATCTAATACAACAGTCATCTTGTTGTATTCTTCTGACATGTAGCCTTCTTTTTGGCTCATTTCTATTAAAAGATCCTCTTTTGTAAGCTCAACTATAACATCACCTACAGGGAATTTTAAAGCTCCACTTGCATTTAATTCATCCATTGCATTGTTTCCATCTAAGCTTGCAAGAGTTTTTTGAATACCACCAAGCTGCTTACCATATTTAGGGCCTACGGTACGTAGCTGTGGCTTAAAGCTATAAGAAGTAAAGTCTCTTACATCATCCGTAAAAATAACTTTTTTCACGTTTAGCTCATCTTCAATAATTTCTTTATAGAAATCGCTAAGCTCTATTTCTGCTTTAATAAACATCGTTCCAATAGGCTGACGGTTTTTAATATTGGCATTATTTCTACAAGCACGGCCAAGAACAACTGCATTTAGTACATTGTCCATATTTTCTTCTAACTTCTTATCCACGAAAGCAAGATTTGCCTCTGGGTAATCACATAGATGAATACTTTCAGGTGCTGCTTTATCAATGCTTAATACTAAATTACGATAAATATCCTCTGTCATAAATGGAACCATCGGTGCCGCTGCCTTACTGATATTTACTAACGCTGTGTAAAGAGTCATGTAAGCATTAATCTTATCCTGTTCCATACCCTTTGCCCAAAAACGCTCACGGCTACGTCTTACGTACCAGTTACTCATTTCATCAACGAAGTCCTGTAATGCTTTTCCTGCCTCTGGAATACGATATTTATCCAGGTTATCATCCACCTCTTTGATTACACTATTAAGCTTAGAAAGTAACCATTTATCCATGACAGAAAGCTTATCATAGTCTAAAGTATATTTTGTTGCATCAAAGTCATCAATATTTGCATAAAGAACAAAGAATGCATAAGTATTCCAAAGGGTACCCATGAATTTACGTTGTCCTTCCATTACTATTTTGCCTGAAAAACGCTTTGGAAGCCATGGCGCTGAACAGGTATAAAAATACCATCTAACTGCATCTGCGCCATATTCAGCAAGTGCATCAAAAGGATCTACTGCATTACCTTTAGATTTACTCATTTTTTGACCGTTTTCGTCCTGCACGTGACCCATAACGATTACGTTTTCATAAGGTGCTTTATTAAATAGTAGTGTTGATTCTGCCAAAAGAGAATAGAACCAACCTCTAGTCTGATCTACTGCTTCGGAAATAAACTGTGCAGGGAATTGTGATTCAAACAATTCTTTATTTTCAAATGGATAATGGTGCTGTGCAAAAGGCATTGCTCCTGAGTCAAACCAGCAGTCAATTACTTCTGGCACTCTCTTCATCTGCTTATTACACTCTGGACAGGCAATGGTGATTTCATCAATATATGGACGATGTAATTCCACTGTTTTTGCTGCTTCATTACCACTCATGTTATATAGCTCTTCACGGCTACCAATCGAATGCATATGACCACATTCACATTCCCAAATATTAAGTGGGGTACCCCAGTAACGGTTACGAGAAATTCCCCAGTCCTGAATATTTTCAAGCCAATCGCCAAAACGACCTTTACCAATAGAATCCGGAATCCAATTGATGGTATTGTTATTACGGATTAGGTCATCTTTTACTGCTGTCATTTTAACAAACCAGCTCTCACGAGCATAGTAAATAAGTGGAGTATCACATCTCCAGCAATGAGGATAGCTATGCTCAAATTTCGGAGCATCATATAACAAACCTTTTTTCTCAAGATCAGTTAAAATCATAGGATCCGCTTTCTTACAGAAAACGCCTTCATAATCTGTTTCCTCAGTCATTTCACCCTTGCCATTAACTAGCTGAACAAATGGTAAATCATATTTTCTTCCTACATTTGCATCGTCTTCACCAAAGGCTGGCGCAATATGAACGACACCTGTACCATCGCTCAATGTGACATAGTTGTCACATGTTACGTAAAAGGCCTTCTTATTTTGTTTTTTACAAATATCCACTGCATAGTTAAATAGAGGCTCATATTCTTTATATTCTAAATCTTTTCCAGTGTAGGTCTCTAAAACTTCATAAGCCTTTATGCCATTTTCTTCATCAGCAAGCTTTCCAAGCACCTTATCTAATAATGCCTCTGCCATGTAATAGGTATTACCATCGGCTGCTTTTACCTTGGCATAGGTCTCATCTGGATTCATACATAATGCTACGTTAGAAGGTAGTGTCCAAGGTGTCGTCGTCCAAGCTAAAATGTAAGCATCTTCATTAGCCACTTTAAAGCGTGCTACCGCAGAACGTTCCTTTACATCCTTATAGCCCTGAGCTACTTCATGGCTAGACAAAGGGGTTCCACAACGAGGACAATAAGGTACAATCTTAAATCCCTTGTAAAGCAGACTCTTATCCCAAATCGTCTTTAACGCCCACCACTCAGATTCAATAAAATTGTCGTCATAAGTAACATATGGATCGTCCATATCTGCCCAGAAACCTACGGTATCAGAAAAGTCTTCCCACATGCCTTTATATTTCCAAACACTTTCCTTACATTTATCAATAAATGGAGCAAGACCATATTCTTCAATCTGTTCTTTTCCATCAAGTCCTAGTAGCTTTTCTACTTCTAGCTCTACGGGAAGACCGTGGGTATCCCATCCTGCTTTTCTAGGAACCATATATCCTTTCATCGCACGATATCTTGGTATCATATCTTTAATGGTACGTGTTTCCACATGTCCAATATGTGGCTTTCCATTTGCTGTTGGCGGACCATCATAAAAGGTATAAGTTGGGCCATTTTTGCGAGAGTCCACACTCTTTCTAAAAATATCGTTTTCTTTCCAAAATTGTTCTGTTGCCTTTTCACGTTCTACAAAGTTGAGGTTTGTTGATACTTTTTCGTACATAATTTTCTTCCTTTCTTTCATTGAATCCTATTCACGGGATTCCTATACAACAAAAAACCCCGTCCTGTAAAAGGACGAGGCAAAATATGCTCGTTATACCACCTGTTACATCATACGCCCTTAAATACTAAGAGTTATATGGCTTCCCTTAACGGTGGAATACCGGCGTAAGCTACTAAAAAAGAACTTTTCTTTTGCTCTTGCAACTCAGAAGTGATTTTCTATACTTTTCTACTTGTTCTGGTCTTTCACCCTCACCAGCTCGCTTTGACTTTTAAAAAGTATGTACTGTCTTCGTCAACGTCTTTTATTAAGCAATTATATAGGCACAAATTAGCACTTGTCAAGGGGAATCCGCTATATTCTAGTTGTTTCCCATAAACAAAAGCTGTATAATATTTTTAACTTACTATTTGCAGGTATTTTCCTGTCAAGAAACGAGGTCTTATGGCTCAAACGAAAAAGATAAAAGAAAAGCGCGGGCATTTGTATCGCACGTTGCAAACCTTGAGTATTGTTCCAGTGTTAGTTCTTGGTCTTTTGATTACCATATTTAGCTTCCGCATTTTTACAAGTACAGTTCATAACGAGGTAGAAAGTGAATTAAAAAATATCACTGATACCATTATTGTTATGTATGATTATATGTATCCAGGGGATTATGCTTTAGTAGGAGATGTTGCCTTTGAGTTTGTAAAAGGTGGCACTGTTTTAACTAGAGATTATACTCTGATTGATGCTATCAAAGAAAATACTGGTATGGATATTACCATTTTCTATCATGACACGCGAATCCTTACCACGATTTGTGACGCCAAGGGTGAGCGTATCATCGGCACTGGCGCAGAAAATCGTATTATTAAAGATGTATTAATGGGTGGTGAAGGTCACTTCTACACGAATGCTGTCGTTAATGGCGTTGCTTACTTTGCCTACTACTCTCCACTAAAGAACAACGATGGCAATACCGTAGGTATTGTATATGCTGGTAAGCCTTGTTCTACTGTTAATGCTGCTGTTGTAAGAGCACTGGCGCCCTTATTGATACTCACCCTACTATCTGCCTTGGCTGTTGGCTATATCTCCTCTTCTTATACCAATAAGCTAATTAAAAACTTACAACACATAAGAGACTTTTTATCCAAGGTATCGACCGGAAATCTGAGTACCGAAATGTCACCTTCTGTTTTAAGCAGAGGGGATGAGCTTTCTGAAATGGCTCGCTCTGCTATGCATATGCAGCGCTCTCTACACACCTTAGTAGAGGAGGATATTTTAACTTCACTTCCTAACAGGCGCTTTGGTGATAAAAAATTAAAGCAGATTCATGAACGTGCTATCCTAGAGGAAACAGTTTACTCCCTTGCACTTGCTGACATTGACTTTTTCAAAAAGGTCAATGACACTTATGGTCATGAATGCGGTGATTTAGTTCTTCAAAAGGTTTCTGATATATTAAAACGAAATATGACAAGTCTTGGTCACGTTGCTCGTTGGGGTGGCGAAGAATTTTTGTTAGTTTTTGAAAGAATGGAAAAAGAGCATGCGGTATTACACCTTCGCAAAATGCTAGATGAAATAAGGCAAACTGTGGTTTACTATGATGGTGGGGAAGTTCGTGTAACCATGACTTTTGGTGTTGCCGAATCTTATCCTGGTGCTAGAGTAAGACAGCTTCTAAACGAAGCCGACGAAAAATTATATGACGGCAAGGCAACAGGTCGCAATACGATTGTTTCTTGACGAAACAATTTATGTAAAGTATGATTAAACGCAATGCTTATATGCGATGAATCAAAGGAACGGAGAACAGAAATGGACAAACGAAATTTAACCTTGCTTACAGACCTTTATGAACTAACCATGATGCAGGGGTATTTTAAAAATAAAGATCAAAATGAGACTGTAATCTTTGATGTTTTTTATAGAAGTAATCCCGGCGGAGGCGGCTATGCCATTGCCGCTGGGCTTGAGCAGGTTATTTCCTATATTGAAAACTTGCACTTTACTTCAGAAGACATTTCTTACCTACGAAGCTTAGGCATCTTTGAAGAAGATTTTCTAAATTATTTGAATGATTTTAGTTTCACTGGTGATATATACGCTATTCCTGAGGGTAGCATTATTTTTCCACGTGAGCCGCTTGTTAAAGTAATTGCTCCTATTATGGAGGCTCAGCTTGTGGAAACAGCAATTCTAAATATTATCAATCATCAAAGCTTGATTGCAACCAAAGCATCTCGCGTGTGCTTCGCTGCAGGTGATGATGGTGTTCTAGAGTTTGGACTTCGCCGCGCGCAGGGCCCTGATGCAGGTACCTATGGCGCTAGAGCCGCCATGATTGGTGGCTGTGTTGGAACAAGTAATGTATTAGCTGGACAATTATTTGATGTACCAGTAAGAGGAACTCACGCTCATAGCTGGATTATGAGTTTTCCTGATGAATATACCGCGTTTAAAACCTATGCTGACATTTACCCAAGTGCCTGCATCCTTTTAGTTGATACCTATGACACCTTAAAATCTGGTGTTCCAAATGCCATTCGCGTTTTCAGCGAAATGCGAGAAGCCAATATTCCACTAACCAACTATGGCATACGCCTTGATAGCGGAGACCTTGCATATCTTTCCAAAAAAGCCCGTAAAATGCTAGACGAAGCTGGTTTTACTGATTGTGTCATTTCTGCTTCTAATGATTTAGATGAGTTTTTAATAGATAGCTTAAAGGTACAGGGAGCCAAGATTACTTCTTGGGGTGTGGGAACAAATCTTATTACCTCAAAGGATTGCCCTTCTTTTGGCGGCGTTTATAAATTAGCTGCCATTCAAGGAGAAGATGGAACTTTTATTCCTAAGATTAAACTTTCTGAGAACAGCGAAAAGGTAACCAATCCGGGAAACAAAACCATTTATCGTGTATATGAAAAGGAAAGCGGTAAAATCAAAGCCGACCTAATCACCTTAGTCGAAGAACAATTTAACGAAGAGGAATCCTTACTTTTGTTTGACCCTTCTGAACCTTGGAAAAAAACACGCCTAGCAGGTGGTTCTTATACCTTAAAGGAGCTCATGGTTCCTATTTTTAAGGATGGAGCTTGCTGCTACAACTCACCAAGCGTTATGCAAATACGTGCCTTCTGCCAAGAAGAGCTTGAAACCTTATGGCCAGAAACAAAGCGTTTAATAAATCCTCATCAGGTTTATGTTGATTTATCTAGAAAGCTATATGATATG
This sequence comes from Lachnospiraceae bacterium, assembly GCA_031554725.1. Taxonomy (GTDB): domain Bacteria; phylum Bacillota; class Clostridia; order Lachnospirales; family Lachnospiraceae; genus JAVBUZ01. Next base: position 3 of record JAVBUZ010000045.1, on the reverse strand, counting down.
AAA
>JAVBUZ010000190.1:0-5266 GCA_031554725.1 Lachnospiraceae bacterium | reverse complement strand
ACGCATTTGGTTTTTCATAGTAGAAGGAATTCTTTCTTGCAAATCCAACATCTCTATGATTAATGATTTGCTCTGTACTTCCAATAAACAATACTCCTCCTGGAGTAAGTGCTTTTTGAAACTTACGGAAAATCTCATCCTTTGCTTCTTCTGTAAAGTAAATCAAAACGTTTCTACATACTATCATGTGATAATTCGTTGGGTATGTATCTTTTAATAGGTTTTGTTCTTTAAACTCTACGCGACTCTTAATCTCATTAGATATTTGAAAGGATGGACCAATCTGTGTGAAATACTTTTTTTTCAAATCTTCTGGAACCGAGGCTATACTCTTTTCAGAATACAAACCTGCCTTTGCCTTTTCAATCACTTGTTTATCTATATCTGTAGCATAGATTTTAATCTGATTGAGGGGGATATGTCTAGAAAGCGCCATAACAAGCGAGTATGGCTCGTCCCCTGTGGAACATGCTGCACTCCATATTTTTAGGTTCTTTCCGAACTTCTGGATTAGTTCTGGAATAATTTCCTTATCCATAAGCTGCCATTGTTCTGGATTTCGATAAAATTCTGAAACATTAATTGTAAGATAATTCACAAATTCTTCGAATTTATCCTTATCTGCTTTAAGTACCTGAATATACTTATCGTAACCTACTATTTTGTGTTTCGCAATCAAAGTGTCGATACGACGCTTCATTTGCTTTTCTTTGTAAGCATTTAAATCAATGGTGGTTAACTCAAAAACTGCCTTCTTTAAATACTCATAGTCATATACCATTTGGTCACCCCAGCAACTTTATATTTTATTCTTCTGTACTTTCTTCTGCTGCAATAACTGCATCGATATCTACTGGAACTACATCAGCATCTTCATTAGCGTCTGCTTCTTCAGTAGCTTCTGGTTCTAATAATGCTTTTACGCTTAAGCTGATTTTTTTGTCTGCTTCATTGAAGTCAACAACTTTAGCTGTAACGCTATCACCAACTGCTAAAACTGCTGATGGTTTCTCGATATGTTCTTTTGAAATCTGAGATACGTGAAGTAATGCATCTACGCCTGGTTCTAATTCAACAAATGCACCAAAATCAGTCATTCTTGCAACAGTACCTGTTACTTCATTTCCAACTGCATATTTTGTTGCTGCGTCTTTCCAAGGATTCGCATCATTGAATTTTAAGCTAAGAGCAATTTTGCTTCCTGAAATTTCTTTAATTAACACATTAACTTTATCGCCAACTTTGAAAACTTTCTTAGGATGTTCTACTCTTCCCCATGACATTTCTGAAATGTGAAGTAAACCATCAGCTCCACCTAAATCGATGAATGCACCAAAGTCAGTAACGTTTTTAACAGTACCTTCTACAATGTCACCTTCAGCAATTTTTGTGAAAAGCTCTTTCTGTAGCTCTGCTTTTTGTGCTGCTACAAGCTGTCTGCGATCTCCAATATATCTTCTTCTCTTTGGATTGTATTCGCTAATTACAAATTCAATTTCCTGTCCAGCATATTTCTTTAAGTCTTTTTCATAGCTATCAGAAACTAAGCTTGCAGGAATAAAGATTCTTACTTCATCTACAATTACGCTTAAACCGCCATCAAGTACCTGAGATACTGTAGCCTTTAATACTTCTTTGTTGTTGAAAGCTTCTTCAATTTTCTTGTTTCCTCTATCGGCTGCAAGACGTTTGTAAGTTAAGAGAACTTGTCCTTCTCCATCATTTACTCGAAGTACCTTTACTTCCATAGTGTCACCAACTTTAACAACGTTGGTTAAATCCACATTAGATTCATTGGTGTATTCGTTTCTTGTAAGAATACCATCTGACTTGTATCCGATGTTGAGAATAACTTCTTCTGGTTTAACACCGATAACTGTACCTTCAACTACCTCTCCTGTGTGTATTGTCTTTAATGATTCCTCTAACATTTGTTCAAAAGTTAATTCTGACATAATTTTGAACCTCCTCGATAATATTGTTTGGGGTTGACGCCCCTGCAGTAATACCCACCAGTCGAATAGATTTAGGTAGTTCTAAATGCAAGTCATCCAGTGTCTGTATAAAATAGGTCCTTTCGCACTCCCTACTGCATATTTCATACAGCTTTCTTGTATTGGAACTGTGCTTGCCACCTATTACTATCATAGCATCTACGGACGCAGCAATTTTCTTAGCTTCCGTCTGTCTTTCTTCTGTAGCATTGCAGATAGTATTCGCAACACTAACATTATAGTATTTTTTTTGAAAAATTTCAACTATATATTGAAATTTATTGTAGTTAAATGTCGTTTGCGACACCATACAGATTTCCGTGTCTAATTGCAGTTCACATCCCATTGCTTCTTCTTCTGTCTCAATGACAATAGGTGTGTTGCAGCACCACCCCATAATTCCCTCTACCTCAGGGTGTCCTGAATTTCCAACAATAATAATCTGCTTACCTTCTTCACTTTTCTTTTGTACAATGTTATGAATTCTTTTTACAAAAGGACAAGTGGCATCCACGCACTCTAAGCCTTTTTTTTCAATGATCTCATAAACAGCCTTTTCTACTCCATGAGATCTAATTACTATTGTTCCCGCTGTTAGCTTTTCTAATTCCTCTTTTTCTTCAATTACCTTTACACCCTTTTCGCTTAAGTCGCGAACCACTTCTTCGTTATGTATAATTGGTCCGTAGGTGTATATTTTATCTTTTGTCTCAATCTGCTCATATACTTTTTTAACTGCTTTTTCTACACCAAAGCAAAATCCAGCGCTTTTTGCTAGTATAACTTCCATTATCGCTTTTCCTCACATATACTGATGATTGTCTCAACCACTTCTTCAATATTCATATCAGATGAATCAACTAAAATAGCATCCTCCGCTTGACGAAGGGGAGAGATTTCTCTTTCCATATCTCTTTTGTCTCGCTCAATTATGTCCTTTTCTATGGTATCAAAATCACAGCTTTCGCCCCTAGCAGTTAGTTCATCATATCTACGTTTTGCCCTTATCTTACTGCTTGCTGTCAGATATATTTTTACATCAGCCTCTGGAAGTACACAGGTTCCAATGTCTCTTCCATCCATAATAACATCTGTTGTCTTTGCTAATTCTTGCTGCAATTCCACTAATTTTTTTCTTACGTCTGCATTTGCACTACTAACAGATGCCATTTTTCCCACTTCTTCTGTTCGTAGATAAGGATTCACATTTTTACCATTTAGATATACTACTTGCTCATTATTTTCATATTTGATGGTTATATCTGCTTCTTTGCACTTTTGACTAATTTTTTCATTCTCATCAAAGCCAATCTTCTCACGCAAAATAAAGAGTGCCATTGCCCGATACATAGCTCCTGTATCCACATATATTAAACTCATTTTTTTTGCTATCATTTTTGCAATGGTACTTTTTCCAGCACCAGCTGGACCATCTATTGCTACATTATAACTCATACAAAACCATGCCTTTCACTCTTTGTTAAATACTTTGTCCTGCCAAATACCCTGTTGACCATGCAATCTGTAAATTAAAGCCACCAGTAAGTGCATCTAAATCCAATACCTCTCCTACAAAATAAAGATCCTTTACCTTTTTCGACTCCATGGTGGATGGATTAACATCCTTCACAGAAACGCCACCCTTGGTGATGATCGCTTCATTATAGTCTCTACAACCTTTTACTGTTAAAGGTAAGTTTTTAATAAGATTTAGGAAGAACTTTCTTTCTTCTTTTGATATTTCATTTACCTTCTTTTCCTGGTCAATTCCTGATAACCCAATCATGATTGGAATAAGCTTTGATGGGAATAAACCACCCAATGTATTTTTAAATTGTTTATTTTTATTTTCATCAAAATCTCGAAGTAAGCGCTTATCTAGTTGTTCTTCTGAAAGCGCTGGTTTCAAATCAATAAACATTTCCACCGCTTGCCCCCACGCCTTTTGTACATAATAGCTGGATGCACTTAAAATAAGAGGGCCGCTTACGCCAAAATGAGTAAAAAGCATCTCACCAAAATCAGAATATATTTCTTTGCCTTTATGTTTTAAGGTTACTTGCACATTCTTTAGAGCCAGCCCCATAACATCCTTACACCATGTCTCCTGGGTCTCAAATGGCACTAAGGAAGGTCTTGTGTCTACAAGCTTATGGCCTGTCTTTGATGCAAAGCGTAATCCATCTCCGGTTGAGCCTGTTAACACATAGGATACACCTCCCGTAGCAACAATAACGGCATCCGCATTCTCCACCTTACCATTATCCAATTTCACCCCTACAATCTGTTGATTTTCTTCTTCATCTTTTTTTACAAGAAGCTCTTTTACTGTAGTTTTTAATTGTATCTGCACATTTCTTTTGTACATTTCTTGTTGCAAGGCGCCAATAATATCCGATGAGTGGTCAGAAACAGGAAACACCCTATCACCTCGCTCCACTTTTAAAGGACAACCAGCTTTTTCAAAAAAATTCATAACACTTTTATTGTCAAAACCATAAAAGGCACTATATAAAAATTTAGGATTGGTTTGCACATTTGCAAAGAGATCCTCAATATCGCAAGCATTCGTTACATTACATCTACCCTTACCCGTAATAAAGACCTTTTTCCCAAGCTTTTCATTTTTCTCAATCAAGGTCACCTTATGACCTTTTTCTGAAGCTGAAATGGCTGCCATCATACCTGCAGCTCCGCCTCCAATTACTACTACTTTTTTCATTACTTGCTTTGTTCCTCTTAGCTTTCTTCTCTCTTTAGAGAATAATTCAGCATAGGTTCTTCATCGATGAAATTAATTTCATCGTTAAGATATACCTGATAATTGTTCCATGCGTCTTCTAGCATTTCTAGATTCTTTTTTACATCCTGTGGACGCTTTAGACAAAGTGCCACGACAAGTGCATTAATTACACTTAGTGGCGCTACCAAAGAATCTACAATTGAGACCATGTCGCTTCGTGCAAAAAGATTACAAGAAGAGTATAGATTCATAGGAGAATGAACGTTATCCGTTATTCCTATCACCTTGGCATTTCTATCATTTGCAAATTCCATAGCCTTTAGCGTTCTCATGGAATATCTTGGGAAGCTTATTCCGATAATTGCATCCTTTTCATCAATACGCATCATCTGCTCAAAGGTTTCACTTACACTTGTTGTATTTAATAAGTATACATGTGGTCTTATCATATTTAGGTAAAAATGTAAAAAATCTGCAAGTGGGGCACAGCTTCTCAAACCAATAATGTCAATATTTTTTGCCTCAAGTA
>JAVBUZ010000024.1:0-5690 GCA_031554725.1 Lachnospiraceae bacterium | reverse complement strand
AGGAGTGATCACGTGGCAGGTAAAAGAAAAAGACGGGGACAATCGGAATATTTCTTTGATTATAGTTTGTTATTTGTAGTATTATTTCTGCTTGGATTTGGCCTTGTTATGCTTTATTCAACAAGCTCCTATGAGGCGGCACAGGAATTTGGTAGTTCTACATATTATTTGAAAAAGCAATTATTTGCAACGATCCTAGGCTTAATAGCGATGATTGTTGTGGCAAATATTCCCTATCATTTTTGGGAACGCTTTGCGGTACTTGCATATGTTGTTTCGGTTGCGTTACTGATTTTGGTAAAGTTCTTTGGTAAAGAGACCAAGGGCGCAAAAAGATGGTTGATTATTGGCGGTATTTCCTTACAGCCATCGGAGGTGGCGAAGCTTGCCATGATTTTGTTTTTAGCAGTTTTAGTTTGTAAGATGGGTAGAGGAATAAGAACGAGCAAGGGATTTTTTGCTATTTTACTTGTGCCACTACCAATCGTTTTAATGGTTTGGAGAATTACCACCAACTTGAGTTCAGCAATTATTATTATGGGCATTGCCATACTGATGCTTTTTGTTGCCAGTCCCGATTATAAAAAATTCATTGTTTTGGGCCTTGCGGCAGTTGCAGGGGTTGCGTTACTGGTTTATGTCATTGTAAATATGGCACCAGCAGATGGGTTGGATTTCCGTGGGGAGCGTGTGCTTGCATGGCTTGATCCAGAGGCTTATGCCAGCGGAAAAGGCTTCCAGACCTTGCAAGCCTTGTATGCCATTGGTTCAGGAGGCATTTGGGGAAAAGGACTGGGGCAGAGTATGCAAAAGCTTGGCTTTTTGCCAGAAGCACAAAATGATATGATTTTCTCTATTATTTGTGAAGAACTAGGACTTTTCGGAGCCATTGCCATTATACTTATGTTTATGATGTTAATATGGCGACTTATGGTTATCGCGAATAATGCGCCTGATTTATTTGGAGCACTCCTTGTAGTGGGTGTGTTAGGCCATATAGCGATTCAGGTAATTTTAAATATCGCAGTAGTAACAAATACCATACCAAATACAGGTATTTCATTGCCATTTATTAGCTACGGAGGTTCGTCGGTAATGTTCCTCTTGATAGAAATAGGCTTGGCTCTAAATGTTGCAAAACGAATCCAATTGAAAGAAATATAGCTCAAGACACATTTATATACCCTTCGCATAAGATACAATAGGTGAAAAGAACGTGAGGGTGTATAAATTTGAGTTCAATCCATATTCATGGCGGCATACCTTTACAAGGGCAGGTAAAAATTCAGGGCTCTAAGAATGCAGCGTTGCCTATCTTAGCAGCAACATTATTGACAAAGGATGGCAGCACATTACATAATTGCCCAAGGATAGCAGATGTATATCATATGCAGACTCTGCTAACAAGCTTGGGATGTAATGTGAAATGGGAAGATTCGAGTGTTCGAGTTGATCCTGGTGATGTTTGTCTTGGGAATATGCCAAGAGAAGCAGTAACGGGGATGCGCTCTTCTTTAACTTTATTAGGTGCACTTTTGGGTAGGTGCGGATACGCAAGTATGGAACACCCTGGCGGATGTGTAATTGGAAAACGTCCTATGGATTTGCATATAGAAGCACTTCAAAAAATGAATGTTGTTTTTGAAGAAGACGAAACCAAGCTACATGCTTATACCACGGGAATAAAGGGAGCCAATATTGACTTGTCCTGTCCCAGCGTGGGAGCTACCGAAAATATTATACTAGCTGCAGTTTTGGCAGACGGAACGACTGATTTGCAGGGTGCGGCTGCAGAGCCAGAAGTAATAGCACTGTGCGAGTATTTAAAGGCTTGTGGTGCAAAAATAGACGGAACAGGCACGTCCCATCTTGTGATTGAAGGTGTTCAAGAACTAAAAGGGGCAAAATATGAGATACCAAGTGATCGTATTGTTGCGGGAACCTATTTATTTGCTTGTATTTCAGCAGGCGGAAATGTATTATTAGAAGGTGCTCCAGTAGATCAAATGAAAGAAGTAATTACCGTAGCACAGAAGATGGGAACCATGTGTCAGCCTACTTGCCAAGGTCTGTATATTCAGGCACCAGAAGTAAAAAAGGCAGTAGACTACGTAAAGACCTTAGTGTATCCGGGATTTCCAACAGACTTACAATCTCCCCTGCTCTCAGTACTGGTGTCGGCAACAGGGCATAGTACGGTAGAAGAAACTATTTTTGAAAATAGATTTCGGATTGTACCAGAGCTTATAAAGATGGGAGCAGACATAAAGATAGAAAATGATAGAATTGCATATATAGAAGGCGTCACAAGACTTTATGGAGAAGCTGTAGTAGCGCAGGAGCTTAGAGGCGGAGCGGCCCTAGTAATTGCAGGTCTTGGAGCTTTGGGTGAAACTATAATAAGTGGCAGTTCTTATATAGAACGCGGTTATGTAAATATATGCCGTGATTTGAGAGAGTTAGGAGCGCGAATATACAGTGTATAGAACGAATTATAAACCTAAGAGGAAGAGGCAATGGTCTGGAATTTTAATACCACTGATTCTAATTGCAGGAATCTTAGGAGGAATTTACTACTTCCTAGATTATTATAAGGTAGAAACGGTGTATGTAGATGGAAACCTCCACTATACAAATGATGAAATAAAAGAAATTGTTATGGCGGGCCCCTTAGGAGACAATTCTCAGTATTTATCCCATAAGTACAAAAATAAAGTAAGAACGGATGTGCCCTTTGTGGCAGCAATGGATGTATCGATTTTAACCAACAATACCATAAGAATTAATGTATATGAAAAGTCATTAGCAGGTTATGTAGAATATCTTGGAAGATATATGTATTTTGATAAAGAAGGAACCATAGTAGAGAGCTCTAATGTCATTACAAGGGGGATACCTAAAATAACGGGGCTCGTTTTTGATCACATCGTAGTAGGTGAGCCTCTTCCAGTAAAAGATGCAGATGTCTTTTATCAAATATTAGAGGTGACAAAGACACTAAAAAAGTACGAGCTAGTTGCTGAGCGAATGTATTTTAGTGATAAAAAAGAGATGACAATTTATTTTCAAGAGATTAAAGTTCTTTTTGGAACGGACAAGCTACTAAACGAGAAAATAATTTTGCTAAAGAACCTTTTCCCCGATTTAGAGGGAAAAAGTGGTACTTTAAATTTAGCAAATTATAGTGAGTCAACAAAAACATTTACTTTTGAGCCGAAATAGTGTTATTAAGCAAAAAACTTAAGGTTATTAGAAAAAAATGTGTTGATAATTTGTTGAATTAATTATATGATAGTCTATATGAATTTAATGGAGTTTAAAAGGGATATAAGGAGGAACTACCTTTGTTAGAGATTAAGACAAACGACGCAGATGCCGCAGCAAAAATCATCGTAGTAGGTGTTGGTGGTGCAGGTAATAATGCTGTAAATAGAATGATTGATGAAAGTATTGATGGAGTGGAATTTATAGGTGTAAATACTGATAAACAGGCATTACAGCTTTGTAAGGCTCCTAAACTATTACAAATTGGTGAAAAGCTTACTAAAGGACTTGGTGCTGGTGCAAAGCCAGAAATCGGTGAAAAAGCGGCCGAAGAAAGTTCGGAAGATGTTGCAAATGCATTAAAGGGTGCCGACATGGTATTCGTTACATGCGGAATGGGCGGCGGTACAGGAACCGGTGCAGCGCCTGTAGTGGCTCAAATCGCCAAAGACATGGGCATTTTGACTGTTGGTGTTGTTACAAAGCCATTTCGTTTTGAAGCAAAAGCACGTATGCAGAATGCAATCAACGGAATTGAAAGAATTAAAGAAAATGTAGATACACTTATTGTTATTCCTAATGATAAGCTGTTAGAAATCGTAGATAGAAGAACAACTATGCCAGAAGCACTCAAAAAAGCAGACGAGGTGCTTCAACAAGCAGTTCAAGGTATTACTGACCTTATTAATGTTCCTGCAATCATCAACTTAGACTTCGCGGACGTACAGACCGTTATGAAGGAAAAAGGTATTGCACACATTGGTATAGGTACAGGAAAAGGTGATGACAAGGCTATCGAAGCTGTTAAGATGGCAGTGGAAAGTCCACTACTTGAAACTACGGTTACAGGGGCATCACATGTACTTGTTAACGTTTCTGGTGATATCACACTTTCTGACTCATCAGATTCAGCAAGCTATGTACAAGAATTAGCAGGAGATGATGTAAATATTATCTTTGGTGCTATGTATGATGCATCTAAGGCTGATACCTGTACAATCACAGTTATTGCAACAGGCCTTGAGGATGTTTCAAACGTTGCAAGTCGTTTGGGAACAGGATTTACATATAAAGTACCTACTTCATTAAAAGGAAGTACCCCACTTGTAAATAAACCTTTTACGGCAACAGCGCCTGGACAAGCCGTGCAGCCTTTAAAACCAATTACAGGAATTAACAAACCAGCAGACATCAGAGCGTCAGTTGAAGAAAAATCTTTAAAAATTCCAGATTTCCTACAACGTAAATAATATACGCGAACACAATGAGCCAAGCGATGCGAAGCAGCATTTGGCGAATGTGCGCGAATCAAAATGTCGCGTTAGCGAAATTTTGATATATGAAGAGAGTGACTCGTAAGAGTCACTCTTTTTTTACGTATATAATTAGAATAAGGATTATGGAAGGGCAAGAATAAAGATAGCATTCCTTCAGGCAGGCGCTTTCGCTTAAAGAAAAACGTAGCAGTACTAAAATTGTAAAATACACAATTTAAGTACTGACGTTTTTCAAAACTGCCCTCAGGAATTGTATTTTTATTCTTGCCACTTACACAGTGGCTTCATTTAATCAGATATGTAAAAAAAGACTAAACAAATTGACTCACCCTCTAACTGAAATAGAGCAATAGTGCTAAGGGATTATATATTTTTGCTTATTTTACAACGCTGTAATGAAAATAAAGATTCCGATAAAGCAGTTTTGAAAAACGTTGGCGTTTAGAGCGTGTCATGTACGCTCTTATGCGCCACTACGTTTTTCACTAAGCGAGAGCGCCTGCTCGAAGGAACTTTATTTCAATACAGTAACATAGAAAACAAAAAACATGATATGCACGATGTCGAAAGAAGTCACGAGAAACTTCAAACCCATAGAATAAATATGACAAAATCCTTGAGAGCCTGCCCTTATAATCATTTTTAGGGTAACGAATGTAAGTTAAAGCCCAGGAGGGAGTGAAATATGTATTACGAACTCTATATAGACAATTTGTTTTTTATAAATTTTGTCATGAATTTGTATCTTCTAATGCTTGTTAACTATTCTGTAAAACGTACTGCCACTCGTTTACGGATGATAGGAAGCGCAGTCTTAGGAGCAGGAGTTTATTGTGGTTCGTTTTTTATTCCAGTAGTACCAATAGTAATAAATCTTCTTGTTGGTACGGTCTTAGTTAGTTGTATTATGATAATCATTTCATTTAAACCAGTTAGTTTTAAAGCTTTTCTTAAGTTAATGGAAATTCTTATTGGATATTCCTTTTTTATGGGAGGAGGAATTATCTTTGTTATAAATCGAATTGGAGGATGGAATTCAAAATTCACAGGAGTATTTACGATTCTCGGAGCAGCAGGAATTTTATATATGCTGATAACTTATATTTATCAAAGCTACCAGAAAAATAAAAGTATGTTTTGCAAAGTTAC
>JAVBUZ010000177.1:0-2926 GCA_031554725.1 Lachnospiraceae bacterium | reverse complement strand
CATGCCCTTGTTTTTATAATAGAATCTTTTTATTGAAACGATTAGCTAATTCTTCTTTTCAATGGCCTTCAAAGATTTCTTAAACTGGAAGGTAAACAGTATAGCGGTGAAGCTAACCGCAATGACATCGGCAATGGGTTCAGCGATATAAACAGCCATGGTCTGATTTGATTTTAATATTAGTGGCATGATGTAAATCAGTGGAATAAGTAATATAAATTTACGCATAACAGCAACTAATATAGAAGCCTTGGCATTTCCAAGGGAGGTAAATGCCATCTGACAAGCAACCTGTATACCAAATAGTAAGAGAGCTGCCATATAAATACGAAGAGCTGTCTTTGTAAAATCTAGTAATGCGGCATCGGGAGTAAACATAGCTGCAAATAGCTGTGGGAATAGCATAATGCAAAGCCATAAAGCTACGGAATAGCATAAGCTTGCTTTTAAAAGAAGCTTGTAGGCGGATTTGACGCGGGAGGCATCACCGGCACCATAGTTGTAGCTGATAATAGGCTGAGCTCCTTGGCCAAGCCCCTGAAGAGGGAGCATTGCAAATTGCATAACACTGGTTAAAATAGTCATAGCTCCTACGGCAACATCTCCACCATATTTTAATAAAGAAGAGTTAAAGCAAATAGAAATGACGCTTTCGCTTGCCTGCATAATGAAAACGGAAAGACCAAGAGCCAAGCTTGGTAAAATAATAGCAGGCTGCAATTTGAAGTATTTTAGTTTAATCCTTAGAAGCGTTTTCTTACCAAATAGGAAAAGTAATACCCAAATACAAGATAGTGCCTGTGAAATAATGGTTGCCCATGCAGCACCTTCAACACCCATATTAAACCCAAAGATTAAAATAGGATCTAAAATAATATTAGTAATAGCGCCAATTAAAACAGATAGCATACCTGTTTTTGCAAAGCCCTGAGCAGTAATAAATGCGTTCATTCCCAAAGTAAGCTGTACAAAAAGAGTTCCAAGCGCATAAATGTTCATGTACGAAACCCCGTATTCTATGGTGTTTTCACTAGCACCAAAGGCTAAAAGTAAGTCGCGGTTCCAAAGAAGAAGAACAGCCGTTAAAATAACCGAAATAATGATTTGTAGAAAAAAACAGTTTCCTAAGGTCTTTTCTGCGGATTCGTAATCATCCTTACCCATAAAAATAGTAGCTCTTGGAGCGCCACCATTACCAACTAGGGCGGCAAAGGCAGAAACAATCATAATTAGTGGCATACATACCCCTACGCCAGTTAATGCTAAAGCGCCAGTTTCAGGAATATGGCCAATATAGATACGATCGACAATGTTATAAAGCATATTGATGATTTGTGCAGCTACAGTTGGTAAAGCTAATTTCAACAGTAGCTTGCCAATTGGTTCAGTTCCTAAAAAAGATTTATCGTTTTCCATAATAAATTATTCCTTTTCCATACTTGCTAGAATATTGTTTTTAATACGTTCATTGAGACTTGAATATAAGTTTTGTTCCTCGCTAGAAAAACCAGAATAAACCTCACTTAGAAGCCGCTTGTTTTGAAGCTCAATCTTTTCTAATAATGGAAGCGCTACATCTGTCAGGGACAAATGCTGCCGTCTTCGGTCATTTGCATCAGGTGTGCGACATAGCAATGATTTCTGAATCAGGGACTCAACACCTTGTGATACATTTCCCTTTTGCAACATGCGCATTTCCACAATATCACTTGCTGTGTCATACTCGGGATTATTGTGTAGAAAGCATATAATTGTGATTTCTATTTGAGAGAGATTATTTTCCTTACGTATCTCTTCTAAGTATTGTTCGTATAGCTTTGTAATTCCGCGGGTGATAAAAAGAATAGTTGATGTTTGCACTTTGTTTTACGCCTTCTTTCTATAGATGAAAAATATTATATGTAATTAGTTCTAAAAAGAACAGTTCTAAACAAGAACAATATACACCACCATATTAGTATTGTCAACAATAAAAAAAATATTTCTTGACAAATAGTACGCACGGCGATATATTAGAAGCATGATACATCGCTGGGCGATATATCGATAAACGAAAGGAGGAAGCAATATTGGATAAAAATATACCACTGTCAGAAGTTGTTTTTTATATCCTATTGGCGGTGAGAAAGCCAAATCATGGATATGGAATTATTCAAGAGGTAGAAGAGCTTACTGATGGCCGAGTTGTACTAGGAGCTGGAACGCTGTACGGTGCTATTCAGACATTAGAAAAAAAGAAATGGATTTCCATATATAGTGTAGATACAGAATCAAGAAAGAAAAAGGAATATAAGATAACCGACTTAGGAATTAAAGTATTTAAAGAAGAGAAAGAACGATTAGAGGAACTATTAGAGAATGCAAAGCTTATGAAGGAGGTAGAGGACAATGATTAAATTTCGACCATATTATGATAAAGATGAGGGAGCAAGGTGGATAAATAAGATGGCAGACGAGGGATATGCAGTGACAGGCTTCTTTGCAGGATTTTTTAACCTTGAGCCTTGCGAACCTGGCAAATATACGTATCAAGTAGATTTTAGTGAAAAGTTTTTTGCGGTTAGCAATAACTATAGAGAATTTATGCAGGAAGCAGGAGTTGAGATTGTTCAGATCTGGGGACCTTGGGTTTATCTACGTAAATTGAAAGCAGAGGGACCTTTTGAATTATACACAGATGTGGACTCCAGCATAGAGCATTACCGCAAAATACGGAAAATGTTTAAGGTGGTGGCTGCATTAGAAATAGCGTGTTTTTTCTTAGTATTATTATCAGCTATTGGTGGAGGTATGATTAGCTATATGCTTCCAAGTATCTTTCTTGCTTGTGCCTTTTCTTTGATTTTTGTAAATATGGTTATTAAGACCAATCATAAATTGAAGGAACTATATGAACAAAAAGGAGAAGTTATGGATAGCGGATGTG
>JAVBUZ010000002.1:0-6530 GCA_031554725.1 Lachnospiraceae bacterium | reverse complement strand
GTTTCGTTTTGGCGCTCTATCCTCTAGTGCACCGATGGTATTTTTCCAACGATACATTGAGTCTCTATCCTGTTTATTTATAGACCCTGCATGTACAAGACAGCCTCCCGGAAATCGCATAAATTTAGGTTTTAAGTCCTTGAGCATTACCGCAATATCCTCTCGTAGCCCATTTTCCTTTTGTAAAAATGTGTCTACAGGAAATAAGGAAACTATATCTATGTAGATTCGTCCACAACCCTCAAAATAAATTGCTAAGCGTCCACTTAAGCTTGTCTCTTTCGCTGTTACAATAAATTCATAATCCTGCCACTGATTTTTTCCCGAAACCTTAAAGCTCTGCCCTACAACTAGCTCACCCTTTTCTGTCTCCAAGCAAAGCTTTGCTGGTATATCTGCTCGTCCATCTCCAGACATTCTGGCACGAAATCTGTACTGCTTTCCCTGCTCAAAATACATACCTGGCAAGAAGCCCTTATTTACAATTCCCACACCTTGTCCCACTTGCAAAACATCCACCACAAGGTAGTGAGGATTGGCACTATTATAAGAATGTGTGTCTTGTACAGAGAAATCAAGCCTTCCTGCCGGCCCTAGTACCTTATCCCAAGCATAGAGTGGATGATATTCTGCATTATCAATAACAGAAAACTCAAAACTCCTGTTTTGAACCATCTCGGCATATAACCCACCATCTGCCGCATGATTCAAATCTTCAAAAAACAAACCGTATAAATCCCCAAGCTCTCCTAATTCCTCTGTTTCGTTAATGCAAATACGCACATCTGCTGCCATTGTTATGTCCCCCAAACTATTTTTCTTCCTTCATTATATACATACGAGAATAAATCCACAACCCCAGGCAACTTTCATCTCCTCATCTATATAATCAGATTATGAAACAAGGTGTTACATGAAAATTGGGTTACTTTTCATTAAGATACAACTGCACCCTGTTCTGAATAATTCCACACACTTCCTCTATCTCTTTTTGATTGTGCAAATAGGCTGAAGCCTCCTCACCAATTATATTTTGTATTTCTAAGTGATACTGAAACTTGTCGCTTATATTGTTCACTAAGTCCCTAATTACCTCTACATCTTCAGGTTCACACTTATATACTTGAATACTTAAACCGTCTCTCTCGGTATAACTTCTTTTCGCAAACTTAGATACTTCATCATTTTCACTTATTATTACTTCATTTAGGGATTCATTCAAATATGTTTCAAATTGTTCTCTCCCAACTGGGAAGCCAGTACCAGTATATCCATTATCCATGAAATATTTGACAAATTCCCATGCTTCCTTCTGATACTTACTCTTGGAGCTTATTGCCATTTGGTCTCCAGAAAACAGTGCTGCAGAACCAATCCCACTTTCTGTTGGATATCCTACAAACTGCACACTTTCTCCGTACAGCTCTGATGCAAGCCGATAGTCTTCCACGGAATTTATTATTCCTATGGTTGCTATTATCTCACCGTTTCTTATGGACTCATACATGCTTTCATACGCTTTCCCCTTATATTCTTTCGCAAATTCAAGGACTTGTCTAAACGCCTCTCCTACAAAATCACAAGTTCCAGCACTCCAGTCTATAAATGTATCCATATTAAGCGCGCATAATGTGGTCAAAACACTTTCGTCAGCAGAAAATCCATCAATGCTGTTAATATCTCCTCCGTTGCTTCGCAGTATCTGCATCAGCTCTTCTGCATTAACTCCATTTCGTCCTTTTATGGTACTTCCAGCCCCCCACATGGTATATATTCGAAAAATAGGGGCTATCGTATATAAATGTCCATCCATTTCATATAAATGCAAAATACTGGACACAAAATCTTCCTTTTTGAATTCCGTGTCTTCCTGCATAAACATATATAAATCAGAAAATGCTCCAGCCTTTTCCAAATTTTCATAGCCCAGACCATAAACACTAATCAAATCAGGGGCTTTACCTTGAATGATATCCAGCGCTAATCGTTCATATCCTGCATTATAATCCCCGTCGTTCACGTAGATAATCGGTTCAATTGTTACATCATTCTGGTAACGGTTAAAAGCGGAAATGATCTTCCGCATATCAGACTGTAGCGACATAACCCCCAATGTCAGTTGGTTTTTTGAACTTTCTCCTTCTGCAATCGCAGTATATTCTGACTGCCCACTCCCTTTGTAATTATCTATGATCTCAATGATATCGCCATTCATCCCCATATATATGATATCATCCTCTAGAATTCCCACGGTTGCAAGCTCCAAAAGCTTCTCACTGCAAAAATCTGACAAATGATAAAGATAGAGCGCACCTTCCCAAATATACATTAAGCCTTCTTCGGTATACGCAATGATATTGTCAGCCCCTTGATTCATCAACCCACTTGCTTCTAAACGACTAGCATCATATTTCTCTCTGTCCGTGGTTCGCATTCTCCGTACATAGCACCCCTCTTCATCCTTTGCCAAAAGCATTGGAATACCATTTTCATCAAACGCCATACTCAGCAATTGATTGTTATAGGAATCTGGAACCTCTTCATAAATGATGGTATTCATTTGTCCATCTTTCACATAAATTCTGTCCAATGCTGTGTAGATGTCTTCTTCTCCATTTTCGTATACTTCCGCACATGGCACAGACATTTCATACCATATATAATAGTAGCCATTACTATCTGCATAAAAGTTTTTTAGATTTGGAAATAATCCCAAATCTTCCACTTCGATATTCTCTATAATACTAATATCACCATTAGGACTTACTTGCCATAACGCATTGCTCTTCTCCGTACTGCCAAAAAGACATATCTTTTTAGAAGCATCTACCGAAATGCTTTTTATCTCCATTGCATCTGGAATCTCATAGATTTTTATCTGTTCCACAGTATCTGTGGCAAATACTGAAATATCTACGCCGCCGTCTATATATCGATAGGCATAAATTTTACCGTCATCTATGGTCGCCCCTTCATATTGCTCCAGCATAGGCGAATGTGAGGCATTCCATTGAAACACTATATCTACGTCTATGTTTCTCCCCTCTTGACCGCCCCAAAGATGCTCTTGGTTCTTCTTTCCACACCCTGCCATAACTAAACAAATCATAAACATAATAGCAAATAAAATATTTTTTTCTTTTTTCATATTCCCTCCATGTCCTCTTATCAAGTAAATTACTTCTTCCCTTTCACAATAAACGTATGTTGTATCATAGATGCATCCACTTCAAAAAAAATAGTCGCAGCACTTACACTGCGACTATCTCTTGTTTTGTTATTTTTTTATAAGAGGGAACCAATACTCTACTTCATCTCCACCACTTCCACTGAATCTTTTACTTTTTTCTTTTTAAATAGCTTCACGGAGCATCTTACTAAGAAAACAATAATTACTAGCAAAACAACATCAATAATAATTAAGCCGTATACCCAGCTTGGAGTTGTTTTCACAATCTTGGAATCTGAATCTACTCCGTTCATAGCATTGCTATTTGCAATGGTGTAAAGCACGTTGTGTGCAGCGTTGCGGATGTGGTTTTGTATGGTAGGTGTTCTTTCTGCGTCACTAAGCTTCCATAAATAGGTACTTGTGTTAAGCCATAAATCAGTTCCTCCTTGTAATCCCATTCTGATGTTACAATCAAAATTAGGGAAGGATGCTTGGTCGGTCATTACGAAACCTACAAAGCCCCATTCATTACGAAGTGTTTCTGTCATTAGGCCTGCATGAGCTCCGGTCCAACGAGCACCGATACGGTTCATACTAGCCATAACACCAACTGCATTTCCTTCTCTGACGCTAAGTTCAAAGCCCTTTAGATATAGCTCTCTAATTGACTGCTCGTTAGCAAACATAGAACCACCAATACGATTCATTTCCTGGTCATTTACTGCAAAGTGCTTAATTGTTACAATACCGCCTTTTTCTGCAAAGCCTGCACTTACTGCTGCGCCCATTTTACCAGAAATAAAACCGTCTTCTGAATAGTATTCAAAGTTTCTTCCACTAAATGGGGTACGGTGGATGTTCATCGCTGGTGCATACCAAACAGCGATTCCTGTATTAATACTATCTTCGCCAACCATTTTACCCATTCTCTCTGCGATGTCCACATTCCATGTAGAAGCTACTACGATTTCTGCTGGATAAGCCATACAAGAGCCTGCTCCACCGGCAAGTGTACCAGAAATACCAGCAGGGCCGTCCTTATCTATGGTAGCTGGACCATTGATAGAAGGTAACATACGAGTTGCATATCCACCCTGACGTATCAGATTAAACATTTCATCTTCTGGCATTTGATTTAAGAGTGCATCCCACATCGGATCATCATATTCTTTATCTTTTAAATCGATAAGGTTAAGTTTTCCATATTCCTCACTTACGGTGTCAAAAATCGGAGTTACCGCGTCTGGATCTTCTGGATAAGTATCCTTGTAATCTTCGATTAATGCCTGTGATGCCACTAGCTGACCCTCTGCGTAAGTTCCTGGCCATGTTCCTGACCAATCACTACGGCTTAAATACTTAAATCCAGAATCATAGTAACGAATATCTGCATCTTCAAACTGATTGGTAATTGCATTACCAGTCTCTAAAGAAACTGCATAAGTTGCTACATCTGTATTTTCCTGGGTATATGCAAAGGTTAAGCCTTCACTACCTATAAGTTTACCCTTCGCTGTTAAAATATTATCTACGGCTTCATGGGCATTAAGTGCTGCTGTTATATAATAATCTCCTGCTTCTACAATATAACTTCCATATCCATCCGCATCATAGGATTTCATGTACTCCTTGGGAACAGATATTTCAACCACTTCTGATTCACCCGGTTTTAAAATCTGTGTTTTTCCAAAACCAACTAATTCTACTGCTGCTTTTTCAATTGCATTTTCCTTATCATAGTCTGTATATGGAGCTTGTAAATAAATCTGTACTACTTCTTTTCCTGCATAGTTACCAGTATTGGTTACTTTTACAGATACCGTAAAGTCATCTGCGCCTTCTACCACTGTGTAATCTTTCCAGTTAAAGCTTGTATAACTTAGACCATAACCAAATGGGAACTGTACTTCTTTTGCATAATCAAAGTTGGCTATGGATTCGTTTCCTAGAACTACATCTTCATAGCGTGTTTCATAATAACGATAGCCTACATAAATACCTTCTGCATACACAAGATATTTACTTGCTTTTGACTCTTCTGCTGTGATGATATCATAATCACCAAAGTTTTCCATGGCTGGAGCTGAGTTTGCATCATAAGCATAGGTATCAACTAAACGTCCTGATGGATTTACCAGACCAGCTAACACTTCACCAACTGCATAAGCACCTTCCTGTCCAAGTGCACCAATCCAAAGGCATGCGTCCACATCATATTCCTCTAAGAAGCCTGCCTCAATTGGGTTACTGATATTTAATAATACGATAACCTTATCAAAGTTCTCAGAGGCCATCTGCAATAAATCTTTTTCTTCCTGTGTTAATTTTAAGTAATGGTCCTCACCATATGGTAAGTCAGTGCTTTCACTACCTGCTCTACCAAAGGTAATAATAGCAGCATCACCATACTCTGCAAAACTGTTTTTTACATCCTCTGTGTATACACTTGTTGGTACCTCGTTTACCGTAAATCCGCCTGCACCTAAGATGTTAGGTACTATCTTACGATAGCTTGCACCTGCACCCTTGGTATAAAAGTCCCAAGCAGTTGGATTCACTTGAAGACTTGCACTCTCCATTGCTTTTTTCAAATCTGGAGCCTTAGAAGTATCAATAGAACCAGCTCCACTTCCTCCATATACAAGGTCTGCTGAACACTGCCCAAGTAAAGTGATTCGGCTTTCTTCTGCAAGAGGTAAGGTATTATTCTCATTCTTTAATAATACAATTCCTTCCTCAACAATTAGCTTACATAATAAAGCAGACTGTTCTGCCAATTCAGCTTCTGAAGAATACTCTGAGCCAAAGTAGGTAGGATTATTTCCTCCCACAATTTTAGAGGTTTGTCCTCCTATAAATACGGATACCATCTGACTGTAAAGTCCCGCTGCTACATTTACTACTAATAACACTACAATCAGTAGTACGGACACTAGCATAAGTAATGTTGCTGATAACTTTCTCAAAATTTTCCTTCCCATTCTATAACCTCCACTTTTTCATTGTGTGGCGACTTTGAGTGAAGCTCAAATCGCCGAGCGAAAAATCTTTGATTTTTCACTCTAACCTCCACTTTTTCTTATTAGTTCTCTTTTTTCATAATGACGAATTTCATCATTGGATAATTAATAACTACTTGAATTACTATATTTACAATATTGGCTATCGTTGCTGCAAATCCGCCTACGTAAGGTGTAAGTAGTCCTATCATATATGGCGGTAGCCATACGGAAATCAGCCCTGCTACACTCACTGTAGCAATATACCAAGGTAAGGCTTTGGCAATATTGCAATTAGCACCAAAGACAACCTTTCTTTGCACGATAAAATTGACTATCTGTGCACATATATAGGCTAA
>JAVBUZ010000083.1:0-24187 GCA_031554725.1 Lachnospiraceae bacterium | reverse complement strand
GACATGCAAAATTAAATGTTTACGACCTTTCTCCATTTCTACATTCTTCTTTAACAAGAAATTTAATTGTGCTTTCGCTTGCAGCACGCTCTCGCTTCGTCGAATCACGCAGTGGTGCGTAAAATCTGACAATACCAGATTTAAGCACCAGCGGATTCAAAGAGCTGCTCGCCAAAAGACAATAAAATTTCTTGCTAATGAGGGAATAAATAGTAGATAGACAAAAACACTTAATGTTTTAAATTTTAACAGCCTTGCATCGATAGAAAAGGTTTGGTTCCTAGAGAAGGAGAAGATGCACATTTGTTGACAAATAATATGTGAAAGGGTAAGCTTGAATCAAGGGAATTGGAGCATGTTGTGTGGTGATAGTAATAGAAAGGGAGGGGATTTAATGAAGTTAAAGTATGGTCTGTGTGGGATAGTGCTGTGTGTTATTTTGTGTGGATGTGCGGCAGAAGGTAATGGGGATAAGGTAATTCAAGAATCAAGCATTCCTACAAAAAGCGCTGAAAGCGTAACAAAGCAGGAAGAGAAGAAGCAGGAGTATGGCTATGATTCACTACATATAGGCCCATCGTTGTCGTTTTTGGGAGTAAAATATGCATTTGACTATAGCGGTTACATCTCAATAGCTGATAATGTACTTAGTATAAAGCCAATTGAATGGATTGATTCGGACAATTATGATAGAATTGCAGAACTGGAATTAACAGAGGATGATTTGATAAGTGGTTACTGCATAATTGATAGAGATGAGGACGTGCTTAGTTTTCCTATAAATGAAAATACCGAGTATCACTTTATTGATTGGGGCGTTGATTATGTCAAAAAGGATGAAGACCAAAGAATAGTAACAAAAGATAAAGAACTTTTTTTAGAATATCTAAATACCTATCCTGATTTGGGAGCACACTACCCCATATTCATAATCCTAGAAGACGGCTTTGTAAAATATGTGATTGAAAAACCACTTGTCTAAAGATAAAATGCATCTTGTGTTTCCACTGTGTATGTAGCGAGCTTCTACTAAAGAAATTAAATTGGCTTTTGTGCCGGGCTGTTTGAATTCGCTGGTGCTTAAATCCAGTAGTTTTGGATTTTATGCACCATTGCGGATTCATCCAAGCGAAAGCGTGCCCGAAACGAAAGCACAATAAATTTCTTAGTAAAGCTTCCCTTGTTACGCAGAGGAAACATAAAATGCATCTTTTTCTTTTGCCACCCTTTAGAAGGAACTTGAAATCATATCCAATACATGATTTGCATATCTTGTAAATGCTCCACGATCTTTCTTTAGTTCATCTGTAAGTTCAAAGAAGAGAGTCTTACTCTTATAATCCCTTTTAAAAAATGGTTCAACTAAAATATCCCATTGTGGAAGAAATGCGGAGTATTTTCTGGTGTAGCAGTTAACAGCAGTCGCCTGAAGACGATGCTCTTTATCAACAAAAGTAGCAACTGATTTATGTAAGGCAACATCTTCTGTAGGAAGGTAGTAGTAATCCTTGTAATTCGCATAGTAATATTTTAATTCTTCTTCATAAACAGGAACCTTAAGCTGGGCAGTATCGCCCTCGCCTCTAAAGTAGCAGTCATTTGCACTAGCGGAGATAGGCTTTGGCAGGCTTAGAGGTAAAGAAAGTGTCATTAGCACCTCTTGTCTGGTATTGCCATTATAATCCTTGTAGTGGTTGGCTTGTACTTTTTTTGCTTTTACGCCAAGATGAAAAATATCATGGTATGACAAGATTGGAAGAAGCTCCAGCATTCCTTTTATGTCATCTCTATTGTGCTGCAATAAAATACTTTTAGAAAAGTCTGTAGGGTTTTTAACATAGTCATGATAAATGCCAATTAATTCACCACCGCTAAAGGTATCAATACGATTGATACTTAGGTAATTTTCTAAGGTTTTTTGCTTGCAGTTTGGCAATTTGAGAAAAAACTTATATGGAGAAATACGTCTATATATGTCGATGCCAGTAAAGCTATCAAAATTATAATCCATATGATACTGTTCACATTTTTGAAGAAGATAAGGTAAATCAAAATTGTTACCATTAAAATGAAGCAGGTATTTATAGCGTGAGGCAAATTCAAAGAAATCTCTTAGAACTTCACTTTCATTGGAAGGTGACTCACTAAACCATTGACGAATAGTCCAACTACTATTTTCATAGTATGCAATTCCAATCATATAAAGAGAAGAGGACCTTGCGGTAAAGCCCGTAGTTTCAATATCTATAAATAAAACTTCTTCCAAAGGAGCTAATTGTTCCAATGGATATTGCAAGTTAAAATTATCTAGCTTTTGAGTAATATAGTTCATGGGAATCTCCTTTTTTCTTGATAAATATACTGTCATCATAACATATTTTAAGCCTCTACAGTAGTGATTTTTTACAAAAAGTATTTTTAAGGAAAAAGCATTTTTATATAGTAATCTGTCGAAAAAAATAGTATATTTAATTAGATGAATTATAACAATTATTTAAACAGGAGGAAGGCATCATGGCAAAATTAACCTTCACAGGTGGCATCCATCCATATGATGGAAAAGACTTGTCAAAGGATAGGCCAATTAGGGAAGTATTACCTAAAGGAGATTTAATTTATCCACTATCTCAACATATTGGAGCACCAGCGACACCGATTGTAAAAAAGGGTGATAAAGTGCTTGTCGGCCAAAAGATTGCTGAGGCTACAGGTTTTGTTTCGGCGCCTATTTATGCCAGTGTTTCAGGAACGGTTAAGGCGGTAGAACCACATAGAGTGGTAACCGGTGATGATGTCATGAGTATCGTGATTGAAAATGACGGGCTCTATGAAGAGGTTACGTATCCAGCGTGCAAAAGCCTGGAAGATTATACAAAAGAAGAAATAATTGAGAAGGTTAAGGAAGCGGGCATCGTAGGTATGGGGGGAGCAGGTTTCCCTACCTTTATTAAGCTATCTCCCAAGGAGCCAGAAAAAATAGAGTATGTTATTGTTAATGGTGCGGAATGTGAACCATATTTGACATCAGATTATAGACGTATGTTAGAGGAACCAGAAAAGGTAATTGGTGGATTAAAAGCCATACTAAGACTTTTTGATGGTGCCTATGGAATCATAGCAGTAGAAGATAACAAGAAAGACTGCATTGAGCTATTAAAGAGATTGACCAAGGATGAAAACAAGATATTAATAAAAGCTCTAAAAACCAAGTATCCACAGGGCGCAGAAAGACAGCTTATTTATGCAACCACAGGGAGAGAAATTAATTCGAAGATGCTACCAGCAGATGCAGGCTGCGTTGTAAATAATATCGATACCGTTGTGGCGATCCATCAAGCAGTAACCTTAGGCTATCCTCTAATGGAGAGAATTGTTACCGTGACTGGTGATGCCATTAGAAAGCCTTGCAATTTTAAAGTAAGAATAGGTACCAATTACCATGAGCTTATCGAAGAGGCTGGTGGATTTAAAGTACAGCCAGAAAAGATAATTTCTGGTGGTCCCATGATGGGCTTTGGTATTTTTGATTTAGATGTGCCAACAACAAAGACGGCATCAGCACTATTATGCCTAAAAAAAGATGATGTAACGGCTATGGAAGATTCACCTTGTATCAAGTGTGGAAGATGTGTAGAGGTTTGTCCCGGACGAGTTGTTCCGAGCAAATTGATGGTTTATGCAATTCAAGGTAATGAAGAAGCATTTTTGAAAAACAATGGTATGGAGTGTTGTGAGTGTGGATGCTGTAGTTATGTATGTCCAGCCAAAAGGCCTCTTACCCAAACCATAAAGTCTATGCGTAAAATGCAGCTTGCGAAGAAAAAGAAATAGGAGGAATGAACGTGGCTGAAGAAAAGTTATTAAAAGTATCATCCAATCCCCATATCAGAAGCAAAGTAACTACAAACGGAATTATGTTTGCAGTAATACTAGCACTTATGCCTGCTACGGGATTTGGAATATATAATTTTGGAATAAGAGCCCTTTTAGTGGTATTAGTTACCATTGCTTCAACGGTTCTTACTGAGTTTCTATTTGGGCTATATAGAAAGAAAAGAACCATTGACGATTTATCAGCAGTAGTAACAGGATTGCTACTTGCCATGAACTTACCAGTTAGCCTACCCCTTTGGATGGCAGCACTAGGTGGAGTTTTTGCTATCTTAATTGTTAAAATGCTTTTTGGTGGTTTAGGACAGAACTTTATGAATCCAGCTTTAGCGGCAAGGTGCTTTTTGCTAATTTCATTTCCTAAACACATGATAGACTTTGCATGTGATGCATATACAGGTGCGACCCCTCTAGAAGCATTAAGGACTGGCGGAGAGATAAATATTTTAGATATGTTTATTGGAAAAACAGCAGGTACTATCGGGGAAACATCGATGCTTGCAATAGTTATTGGTGCTTGCTTCCTAATTCTGATAGGTGTCATTGATTTAAGAATACCTGGAAGCTACATACTTTCCTTTGTAGTATTTTTAGTGGCATTTAGTGGACATGGATTTGATTTCGCTTATATCGTAGCTCAGTTAGCAGGTGGTGGATTGATGTTAGGTGCCTTTTTCATGGCAACAGATTATGTAACAAGACCTATTACAAAAAATGGTCAGTATCTTTTTGGTATTGTGCTCGGCCTGCTCACAGGAATATTTCGCGTATTCGGACCAAGTGCAGAAGGGGTGTCCTATGCTATCATCTTAGGAAACCTATTAGTTCCCCTTATTGAAAAGATTAGCATGCCTAGACCTTTTGGAAAAGGAGGGCACAAGCATGAAAGATAAGAAGGATATTCGTAGCATGTTTAAGGACACTGCAATCATGTTTGCAATTACCATTCTTGCAGGGCTTATATTGGGTTTTGTATATGAGATTACAAAAGAGCCAATCATTTTACAGAAAGAAAAGAAGATTAGTAAAGCTTGTCAGGAAGTATTTAAAGATGCCACTACATTTGAATCGATAGAAGTAGGTGGAGCTAACGTGCAGCAAGAATTAGCGGCAGAGGGAGTAACCATAACAAAGGTATTTGTGGCATATGGAGAAGAAAATGAAAGCCTTGGATACGTGATTTCGGTAGTTTCTTCAGAAGGGTACGCAGGAAATATCGGAATTTTTATGGGAGTAAGAAATGATGGCACTCTTAATGGAATTTCGATACTAGAAATTGGCGAAACTCCTGGACTTGGAATGGAAGCAAAAAATGTCTTGGTACCTCAATTTGCTGGTAAAAATGTTTCTGCTTTTACCTATACAAAAACAGGAGCAACGGTAGATAGTCAGATTGATGCTATCTCCGCAGCAACCATTACAACCAAGGCAGTTACAAGTGCTGTTAATGGTGGTCTTAAATTTTTTGATACACAGCTAAAGAAGGGAGGAACTACCAATGAATAACGTGGGCGAAAGACTGTATAATGGTATTGTAAAAGAAAATCCGACCTTTGTGCTTATGCTTGGAATGTGCCCGACTTTAGCAGTAACATCATCTGCAATAAACGGATTAGGTATGGGCTTGACGACAGCAGTCGTTTTAGCTTTAAGTAATTTAATTATTTCGGCACTAAGAAATATTATTCCCAACAAGGTGCGAATTCCGGCATTTATTGTAATTATAGCGTCCTTTGTTACCGTGGTACAGCTTCTACTTGAGGCATATCTACCAGCATTAAACGAGTCTTTGGGTGTATACATACCACTGATTGTTGTTAACTGTATTATTTTGGGTCGTGCAGAGGCTTATGCATACTTTAATCCTCCAGTTGCGTCTTTATTTGATGGAATAGGAATGGGACTTGGATTTTCTGTTGCACTTACTTGTATTGGAGCGGTAAGAGAAATACTGGGGGCAGGAAAGCTTTTTGGATTTTCGGTTATGCCACAGGGGTATGTCCCAATAGGAATCCTTGTACTTGCACCAGGCGCTTTCTTTGTACTAGCAGCCCTAACAGCTCTTCAAAATTACATTAAGATTCGCGGAGAGAAAAAAGGCAAGGACATGAGCAAGATACAATCAGGTTGTAGCGAAGATTGTCTAAACTGTGGTGATAAAGGATGCAGCAGACGTTTTTTTGATACATCTGCCACCATGGAAGCAGAGGACTCTATAGAGTTTATTAATTTAGATGAAGAGAGCAAGGAGGAGAAATAATGAATACAGTAAAAGAACTACTAATTATTTTAGTTGGCTCCTCCCTTGTCAGCAATGTCGTATTAAGTCAGTTCTTAGGACTTTGTCCTTTTTTAGGTGTATCCAAGAAAACGGATACAGCAGCGGGCATGGGAACAGCAGTTATCTTTGTTATTACATTAGCAAGTGGAGTAGCAGGTGTTATCTATAAATTTGTATTAGTAAAATTTGGAATTGAATATTTACAGACTATAGTTTTCATTTTGGTTATTGCAGCATTAGTTCAATTTGTGGAGATGTTTTTGAAAAAATTCATGCCTGCTTTGTATAAAGCATTAGGCGTGTATCTTCCATTAATCACGACAAACTGTGCAGTTTTGGGTGTTGCCCTTACAAACGTGCAAAAAGAGTATGGAATTTTAGCAGGCATTGTAAATGGCTTTGCGACATCAGTGGGCTTTACGATTTCAATCGTAATTTTAGCTGGACTTAGAGAAAAAATGGAATATAATGACTACCCAGAATCTTTTAAAGGTATGCCGATGGTCCTTCTTACAGCAGGATTAATGGCAATTGCTTTTTGCGGATTTTCAGGACTATTGTAGACGAAGGAACTATGGAGGTTGGTAGATGAATTTTACAGGTGTTATAATAGCGGCAGTCATTGTAGGAGCAGTAGGTATTTTTATTGGATTGTTCCTAGGTTTGGCAGGCATTGTTTTTAAAGTGGAAGTAGACGAAAAAGAAGAAGCAGTTCTAGCAGCACTACCAGGGAATAATTGTGGTGGCTGTGGATTTCCCGGTTGCTCAGGACTTGCAACAGCCATTGTAAAGGGCGAAGCGCCAGCAAATGCATGTCCTGTCGGAGGAGATGTGGTGGGAACCAAGATTGGCCAGATAATGGGAGTTGAAGTAGACAGCTCTAGAAAAATGGTTGCATTTGTACATTGTAGCGGAGACTGTGATAAAACACATTATGACTATGAATACGCAGGAATTGACGATTGCAGAATGCTCAGCTTTGTTCCTAATGGCGGTCCTAAATCATGTAATTATGGTTGCTTGGGCTATGGAAGCTGTGTAAAGGCATGTCTATTTGATGCGATACATGTGGAAAATGGATTGGCAGTAGTTGACAAAAAAGCATGTAAAGCATGTGGAAAATGTATAGAGGTTTGTCCAAAGAATTTGATAAGCTTAGAACCTTACGATGCAGCACACATTGTTTCATGTAGTTCTAAGGATAAAGGACCAGTGACAATGAAGGCTTGTAGCACAGGCTGTATCGGTTGCGGAATCTGTGTGAAAAACTGCCCAGCCGAGGCTGTTAAAGTAGAAGATTTTAGAGCAATTATAGACCAAGACAAGTGTACAGGTTGTGGAATCTGTGCAGAGAAGTGTCCTAAGAAGGTTATTTGTTAGAGAGAAAAGGAAAGGTGGAAAGAAGATGAAATTGCCCGAAGAATTTGATGATGAACCCAAGATGAGTATTTCAGCTGTCTATTCCATTCTTGGTGTTTCATTATTTGTTGTTGCCATACTTGTACTTGTATTGGTATTGAACCAAAAACAAGAAGGCAAAGCGAAAACTAAAAGCAGTACACCCATTATACAGGATGTGATTGTGGATGATAAAAAAGAAAATAGCATTTCTGATTTTGGAAATAATGGAAAAGCCCTAACTCCAGATGATCTTGATTTCTGGGATATGTATCCCAAGGAAGAGGTAACCCTAGAGGTACCTAAGGAGCAACCAAAACAAGAGATTGTTGCAGATCCTTCTACAGACGGCAAGCACACGCTAATAACCTATGCAAGTGGTAAAGAGGAGTGGGCGTTAATAAGCCCTTATTTGCCCAAGCATGAATATGATTTTACAAAGCTTGTGTGTCAAAATGAGCTAATGAAGTATTATGAAAATGGAAAGCAGACATCCTACGTGGGAGTGGATCTTTCAAAATACAATGACTATGTGGATTTTGTAAAGGTAAAAAAAGCTGGAATTAATTTTGTAATGCTTCGTGTTGGTGCGCGAGGTTATGGAAGTGGTCAGATATTATTAGATGATTACTTTTTAGATAATATTAAACGGGCAACAGATGCAGGACTAGAAGTTGGTGTATATTTCTTTTCGCAAGCAATTACAGAAGATGAGGCAAAAGAAGAAGCAAACATAGTGATTAATAACATGGCTGATTATAATGTTAGGTATCCGGTTGCGTTTGACATGGAAAGTATTGAAAATGACACTGCAAGAATTGATTCTTTATCGAAAGAAGAAAGGACGACCATTGCCAAGGCTTTTTTAAATACCGTAAAGAATGCAGGATACAAAACCATGATATATGGCAACAAAGAGTGGCTATTAAAAATGGTTGATCTTTCAAAGCTTGGTGATTATGATATTTGGTTGTCGCAAATAGCAGATATTCCTGATTACCCATATAAGTTTACCATGTGGCAGTATTCGACTACCGGTACGGTAGATGGAATTGCAGGATACACAGATTTAAATATTAGTTTTATTGATTATACGGAAAAATAGAGTATAGTTTTTGGGATACACATACCGAAGTATATAACTCAGCATAGGCAGAGGGAGAAAGGCTTTCAATGTAATTTGGAGTATACTTTTTCCCGATGCCATTTTTTTTTAGAATATCGATGGCCTTGTTATATGCAATGGCAGCCTCTTCCATAGTATCATAAGTACCAATTGTATAGTTTCCATTTACATGAATGCGAGCTCGATATTTTGTGATATTATTTTTTTTCACAGAAAGCACACCATGGAATTGATTTATTATATCTAAATTTTCACGTCTAAAATCAGAGGTGTCGCCGTTAATAAAGTTATAGTCGCGACCAATGACCCCATAATTTTTAATACCAAAGCGGTTTAAAATATTAACCTGCATTCCGAAATCTGCAACAAAATAATGCCCGCCACGTTTCATGATTTTGTGAGAGGAAAAGTAAAACAAATCATCTACATCAAACTTTAGTATTGCGGTTGGTGAAATATAATAATGGAAATATTTTTTTTGCATATAAATAGGAGTGCTTAGGTACATATGATTATCACGAAAGTTAATGAGACAGACCCATTTTTCGAAAGGAAGGATGTGGGTCTTTTTATAATCTGAAATTTCAAGAGGACGTGATTTTCCGAGGGAAGCTCTTATAAGCGAGCAACCTTCTAAATACGCTTGGTGGGCATCAGAAATAGAGGCATAGCTACCAAGGCTTATATGCTTTCGCAAATAAGTTAAGGAGGCACGGTAATATGTGGTTCCATCTTTTTTTGTTGCAACATAAACACCTGCTGGTAACATTGTAGAAAATCCTTCCTTAATTGATTATTATTCAGCTATGAGAATATTAATATTAAAAAATTATAACATTTTTTCAAAAATAAAACAATTTAGAAATATTTTGCTAACTAGCTGTATAGAATATATAGGTAAGAGTATAAAACCAAAAAGAAAGGTACGGTCATTTTATGTACAAGAAGTCTTTAGCGATATTACTTTTAGCCAATCTAATTATGGTAATGGCGCTTTTTAGTGTAAAGGGAATACAGGTTAATCGCATTATGTCGACAGAGGCATTTAAGCTCGGTCTGGCAGTGGCGTTGTCACCAGAGGAAGAGACAAGCTTTATAACGATAATGGAAGCCGTAGCATCCAATCAGAGGGTAGTAGACTATGATGTTGTGGAAAAAAAGCTGGCATATAACATTTCAGAAGAGGATTATGAGGTTCTTCTTAGAATTGTAGAGGCAGAGGCAGGAGGAGAGGATGAGGATGGAAAGCTACTCGTAGCAAATGTAGTTTTAAATAGAGTATCCAATAAATCTTTTCCAGATACCATAAAAGAGGTGGTCTTTCAAAAAGATAATGGAGTAACACAATTTTCGCCTGTAAGTAGTGGTAGGTATTATAAGGTGAAGATAAGTGAGGAAACCAAAGCAGCAGTAGAAAGGGCACTAAAGGGAGAAGATATATCCGAGGGGGCTTTGTTTTTTGCGGCACGAAAATATGCAGATTCGGGAAAAATGAAATGGTTTGATGACAATAGAACATTTCTATTTCAACACGGAGGACATGAATTCTTTCAATAGAATCGATTTTGCAAAGGAAATATTGCGAAATAAGGAATCGTATGATATACTATAAACCAGTTTCAATTTGGAAAAAAGATTGAATATTGAAATGAAAAAAAGATAAGATAGTGTATCGAATGAAACACAGATGGGAGTCAAATGGCAGTATTATATAAAAGTACAAGAAGTAAAACAAATCCAGTAACAGCATCGATGGCAATTTTAAAAGGATTATCAGATGATGGTGGTCTGTTTGTACCAGATCATATACCTACCTTGGACAAGAGCTTAGAAGAATTATCTAAAATGTCATATCAAGAGGTAGCATACGAAGTAATGAAATTACTTCTATCAGATTTTACTGAAGAAGAGTTAAAATCTTGTATTGAAAAGGCTTATGATTCTAAATTTGATACAGAGGAAATCGCACCTATGGTAGAAGCGGAAGGTGCTTATTATTTAGAGCTATTCCATGGAGCAACCATTGCATTTAAAGATATGGCATTATCTATTTTGCCACATTTATTAACCACCTCAGCTCGTAAAAATAACGTTAAAAATGAAATTGTTATTTTAACAGCAACCTCAGGTGATACAGGAAAAGCAGCCCTTTCAGGCTTTGCTGATGTAGAAGGAACTAAAATCATCGTATTTTATCCTAAAAACGGTGTTAGTCCTATTCAGGAAAAGCAGATGGTTACACAAAAAGGGGATAATACATATGTTGTAGGCATCACTGGAAACTTTGATGATGCACAAACAGGCGTTAAAAATATTTTTTCAGATAAAGAGCTTGCAAAACAAATGGAAGAAAAAGGATATCAGTTTTCTTCAGCTAACTCCATCAACATTGGCCGTTTAGTACCTCAGATTGTTTACTATGTTTATGCATATGCGACCCTTTTAAAAGAAGAGAGAATTCATGCAGGTGAGAAAATCAATGTAGTAGTTCCTACGGGAAACTTTGGTAATATCTTAGCGGCATTCTATGCCAAAAATATGGGACTACCTATTGCAAAATTAGTTTGTGCTTCTAATGACAATAAGGTATTATATGATTTCTTTGAAACAGGTGTATATGATAGAAACCGAGATTTTGTATTAACAACATCACCTTCTATGGACATTCTTATTTCAAGCAATTTAGAACGTTTGATTTATCGTATTGCAGAAGATGATGCGACAAAGAATGCAGAGCTTATGTCTGCATTGTCAGGACAAGGTAGATATGAAATTACTTCGGAAATGAAAGCTCAGCTTGCTGATTTTTATGGAAATTATGCAGACGAAGCTTGCACAGCAGAAACAATTAAAAAGATATATGAAGCTTGCGGTTATGTACTTGATACACATACGGCAGTTGCAGCAGCAGTTTGTGAAAAGTATAGAAATGATACAAAAGATGAAACCAAAACGGTTATTGCATCTACAGCAAGCCCATTTAAGTTCACAAGAAGCGTAATGGAAGCAATTGACAGCAAATATAGTCAGATGGATGATTTTGCATTAGTAGATGAATTAGCTAAGATTGCAAACATCGAAGTGCCAAATGCAATAGAAGAAATAAGAACAGCACCAGTGCTTCACACATGCGTTTGTGAGACCGAAGAAATGAAACAGGTGGTAAGAGATTTCTTGAAAATGTAAAGGGCTATGTTGGTTAAAGGATTTATGAATTGTGGTAAAATACAAAGGGTGAATACTTATGGAGCAAAAACACATTCTAATTGTAGATGATATATCTACAAATTTGAAGTATGCAGAGGCAGTGCTAAAATCCAATTACAAATTATCGATGGCAAAGTCGGGGAAAGAAACACTTGAGATTTTAAAAGAAGTGAGACCGGATTTAATTTTGTTGGATGTAAAGATGCCTGAAATGGATGGTTATGAGACCTTGCAGAATATAAGAAAGATGCCAGAGTACACAGATATACCGATTGTATTTCTGACAGGTGATGTAGACAATAAAAGCGAGATTAAAGGTCTAAAACTAGGTGCAATGGATTTTATTAGAAAGCCGTTTGAACCAGAGATTGTTCTAAGAAGAATTGAAAAGATACTTCGAATGGAAGAAACGAAAAGGAAGTTAGAGGTTTCAGCAAGTAAAGATGCTTTGACTGGACTTTGGAATCGAATGTATCTTGAAAAAGCAATAAATCAATATGGACAGTGTGAAAACAGTGGTGTTTTTGTATTGTTTGATATGGATGATTTTAAAAGAATTAACGATTGCTATGGTCATGTAATCGGTGATGCAGTTCTTATTCAATTTGCAAGTGCGCTTAAGGCTTCTGTAAAGCATAGTGATGTGGTTTGTCGCTTGGGAGGAGATGAATTTGCATTATTTTTAAAAGATAAGATGAGCAGTAAAGATGTTGAAGAGAAGATGCGAGCATGTTTAAGTGAGATTGAAGTGGCTACTAAGATGGTAAATGACGAAGAAATTTCTGCAACGGTATCAGCAGGTGTTGCTATGATGCCAGAGGATGGAATTGATTTTATGACGCTATATACCAAAGCAGATAAAGCCTTGTATCATGTAAAACAAAATGGGAAAAGTGGATTTCACCTTTTTCATGACAAAGGTTCGTATACTTTTTGCAGTAATAAATAAGGCATATATAAAAATGGGTATGATACAAGGTCTCATACCCATTTATTAGTTCGCCCAGAATGGGCGCGCTCTTACCTGTGATATAGAAAAACATTATTTGCGATCATTCATGTCAACATATACTTGATTTTCACCAATTGGTTTATATGCAGGACGAATAATTTTTCCGTTATTTGCAAGCTCTTCCAGACGGTGTGCACTCCAACCGGCAATTCTTGCAATAGCAAAGATAGGAGTATAAAGTTCCATAGGAAGTCCTAACATATGATAAACAAATCCGGAATAGAAGTCTACATTTATGCTGACACCCTTGTACATTTGTCTTTCACCTGAAATGATTTCAGGAGCAAGGCGTTCTACTAAAGAGTAAAGTGCAAATTCTTTTTCTAAGCCCTTCTCTACAGAAAGCTTTTCAACGAAAGATTTAAAAATAACAGCTCTTGGATCTGACTTAGAGTAGATAGCATGACCGACGCCATAGATAAGTCCAGCATGGTCAAAGGCTTCTTTGCTTAGAAGCTTCTCTAAATAATCAGTTACTTCTGCTTCATCTTCCCAATTAGAAAGCTTTTCTTTCATATCTTCAAACATTTGAACTACTTTGATATTGGCACCACCGTGTCTTGGCCCTTTTAGAGAACCAATTGCAGCAGCAATAGTAGAGTAGGTATCTGTTAAAGAGGAAGTGACAACATGGGTAGTAAAGGATGAATTGTTACCACCACCGTGCTCCATATGTAAGACTAAAGCAATATCAAGAATTTTAGCTTCTAATTCAGTAAATTTTCCATTTGGACGTAATATATGTAAAATATTTTCGGCGGTAGAATATTCAGGCACTGGTTGGTGAATGAATAAGCTATTGCCATCATGATAATGACTGTATGCCTGATATCCATAAATTGTCAAAAGTGGAAAGAGACTAATTAACTGTAACGACTGTCTAAGAACATTTGGTAGGGAGGTGTCATCTGCTCTATCATCATAAGAGTAGAGAGTTAAAACACTTCTAGCTAAGGTATTCATCATATCTCTGCTAGGTGCTTTCATAATGATGTCACGTACAAAGCTGGTAGGAAGAGTGCGATAACCAGCCAGTAGCTTCTCAAAATCGGCCAGCTCCTCTTTTTGGGGAAGACTACCAAATAAAAGTAAATATGTAATTTCTTCAAAACCAAAACGATCTTCTTTTGTAAATCCTTCAACCAAATCCTTTACGTCATAGCCTCTATAAAAAAGCTTTCCGTGAGCGGGTACTTGCTCACCATTAATGGTTTCGGTTGCACGTACGTCGGATATATGAGTCAAACCTGCAAGAACACCTTTTCCGTTTAAATCGCGTAAGCCGCGCTTTACTTCGTATTTGGTAAAAAGTTCAGAATCTATAATGCCTGCGTCCTCTGATAACTTTGCAAGTTTTAAGATTTCGGGTGTAATGTCAGAATAAAAATTTTGCTCCATATTGTAAATCTCCTTTCCGTGAATACTTGTTGATTGTTACGAACACTTTATCACATGAACAAATTGACGCGTGAAAAGCGCATAAGAATATATTAACATGATATGAAAAATGGGGCAAGAAAAAATAATAAAAAAGCGTTCTCAAATTATGTTCATAGCAAGAATTCCTATGGATTTTTTTACCTAATCGTATTACAATTAAGGATATGTTAATGAAAGAAAAGAAATGGAGAAAAATAGAAATGACAGTTCAAGAAATGTTGGGACATGTAGACCATACACAATTAAATGCAGTTGCTACCTGGGAAGATATTCAGAAAATATGTGAAGAAGCGATTACCTATAAAACAGCATCTATTTGCATTCCTTCGGGCTATGTGAAAAGAGTAAAAGAAACTTATGCAGAACAGATTAATATTTGCACGGTAGTAGGCTTCCCATTAGGATATTCCAATACAGAAGCTAAGGTTGCAGAAACAAAAAAGGCAATAGAAGATGGTGCCAGTGAAATTGATATGGTAATCAATATTGGCGATGTAAAAAATGGATGCTACGAAAAGGTGGAAGAAGAGATTAAGACCCTAAAAGAAGCCTGCGGAGAACGTGTGCTTAAGGTTATCATTGAAACCTGTTATTTGAACCAAGAGGAAAAAGTAGCTATGTGTAAGGCTGTTACAGCGGCAGGGGCAGACTATATTAAAACGTCTACCGGCTTTGGAACAGGCGGAGCAACAAAAGAAGATGTAATACTTATGAAAGAAAATATCGGACCTAATGTAAAGATAAAAGCAGCAGGTGGAGTTTCTACTCTGGATGATTTGAAAATGTTTTTAGAACTAGGTTGTGATCGT
Source organism: Lachnospiraceae bacterium (assembly GCA_031554725.1). GTDB lineage: Bacteria > Bacillota > Clostridia > Lachnospirales > Lachnospiraceae > JAVBUZ01. Next base: position 9,023 of record JAVBUZ010000083.1, on the reverse strand, counting down.
ATAGGAACATCTAGAGCAGTAGGCTTATGCAAGGGAGAAATGACCCAAGGATATTAAAAAATAAAAATGTGAGGCTTAAAATGGAAAATAAATTAATAACAGATAGAATCACGAAGCTAAGAGGAGTAATGAAAGACCAAGGAGTGGATTACTATATTATACCAACTGCGGATTTTCATAATTCAGAGTATGTAAGTGATTATTTTAAAGTGAGAGACTATTTTAGTGGCTTTACTGGCTCAAATGGTACCCTAGTGCTTTGGAAGGATGGAGCTGGGCTATGGACGGATGGCAGATACTTTATTCAGGCACAAAATGAATTAGAAGGAACTGGCATAGAGTTATATAGAATGGGGGAAGAAGGCGTTCCTACCATTATAGATTTTTTGAAAAGCAACATGCAAGAGAAGCAGGTACTGGGCTTTGATGGAAGAGTGCTTTCTGCCAGCTTAGGTCTACAGTATGAAAAGGAATTAGAAGACAAAAAAGTATCGATTACCTATGATAAAGATTTAGCAGATGTGATTTGGGAAGACCGCCCTTTGATGCCTAGCGGAAAAGTTTTTATGCTAGATGAGCAGGTGGCAGGAAAAAGTGTAACAGAAAAGCTGGACATGCTAAGAGAAAAGCTTACAGCAGAAGGTGCAGCAGCGTTTTTGCTAACCAAGCTTGATGATATTATGTGGCTATATAATGTTAGAGGTTGCGATGTAGAATGTAATCCAGTAGCGCTTTCTTATACCTATGTAGATAAAGAAGTACAGTATTTATTCCTTCAAGAAGAGGCACTCAATGAAGAGGTAAGAGTAAAGCTAGCTTCAGCCGGGGTTCAAATAAAGCCTTATGAAGAAATGGTATCCTTTATCGAAAAAGATATGAAGGCTGATATCAAGGTTTTAGCAGATAAACGAAACTGTAACTTTACAATCTATAAAAAGCTTATGGATAAATCTATCCTAATTGATAAGAACAATCCTACAGAATTAATGAAGGCGATTAAAAATGATGTAGAGCTGACGAATATGAAGGATATATATATAAAGGATAGTACAGCAGTTACAAAGTTTATATACTGGCTTAAAACCAATATCGGTAAAACAGAAATTACAGAAATCTCAGCAGCAGATTACTTGGAAAAGCTCAGAAGACAGATTCCAGAATGCCTTGATTTATCATTCCCAACCATTTCAGGCTACAATGCCAATGCAGCAATGATGCATTACGAAGCAACCCCAGAAAAACATGCAACCTTAGAACCAAAAGGAATGCTTCTTGTAGATTCTGGCGGACAGTATATTGGTGGAACGACTGATATTACAAGAACCATTGTACTTGGACCAATATCAGATGAGATTAAAAAGCATTATACTGCGGTTGCAGCAGGAATGCTACAGCTAACACATGCCAAGTGGTTATACGGATGTACGGGAAGAAATCTAGATATTTTGGCTAGACAGCCACTTTGGAATATGGGTATTGACTATAAGTGCGGAACAGGACATGGTGTGGGATATACACTAAATGTACATGAAGGACCACAAAACATCCGTTGGAAATTTACAGAAGGTATGACGGAAGCAGTGATTGAAAGCGGAATGGTAGTAACCAATGAACCAGGTGTATACATTGAAGGAAGCCATGGAATAAGAATTGAAAATGTAATGATAGCTCGAAATGATGTAAAAAATGGTGACGGTCAATTCATGAACTTTGAGACTTTGACATATGCTCCGATTGATTTAGAAGCCATTGATGCATCCGCAATGACAGCAGAAACTTTGGAATTTTTAAATGAATATCACGAACAAGTATATAACTTGATTGGCCCTCATTTAACAGAAGAGGAACAGGCTTGGTTAAAAGAAGCAACAAGAAAATTGTAATATGCATATAAATATATTTTTTTGATATTGACTTTTAGTACACTCTTTGTAATAATACATTAACGCTCAACATAGTATTATTGTATACAATGATACTATACGCGTAAATACTACGGGGATATGGTGGTATAAATAACATTATTTAAGGAGGAGAAGTATGTCAACAAAAGCCAATTTTAAAAGAAGTGAAATAGGTGCAGCAAATCCTATTTTCTATGCAAAAAGAGTTATTATTGAAACACCTTTTTATGGTAACAATGTAGTAAAGGTTAGCACACTGAGAGAAGCCTATGAACTAGCAAAGAATTCACCTGGGACTGTAGTAACAGATATGCCAGTATATCGAGCAGAGGAAATTGGATTAGATCCAGAAGCTAAAGTTTTATTGTTTAATGATGGAAATGTAAGCGGACGTGCAGCAGCAGCTAGAAAAATTTCTGGTGAACCAGGAGTTGATACAACAGATTTAGATGCAAAGGTAAAAGAGGCTGTTTATCAGACAAGAAATCAATTGTTGTACCATGCAGAGGTTTATATTGGTTTACATGAAGATTTTATGGTAAAAGCACATCTCTGTATTCCAGAAGGAGAAGAAAACATTCTTTACTCATGGATGCTAAACTTCCAGTATATGTCAGACGAATATGTACAGATGTACAAAAAATCCAAACCTATCGCGGAAGGAAAAGAAGCAGATATTTATATCTTCTCTAATCCACAGTGGTCACACCCAGATCATGAAATGGGTCTTGCATACTTTGATACAACACACAACTGTGCAGCAATCTTAGGTATGAGATACTTTGGAGAACATAAAAAAGGTACTTTAACAATTGCTTGGGCAATTGCTAACAGAAATGGTTATGCTTCTTGCCACGCTGGTCAGAAGAGATATAACTTATCAGACGGACGCAAATTCGTTGCTGGTGTATTTGGCTTATCAGGTTCTGGTAAATCAACAATTACTCATGCAGCACACAACGGAAAATATGATATTACAGTATTACATGATGATGCGTTTATCATTTCTTCTGAAGATGGTTCTTCCATTGCATTAGAACCTGCTTACTTTGATAAAACACAGGATTATCCATTGGAATGTGATGATAACAAATACTTAATCACAGCACAGAACTGTGCAGCTACCCGTGATGAAGATGGCAAAATTGTATTAGTAACAGAAGATATCAGAAATGGTAATGGACGTGCGGTAAAATCAAAATTATGGTCACCAAACCGTGTTGATAAATTTGAAGAGCCTGTAAATGCAATTTTCTGGTTAATGAAAGATCCTACAATTCCACCTGTAGTTAAATTAACTGGTTCTTCTTTAGCATCTGTTATGGGTGCAACTCTTGCAACCAAGAGAACAACAGCAGAAAGATTGGCACCAGGAGTAGATCCTAATGCATTAGTAGTTGAACCATACGCTAATCCATTTAGAACCTATCCTTTAGTGAATGACTATGAAAAATTTAAAAAATTAGTTGGCGAAAAGAATGTAGATTGTTATATTCTTAATACTGGCGATTTCATGGGCAAAAAAGTTAAACCTGCTGATACATTAGGCATTTTAGAAGCGATTATCGAAGGAAAAGCAGCATTCAAAAAATGGGGTGCATTCTCAGATATCGAAATCTTAGATTGGGAAGGCTTTGTACCTGATTTGAAGGATACGCAGTACGTTACTCAGCTACGTGCACGTATGCAAGATCGTGTAAACGCAGTAGAAGAATTCAAAACTAAAAAAGGTGGTTTTGATGCCCTTCCTGAAGAAGCCCTTGATGCATTAAAGAAAATTGTTGCAGAAGCTAACAGCCTATAATATTTTGTGGAATATTTTTCTTTAGTAGCAAATAGATTAATATTATCTAAAACTTGTCACAGGAATCTTGTAATCGGAAGTGTTTTTGGATATAATAAAGGTAACCTGAAATGTTCGACAACTCTTGTTTGTTTTGAACCTACAGATACTTTAAACGGGATTCCTACATCATCAAATGGCTGTCAAGCCTCCACTCATATGAGGATTGCAGAGGAAGACAAAAGTTTGTTTGCGGTTACCCACCTAGCATTGCTAGGAGTCAAAAGACAAGAACCGACATTTTGGGGATACAAAAGATAAAAGAGCAGCCTCTATTGGCTGCTTTTTTCTATAAACGAATCATTTGGTAGACTTAAATAGCAAAAAACATTTAGAAAGAGCTCGGATAACTATACGGTTTTGTCTTTACTTGCAGTGTGACAAATTAGATATTGACTATATTTATACGGAGCTAATTAAAATGGTATTATTACTTAGCTAGTGCTTAGAATAATAGACTTTTAGTAAGGAAGGCATTATGTAGATGTAATAAAGAAACTACAATTCCGTAAGAGCAGTGTAGATAAACGTTGGTGCTTAGAACCTGTAGTTTAGGTTCTTACGCACCACTACGTTTATCTTCAAACGAGAGTGTCTGCTAGTCGGAATGTTAGTTTCTTTATTACCTATTCAAAAGCCTAAATAGAAAAAAAATATAATCATACTAATTGCAACAATCAACTAATATGGATTCTATAAAAGTTAGGAGTTTTAATTTGAACAAATCCCAGCGAATGCAACAAAAAGCAATCATATGTGTAATAGGCGTAATTGTTCTCCTTATTCTTGCAATATGGGGAGTTAACAAGAAGCTTGTGCCCAAGGAGGAGCATATCCCCCAGGTTCGGCAATTAGATAACGTGTGGATTACAGAAGTAACTGAAAAGGGACTTCGTTTTTTTGATGGTCTTTATCAGGAATATTCTTGGGAGAATATAGAAAATCCACTTGTAGATAGTAGTGCAAGGGAGCAGATAGCGGATATTACATTGACAGATGATATGATTACTCAGGTGGTGGTTAAAAATCAGGGAAAGATATCTGGAAAGGTACTAAGTGTAAATGCACAAACAGGAGTGGAGTTAGAGGGGAAGGGCGTTATTCCTTTCTCGGCGGATATGAAAATCTATAAGCTTTATGAAGAACTTCGACTAGCAAAAGAAGGAGAAATAAGTGTAGGTTATAATTTTTGTGATTATGTGCTTGAGGATGGGAAAATATGCGCGGTATTAATCACAAGGCAGGAAGCAATGGAATATATTAGAGTGCAAATAAAGGCGTCAAATTATACCGCATCTTATCATGCAAATGTAGAATTTACAGTTGATAGCGAGTTTGTTATACGATATGGAATTGGTGAAAATGTAACAGAAGAATTGCATAAGGCAGGAGACAAAATAGAAATTAATGGGGATAGTCCATACTTTTTAGCAGACAGAATTTATATAATTCCAGCAGTGCTAACTAGCAAAATAACATTATTTTCAGTAGAGAGAAGTCAGGGTACACCTTCTTATCGTGGTACTATGGAGATTCTCAGAAAAGAAGAAAGTGGGAACGAGAACTTATATATTATAAACGAACTACTGCTAGAAGAGTATTTGTATGCCGTTGTGCCTAGTGAGATGCCTTCAAGCTATCCGTTAGAGGCTCTAAAGGCCCAAGCGGTTAGTGCCAGAACCTATGCATATGGTCATATGAAAAATCCTTCTAACAAAACAATAGGAGCGCATGTGGACGATAGCGCAGGATATCAAGTGTATAATAATATTTTAGAGCAGGATACTACTACAGAAGCAGTAAAAGCAACAAACGGCGAGCTGCTTTATGCAAATGCTGGTTTAGTAAGCACCTTTTATTATTCCACATCTTGTGGCTTTGGGTCAGATACGGACATATGGAAGGGTGATTCAAGTGAAAACTATGATTATCTTGTTGCAAAAAGTATCGGCACTGGTGAAAGCCCAGATTTTACCTCCCAAACATTAATGGAAGAGGATACCTTTGAGGAATATATAAGTCAGAAGTTTTCAGAAGATTTTGAAGTAGAGGAAGGATGGTACCGCTGGGATTATAATGTCAAAGAGCTAGACAAGGATAGAATGGCAACGGTGCTAGAAAGTAGAAGAAAAGCAAATGCAAAGCTTGTGCTTACGTTAAATAAGCAAGGCGAGTATGAAAGCAAGGAAATCGATAAGCTAGGTGATATTTTAGATATTTATATCGAAAAAAGAAATGATGGTGGTGTTGCGGATGAACTAATTATTGAAACAAAAAATGCCACCTATAAAGTAATATCGGAACACAATATTCGCTATGTACTGTGTGATGGAGTAACCAAGGTTATTAGGCAAGACGGTAGTAAAATAGATATGACATCACTGCTACCAAGTGGCTTTTTTACCATAGCTACTAGCAAAGAGGATAAGAATGTGGTAGGATATTCCTTGACTGGCGGTGGCTTTGGTCATGGCGTAGGAATGTCACAAAATGGTGCAAAGTCTATGGCGAAATACGGATATACGTACCAAGATATTTTAAGCTTTTTCTATGAAAATAGTTATATTGAGCAGATATATTGAGCATGAGGAGAGGAGGAAGCAATGTTTCGTAAGATATATATAATTGCAAAAGATTTTTCAAAACAGATGTCTAATCAAAATATAAATGCCTTTTCGTCAAGTACTGCTTTTTTCCTTTTTCTATCTTTAGTGCCCATGCTTATTTTAATATGTACATTGATTCCATTTACCCCACTTACAGAAGAAAACCTAATCATGGCGATTATGGAAGCTACTCCAGATGTTATGAATAGCTTGGTAGTGGGCATTATTTCGGATGTGTACGCCAAATCGGCGGGAGTTATGTCTGTTGCGGCAGTTGTTACCTTATGGTCGGCAGGAAAAGGCGTTCTTGCACTTATGAGAGGACTGAATGCTGTAAATGGGACAGAAGAGGAACGTAATTATTTTGTTATTAGAATGATTGCTTCTTTTTATACCATTATCATGATTTTTATGGTACTTATCTCATTGCTATTTATGGTATTTGGAAATGTCTTTTATGATATGCTTGTAACATACATTCCTCATATTACTGAACTAGTAAGCTTTCTAATTCATTTTAGATTCTTGGCAACATGGTTAGTGCTTACAATCTTTTTTACAGCGATATATGCTTATGTGCCCAGCAAAAAACTGAAATTTAGAGAACAAATTCCAGGAGCAATTTTTACCGCAGTAGCATGGAATATTTTTTCTTGGGGATTTTCAATTTATGTGAAATATTCCAATGTTTCTAGTACATATGGAAGTCTATCCATTATTATTATCATAATGCTTTGGCTTTATATCTGTAGGTATATTGTGATGATAGGGGCACACCTAAATAAATACTTTAAACCCGTGAATCAAGTGTTCATAAAACATAGAAAGAATAAAAATAAAAGAAAAGATATTGACATTTTGAATACAAGTCACTAGAATAGGGTAATAGTTAAATATAAAAGGCGATGAAAGTGTTAGTAGATTATTATTTTCTTTCAGAGAGAGGAAGTCACCGGCTGCAAGCTTCCTTAAGTTCAGATAATAATTCAATTTCCCACTGGAGCTGCTTAGAGGAAATTCGTTAAGAAGAGTAGTTTAAGACGTTTGCGCGCGTTAAGTGAATGAAGAGTTCGTTTGAAACGAAAACTTGGGTGGTACCGCGGATTATATTCGTCCCTTGCAAATTTGCAAGGGACTTTTTATGTTATAGGGATTTTGCCCTAAAAGAAAGGATGAGAAAAATGAGAGAAAAACTAGATCAAATCAGAGCACAAGCAATTGCACAGATTGAAGCCAGTGATGCACTGGAAAAATTAAACGAAGTACGTGTTAATATTCTTGGAAAAAAGGGTGAATTAACAGCGGTTCTAAAGTCTATGAAGGATGTAGCAGAAGAGGATAGACCAAAGGTTGGCCAGTTGGTTAATGAAACTAGAGAAGAAATCGAAAAGGTTTTAGAAACTGCAAGAAAGAAAATGGAAGCTGCAGCAAGAGAAACCAAGATGAAGGCAGAGGTTATTGACGTAACTTTGCCAGCAAAAAAGAATATTATTGGACATAGACATCCAAATACAATTGCATTAGAAGAAGTAGAAAGAATCTTTATCGGTATGGGATATGAAGTGGTTGAAGGCCCAGAAGTAGAAAAGGATTACTACAACTTTGAGGCACTAAATATTCCCGCAGATCATCCTGCCAAGGACGAACAGGATACCTTCTATGTAACCGGAGATATTTTACTTCGTACACAGACATCACCAGTTCAGGTACACGAAATGGAAAAAGGTAAATTACCAATTCGTATGATTGCTCCAGGAAGGGTATTTCGTTCTGACGAAGTTGATGCAACACATTCTCCATCCTTCCACCAAATCGAAGGTTTGGTAATCGATAAAAACATTACATTCGCAGACTTAAAGGGAACCTTAGCAGAATTTGCAAAGGAACTATTTGGAGAAGAAACCAAGGTTAAGTTCAGACCACATCACTTCCCATTTACAGAGCCATCTGCAGAAGTAGATGTTACTTGCTTTAAATGTGGTGGTAGTGGTTGCCGTTTCTGCAAAGGCTCAGGCTGGATTGAAATCTTAGGTTGTGGTATGGTTCACCCTCACGTATTAGAGATGAGTGGAATTGATCCAAAGCAGTATTCAGGCTTTGCATTTGGCGTAGGTCTGGAAAGAATTGCCTTATTAAAGTATGAAATTGATGATATGCGTCTTTTATATGAAAACGATATCCGTTTCTTAAAACAATTTTAGGAGGAAAATAGCATGAATACAGCATTGTCATGGATTAAAAAATATGTGCCAGACTTAGAATGTACAGATCAGGAATATTGCGATGCAATGACCCTTACCGGTACAAAAGTAGAAGGCTTTGAAAGATTAGATAAAAATTTGGAAAAAATTATAGTAGGACAGATTGAAAAAATTGAAGGGCATCCAGATGCACAGAAGCTAATTATCTGTCAGGTAAATATTGGTAGCGAGGTAATTCAGATTGTTACTGGTGCTAATAATGTAAAAGTAGGAGACAAAGTTCCTGTTGTTTTGGATGGCGGTAAAGTGGCTGGTGGTCACGATGGCGGTCCATTGCCAGAAGGTGGTATTCCAATTAAGGCTGGTAAGCTTAGGGGCATCGAATCAAATGGTATGATGTGCTCTGTAGAAGAATTAGGCTCTAGCAGAGAAATGTATCCAGAAGCACCCGAAGAAGGAATCTATATTT
>JAVBUZ010000147.1:0-3569 GCA_031554725.1 Lachnospiraceae bacterium | reverse complement strand
TACATGTCCTTCACCAATGAGGTCTTCTAGGAATACCCCTTGGCCTGTATATAGTTTTGCAAAATCCACTACCTCTGGCAAATATAGTTCAATAAGCTTGCCTTGCGCATCTCCATCACCTGCCATTGCTGATAGGGTAATGGCTTCTTTTTGCCCCTGACTTACTTTTTCAAGTTCTTGCAATTCATCTAGGTATGTTTGAAGATAATTTTTTTCTTCTTCTGTTAGGTAATCGTCCATATTAACAGGCTCACCAATACCCACTTTATGATTTTTCAGATAGTCATATACCATGTCCATCTGTGTCTCGTCTAAGTTTAATTCTTTAAAGGCATCTTCTACCTGTTCCTTACTTACACAATTATTTTGTTCTTTCGCAAGTTTCCTTACTTCTTCTAGTGTTTTTGCAAATAAAAGTTCCTTTTCCATTTTAGTCCTCATTTCTTTTTTATTAGCTACCACTACCTACATGCACATGTGTAAATAAGTGATCCTGACAATACTCATAATTACCATTACATTTTGAGCAAAAACGAAACTCTAGCTCGGGATTCGTTTCATTTGTTCTTCCACAAATGGCACACTTATGCTTGGTAATCGCTGGCGCCTTATGCACTGCTTTTTTGAATTCTTGTTTCCGATGTATCTGTTTTGGCGACATAACACTTTTTCTTGAAGTAACAAAGAATACAATAAAGTTTAGTAGGGAAAATAGCATAGCTACTCGTCCTGCCAGGTTTCCTGTTATAAAAAAGTCCCAAAGTAGGACTACGCCGTATACAATCCCTAGCCATTTTACTTTAATTGGAATAATAAACATAAGTAGTACCTGCACGTCTGGGAAGGTTGCCGCAAACGCTAGAAAAATAGACATATTAATATAGTAGGTACTAAAATAGATGGAAAGTGCTTGGAACTGTATCGCCGCTGCTGTACTGCCAAGTGCCGAAAGCTCAGCTCCTATAATGATATAGTGGTAACCCATTAGCACAAATGCTCCTAAAATCGTAAAGAGCATTCCCGAAAACATATAGACATTGTATCTATAGGTTCCCCAAGTCCTCTCTAGGGTGGTCCCAATCGACCAATAGAAATACAGCATAATCATTACCATAAATATATTTCCTGTTGGTGGTGGTATCAGAACCCAAGAAACAAGGCGCCAAACCTGTCCATGTAAAACCAAATAGGGGTTTAAGGTTAAATAATATTTTAAACTAGGAAAAGCTGCTTCTATCAAATATCCTACTGCATAGCATAATATCAATATAGTTGATAAATTATGTATTGCATATTTACCAAATTTTTTCTCAAATTTACTCATCGGTCGCATAAAAATCCTCCATTTTCTGTTAAACTTTTTTGTCTTTTATCAAAGGCATTTTTTAAAGCATACTTGAATATATTCTATCATCCTACCCGAGATAAGTAAACCAAGAGTTTGTTCGTTGCATTTTGTTTTTCATTGTCGTATAATAATAAGGTATGTCAAAAATTATTTTATTTTGTCAACTAAACTTTTACAGTTTTTATATGACAATACAGGGGTTCTATTTAACTGAAAGGGATGAAGAATAATGAATCACACACTGGGTATTGATATTGGATCTACAACCGTAAAGATAGCCATATTAGACGTAAATCACAACATTATATTTTCCGATTATGAAAGACATTATGCTAATATACAAGAAACATTGTCTAGTCTTTTGCAAAAAGCCTATGAACAATTAGGAAATATAACCTTGCATCCAATGATTACAGGCTCTGGTGGCTTAACTTTAGCTAACCATTTAGAGGTACCTTTTAATCAAGAGGTTATCGCTGTTGCTACTGCTTTAAAGGAATTAGCTCCACGCACCGATGTTGCAATCGAGCTTGGCGGTGAAGACGCTAAAATTATTTATTTTGAAGGTGGAAATGTTGAGCAACGAATGAATGGAATCTGCGCAGGCGGAACTGGCTCATTTATTGACCAAATGGCTTCTCTTTTACAAACAGATGCTTCCGGTTTAAATGATTATGCTAGGAGTTATAACTCTTTATATACCATTGCTGCTCGTTGTGGTGTTTTTGCAAAATCCGATATTCAGCCTTTAATTAATGAAGGGGCAACAAAAGAAGACTTATCTGCTTCTATTTTCCAAGCAGTTGTCAATCAAACTATTAGTGGACTTGCTTGTGGTAAGCCCATTAGAGGGCATGTTGCTTTTTTAGGTGGCCCTCTACACTTTTTATCTGAACTAAAGGAAGCTTTTATTCGAACCTTAAAATTGGACGATGCTCATATAGTGGATGCAGATAATTCACATTTATTTGCTGCTATTGGTTCCGCCTTAAATGCAAAGGAAGATGTTTTCTATTCTATGCTTGAAATGGTAGGCAAGCTTTCTTCTAATATAAAGATGGAATTTGAAGTAGAACGTATGGATCCTCTTTTTGCTTCTAAAGATGAATACGATGCATTTAGCGAAAGACATTTAACTCATCACGTAAAGACTGCCAATATAGCAGAATATACTGGAAATGCTTATTTAGGTATTGACGCTGGTTCCACTACAACTAAGGTGGCATTAATTGGCGATGACGGCTCCCTACTTTACTCTTTTTACTCAAGTAATGATGGTGACCCACTAAAGACTGCCATCCGCTCTATTCGCGAAATATACGCTCAAATACCTAAGGGTGTTAAGGTTGTTCGCTCTTGCTCTACTGGATACGGCGAAGCTTTAATGAAAGCCGCCTTCTTATTAGATGACGGCGAAGTGGAAACCGTTGCACATTACAATGCTGCTGCTTTCTTTAATCCTAACGTAGACTGTATTCTGGACATTGGTGGTCAGGATATGAAATGTATTAAGATTAAAAATCGCACCGTAGACAGTGTTCAGCTAAATGAAGCTTGTTCTTCAGGCTGTGGTTCCTTTATTGAAACCTTTGCTAAATCCCTCAACTATAGTGTACAGGATTTTGCTACCACGGCTCTATTTGCAGAACATCCAATCGATTTAGGTACACGCTGTACCGTATTTATGAATTCCAAAGTAAAGCAAGCACAAAAGGAAGGGGCTTCTGTCGCAGATATTTCTGCCGGTCTAGCTTATTCTGTTATTAAGAATGCTTTATTTAAGGTTATAAAGGTTTCTGATGCTTCCGAGCTAGGGGAAAACATTGTTGTACAGGGTGGTACCTTCTATAATGATGCCGTTCTTCGTAGCTTTGAGAAAATTGCCAATTGCAATGCTATCCGCCCTGATATCGCTGGTATCATGGGTGCTTTTGGTGCTGCTTTAATTGCCAGAGAAAACTATAGTGAAGGCTTTGAAACCACCATGCTTTCTTTTGAGAAAATTGATGCCTTACAGTACGAAACTAGCATGGCCAAATGTAAGGGTTGTACCAACAATTGCCGTTTAACAATCAATAAGTTTTCCGGTGGTCGCCAGTATATTTCTGGTAACCGTTGTGAACGCGGTATCGGTAAGGCAAAGAACGAAAATAACGTACCAAATCTTTTTGAATACAAGATGAAACGCCTCTTTTCCTACGAACCACTAAACCCCACCGAG
>JAVBUZ010000253.1:0-7894 GCA_031554725.1 Lachnospiraceae bacterium | reverse complement strand
TTTTTTCCCAATTTTTCATTTTTTTCAATAAGCACTGTCTGGTGTCCACAATCCGCGGCAGATATTGCCGCCATCATTCCCGCGGCACCACCGCCTATTATAATTACTTTACTCATCAAGCATCCTACTTTTCTTCTCTTTTTAGGGAATAATTCAGCATCGGCTCTTCATCAATGAAATTTATTTCATCATTTAGATATACTTGATAATTATTCCATGTTTCTTCTAATAGTTCCAGATTCTTTTTAACTTCCTGTGGTCGTTTTAAACACAATGCCACTACCAACGCATTAATTACACTTAAAGGTGCCACCAATGAGTCTACAATCGAAACCATGTCACTTCTTGCCAATAAGTTACAAGAAGAATATAGGTTCATAGGAGAATGCACCGTATCAGTAATTGTAATTACTTTTGCATTTCTATCATTTGCAAATTCCATGGCTTTTAAGGTTCTCATTGAATATCTTGGGAAACTAATACCAATTATAGCATCCTTTTCATCAATTCTTATCATTTGCTCAAACATTTCACTTACACTTGTTGTACTCAACAAATAAACATTTCCTCTTATCATGTTCAAATAAAAGTGAAGAAATTCTGCTAAGGGTGCACAGCTTCTAAGTCCAATGATATAGATGTTTTTAGCTTCTAAGATACTATTAACTGCCATTTCAAATGCCTGTGGATCCAAATTTTGTATGGTATCTTGAATTTTTTCAACATCCGCTGTAAGAACCGAGGTAAGAATTTCTGACTGTGAGCTATGTCCATATTTCGCATCAATCTTTTGTACGGAGTTTAATTTGTTCTTTACCCATTCCTCTAGTTTCTTTTGAAACTCAGGATAACCCTCATATCCTAAGCCCGACGCAAAACGAACAACTGTAGATTCACTAACGCCTAGTGTCTCCCCCAATTTCGCCGCCGTCATAAAAACCGCTTGATCATAATGATCCGAAATAAAGGAAGCAATTGCTTTATGACTTTTACTCATAGAAGTAAATTTTTCATTTATTCTTGATATAATATCACTATTATTTTCCATTTATATGTCCACATTCCTTTCAAACATCTGCAACTCTTTTCTACACTTACACTCCTGCAAATGCTTGGTATGATGTTTCTAACATCTGCTTGGTCTGAGCCTCGGTCAAATCATAATCACCCGTCAAACTCATACAACCTATACCATGGATAAAAATCCACATACGCATAAACATTTCACTTGTATTTTTACAGCCCGCTGCTGAAGCGGTATTTACTTCAAAAACAACATTGCCTTTTTCACCGTTTAAAATTTCATACATGCTTTTTTTGTATTCAACGGAAGACAAAAATAATAATTCAAACAAGTATCTTTCTTCTCTTGCAAACGCTATGTATGCCATGCCTAAGTTTACAAAAGGAACTCCACTCATACGAGGAAATAAATCATAATAGTCATGAAAAAATTCGATTGCCTTTTCATAAACTGCAATCCACAGCTCTTCCATATTTTTATATATACGAAAAATAGGCTGTGTGGAGCAACCGGCTTTTGCTGCAACCCTTCTAGCTGTAACATTCGCAAAGCCTTCCTCTCTAGTCATCTGAAATGCTGTTTCTAATATATCCTGCATCGTAATTGTTTCTTTTCTTGCCATTTTTCTTCACTCCATCATTTATTCATGATTTTTCGTAACACTTGTTATTTTACTTTGTTTTTCGACCAGAGTCAACCCTTTCATTAAAAAACGTGTCGGCTCACACCGACACGTTTTATCATTTTTCCCATTTTTATTAATCTGGATAAGCCCCGTTTTTGCCATCAGCCTGAGCCATATCACCCGTCTCTGGCTGTGCTTGACGATATTTGAAGTAATCTGTAGCAACCTGTGGGAACAATGCATAGGAAAGTACGTCTTCATCCTGCTGTTTCCATTCTGCCATTTCTTTCTCCAATTTATCCAATTCGTTTTCAATTAAATCTGCTGGACGACAAGTAATTCTTTCTTCACCAGGAATAACTTTATCAATTACTTCCTGATTCATAGGTTTTACTGTCTGGCCATATTCTCCACGAAGAACAGCTTTTGTTTCCTTCGTTGCCATTTTGTAACGTTCACCCATTAATACATTGAATACAGCCTGTGTACCAACAATCTGAGATGAAGGTGTTACTAGTGGTGGTTCACCTAAATCCTGACGAACTCTAGGAATTTCATTTAATACATCATAGTATTTATCTTCAGCATTCTGCTCTTTTAACTGGCTAACCATGTTAGATAGCATACCACCTGGAACTTGATATAATAGTGTCTTAATATCAACGCCCATTACCTTAGGATTTAACAAACCATTCTTTAAACATTCGTCTCTGTATGGTCTGAAATAATCAGCAATTTCTGCTAATAGATTCTGATCAAAGCCTGTATCATACTCAGTTCCTTTGAAGGTTTCAACCATTACTTCTGTTGCTGGCTGTGAAGTACCCATAGCAAATGGGCTCATTGCTGTGTCGATTATATCAACACCAGCTTCTATAGCCTTTAAGTATGTCATACTTGCTACACCAGATGTGTAATGTGTGTGTAACTGAATTGGTAACTTAGTTACACTCTTCATTGAGCTAATAAGATTTGTTGCTTCGTATGGAAGTAAAAGACCTGCCATATCTTTAATACAGATAGAGTCTGCACCCATTTCTTCAACCTGCTTTGCCATGTTCATCCAATATTCCATGGTATAAGCATCGCCTAAAGTATAGGATAATGCTACCTGAGCATGTCCTTTTCCTTCTTGCTTTTTGATTTTGTTTGTTGCATCTACAGTTGCCTGAAGATTGCGTAAGTCATTTAAGCAGTCAAAGATACGAATAATATCAATACCATTCGCTACTGATTTTTGTACGAAGTAATCTACCACGTCATCAGCGTATGGTCTATATCCTAAAATATTCTGACCTCTAAATAACATCTGTAATTGTGTGTTT
Organism: Lachnospiraceae bacterium; assembly: GCA_031554725.1. Lineage (GTDB taxonomy): Bacteria > Bacillota > Clostridia > Lachnospirales > Lachnospiraceae > JAVBUZ01. The sequence goes on along the minus strand of JAVBUZ010000253.1, from coordinate 4,920 downwards.
TTAAAACCATCTTTTAATTGTCTAAGTCTATCCCATGGATCTTCCTTTAAGAAACGAAGAGATGCATCAAATGTAGCACCACCCCAGCATTCAACTGAATGATATCCAACCTTATCCATTTTATCTATGATAGGGAGCATAAGCTCGGTAGGCATTCTTGTTGCAATCAGAGACTGGTGAGCATCACGTAATATGGTTTCCGTAATCTTAATAGGCTTCTTAACTTGTTCTGACATTTCCTATTTCCTCCTAGTTTAATTTTATTTAGAATACACCAAATATAGCCATAAAGGTTCCGGCTGCTACTGCAGTACCGATAACACCTGCTACGTTTGGTCCCATTGCATGCATCAATAAGAAGTTGGTAGGGTCTGCTTCCGCGCCTACCTTTTGAGATACACGTGCTGCCATTGGCACTGCCGAAACGCCGGCTGAACCAATTAGAGGGTTAACTTTGCCTTTGGTAAGAAGGCACATTAGCTTACCGCCTACTATACCTGCTGCGGTACCAAACATAAAGGCTGCTAATCCAAGTGCTACAATTTTAATTGTACTCATATTTAAAAAAGCTTCCGCACTAGTTGTTGCACCTACTGATGTTCCTAATAAAATAACAACGATATACATCAATGCATTGGATGCGGTTTCTGTTAACTGTCTTACTACGCCTGATTCTTTGAAAAGGTTACCAAGCATTAACATACCAACAAGTGGTGCTGTGGTAGGAAGAAGTAAACAAACAACGATAGTTACGATAATAGGGAACAGGATTTTTTCCAATTTTGAAACTGGACGAAGCTGGCCCATTTTAATTTTTCTTTCTTTTTCAGTAGTTAAAAGCTTCATAATTGGTGGCTGAATAATTGGTACCAACGCCATATATGAGTATGCTGCTACTGCTATCGGTCCAAGTAATGCTGTCTGGCTTAATTTTCCTGCAAGGAAAATGGAAGTTGGTCCATCAGCTCCACCGATAATAGAAACAGCTGCTGCTGCTTTAGAGTTGAATCCAAGTGCAATCGCGCCAAAATATGCTGCGAAAATACCGAACTGTGCTGCTGCACCTAATAAAAAGCTCTTTGGATTGGCAATAAGAGGACCAAAATCGGTCATCGCACCTACACCCATGAAAATGAGGGATGGAAGTATCGCATATTCATCCAAAATATAGAAATAATACAGTAAGCCACCTACACCATTTGACGAATCTTCTACACTAAGCATAATATCCGGATAGATGTTAACAAGTAGCATACCAAATGCTATTGGAAGCAAAAGAAGTGGTTCAAAGCCTTTTGCTATAGCAAGGTAAAGGAAAAAGCAGGCAACACCAATCATTACGTAATTACCCCATGTTAGGTTAAAAAACGCTGTTTGTTGAATTAGGTTACCTATCGCATTAAATACGTAATCCATCTGTTGACCTCCTAAAAGTTTTTACCGCTATTCGCATTTCGTGATAGCGTGCTGTAGCACTTAGTTTAATGTTGCAAGAACTGCTCCCGCTTCAACGGAATCGCCCACTGCTACATCAATACTAGCTACTGTACCTTCGGAAGGAGCAACAACAGGGATTTCCATTTTCATAGCTTCTAAAACAATAATAGTATCTCCTGGTTTTACTGCCTGACCTACACTTGCTTCTACTTTAAATACTTTTCCTGCTGCACCGGCTTCAATTTTAACGCTTCCTGCGCTTCCTGCTGCTTTTACTGGTGCTGGAGCTGCTACAGGTGCTACTGCAACTACTGGAGCAGCTTTAGCTACTACAGGAGCCACTGGAGCTGCTACTTTAGGAGCGCCTGTGGAAACACCTTCTTCTACGACTACATCATATACGTTTCCATTCACGGTAATGGTATAATTTTTCATGTTTTTATCCTCCATTATTATCTTCTTACTTTTCTAATAGATCTAACAACAAATCCATCTGTGGATGTTGCTCCTTGGCTTGCTGCAATAGCTGCTGCAATAACTGCCACTAATTCTGTATCAGACATTTCTTCTTTTTTAATAATCTGTGCAATGGTGTTGTCCACTGCCACTTCTTTGATTGTCTGTAATTCTTCTTTTTCATTCTTTTTACTGAATTTTGCTTGCATCTTAGGAATAAGACCCATTGCTGAAATAATAAATGAAATCAGAATCAGCACTAGGAATACGGTTCCCATACCTAATAAGGTATCTAGAGATGCTCTAACCATTAAATCACCCATGGTAGCATCTACATTTAATGCGCTTGCTTTTACAGTTAAGAACAAATCGTTGCTAAAAATAATTTCAGCCTCTGCATTTTTTAGTGTACCAGTTACTGGTACATATACCATGATTTCATCACCTGATATCTTTGCAGTTGGTTCACCAATTTCTACTACATCACCCATGCTTTCATGAGCTAGATTAAAAGAGGTAATACCGCTTAAAAATCCGTGTCCATCTACATAAATTTTTGATACGCCCATATCATATCCATACTGGCTATACATAGAAATAATATTTGAAAGCACGCTTTCAGCAATATATTTCATTTCTTCTTTATTGTATTCGCCTAAATATTCATCCGCAATTGCATCATCAAAGAAATTGGATAGATAAGGAACGATAAATTCTGTAGAAATCACCTTAGCGGTTTCTAAGTTACTTTCGTCTGCTGCGCTAAGAGTTTTCTCTGCTCCACATGCTGTTAAGCCAAAGATACAGGTAATCATACATAACATTGCTAAGAATTTTTTCATATTAAGTATCACCTTTCTAAACTGTTCCGTGCTTTTTGTACGGACGGTCTTCGTTCTTTGTGAACAACATTTCAAAAGCACCAATTACATATTTTCTGGTGTCCTGAGGTTCCACGATCTGGTCCACATATCCTCTCTTTGCTGCACTTACTACACTAGTCTGAAGTGCTGCATATTCCTGAGCTTTTTCATTAATAACATCTACGCCCTGTCCTTCATACATAATCTTAGCTGCAAGTTTTGCATCCATAGACCCAATTTCTGCATTTGGCCATGCGATTGTAAGGTCTGCACCGATTGCTTTTGAATTCATTGCTACATAAGCGGAACCATAAGCTTTTCCAATCACTACATTTACCTTTGGTACTGTAGCATTAGCAAATGCATATGTTAATTTTGCAACTGCTGCTGCAATTTTACTTTCGCTACATTCGCAAGCTGTATAGCCTGTCACATTTGTTAGGGTTAATACTGGAATATTGAACGCATCACAGAAGTTAACAAACTTCGCTGCTTTGTCACATCCCTTTGGAGAAAGTGCTGCATCATATTTTTCTGCAACATTTCCTTCAGCGTCAAGACGCTCTGTACAGTTTGCTACTGCACCTACTGTTACGCCATCTAATCTCAAAAGACCTACTACCATTTCTGGCGCATAGTTCTTTTTCACTTCAACAAATAAATTGTTATCAGCTAACATAGAAAGTGCTACGGATGTATCACCCACACAATTAGCTAAGTCAGCGCATGTTCTATTTAAATCATCGCTGCATTCAATAATAGCTTCTTCTGTGTTGTTTACTGGAAGCATAGAAACTAAGGTTCTAATTTCTCCTAGGATGGCTGCTTCATCACCAACAAAATCAACATTACCAGCTTTTTCACTCTGATATGCTGCTGAAGATGTATCACATTTTTGAGTAGTGTTTCCTTCCAATGCATTAGGAGAATTCACAAAAAGTTTTCCTGTTTTTTCTTCCATAAATGTGAAATCAGACATAGAACCAAGTATAGCAAGTCCACCGCCACAGTTACCAAACACTGCAGAGATTTGTGGAATTACACCTGATGCGTAAGTCTGTTTTTTGTAAAGCTCACCAAATGCAGCTAATGCATCGGTTGCTTCCTGTAACCTTAAACCAGCAGAATCCAAAAGACCAATTACAGGTGCTCCTGTTTTCATTGCTAAATCATAAAGGTTTGCAATTTTCTTAGCATGCATTTCCCCAACTGTTCCGTTTAATACGGATGCATCTTGGCTATACACATACACAGGATTGCCATTAATTACTCCATAACCGGTCACAACGCCGTCAGAAGGAGTTTCTGTCTGTTTCAAGTTGAAGTCTGTTGCTCTTGCAGTTACTAGTGCACCAATTTCAACGAAACTGTTTTCATCGAGTAAAGTTGTTATTCTTTGACTCGCCTTTGAAGTAGTACTCATGTTTCAGCCCTCCATTTATTATAAATTAATAATAACAATTTAACAGAAAGAATTGGAGCTATCTTACCTACTAATAACCCATATTCCCCCATGATTACTGTTTGACTTAGTATAACACAAAAAATGCAACTCGCAAAGAACGAATTGCACTTTTTTTACAGTTTTATACAGCTATAGAAAGAATATTCTTAGAACCTGATTCATACACCACTGAAAGTTTATCAGTAGAATCTCGTTTTCAGTCACTATGTCCTCTGTTTTATATATGGCACCATCTAACATATAGCGAATCTCGCCCACCTTCTCTCCTCGTTTAACAGGAGCTTCCAAACAATCTTTCACTTGGCAAATCACTCGAATCGTTTCGTCCGCGCGAAGTAATAGCCCAGGCTCTTCTCCCTTCTCTTCGATTTTTTGTACCCTTGCAAATGCCTTTTGTCCGATTCTATCTGTTTGCCCCTTTTCCACCAGGATAGGTTCTAAATTTTCCTGACTATAGGCAACCTCCTCAAAGCTATGGTACTCATAATTATTTAAGCCATAATTCATTAATTTCTTAGTATCTGCCCACTTCCAGGTCTTATTATTAGGCCAGCCACAAGCTAAAATAGCCACCGTGAAAACCTTGCCTTCTCTTTTAAGTGCCCCCACATAGCAATACCCTGCTGCATTGGTAAAGCCCGTTTTTCCAGACAAAGCTCCATCCATCATATTTAGAAAGCTATTATGATTGTTTACAGA
>JAVBUZ010000152.1:0-5899 GCA_031554725.1 Lachnospiraceae bacterium | reverse complement strand
GCAAAGAAGGCAGGAATTGATTCAGAAATAACACCTCATACCTTGCGTCACTCCTTTGCCGCACACTTAGTGGAAAATGGAGCAGACTTAAAGAGTGTACAAGAAATGTTAGGACATTCTGACATATCAACTACACAGATTTATGCCAATATGAATCATAACAGAATTAGAGAAGTATATAAAAAGGCTCATCCTCGCGGATGAGTTTTTTTAAACCTTGGCAACTTAAGTGCTAGATATGGCAACTAAGGAAAAAGGATTTGAAGCTGCAAAAAGGAACTGTTATAGTTTTATAGAAATAAAGAAATGGAAGAGATGGAGGTTTTTTGTGAAAATATCAATAAATACCGACGAAGCCGTACAAGTAACTGAGATAAATATAACCTGTAACAGGTTGACACCAGAAATTGAAAAGATTATTTCTATGCTTCGAATGCTTGATATGCAGCTTACTGGTAAAAAAGAGGATGAAACGCATATTATTGATGCTGCAAAGGTTCTTTACATTGAGACGGTAGATAAAAAGACGTTTATCTATACAAAGGAAGAGGTTTATGAGTCTGAGCTACGTTTATATGAGCTAGAGGAAAGACTCTTGCAAGCTCAGTTTTGTAGAATTAATAAGTCCTGTATTTTAAATATGAAGCACATCGTGTCCTTAAAGGCAGACTTTGATAGAAGGATTAAGGTAACTATGAGTAATGGAGAACAGCTTGTAATATCAAGACAGTACGCAGAAAATATGAAAAAGAGATTGGGAGTGAAATAATGGAAACAAAAACAACAACAATTTTTGATTATATAGGACAGATGTTTTGTTTTTTTGGAATAACCATGATAGTCATGATGGGGCTTACCTTTTTGTTTGGCGAATCGGCACAGGAAATATCAACAATGTTTCTTCTAGGTAGTGGAGGAATTACGCTAGCTACCATGGGACAATTTTTTTTGGTATCCGTTTTGTCTACAGTTTATAGAGCATTTTTCTTCTCAAATTTTATATTTAAGAAAATGTCCACTTTTATTCGAACCATATGTATGGTAAGTGCAGTGGTTTTGACAATCGCAGTATTTGTACTTTTGTTTGATTGGTTTCCAGTCAACATGTGGCAGCCTTGGGCTATGTTTTTGCTTTGCTTCGGCTTATGCTTTGTTGTTAGTATGGGTGTGATGTTTTTAAAAACAAATATGGAAAACAAAAAAATGGAAGAAGGACTAGAAAGAATAAAGAAACAGTGGAAGGAGGAAGAAGATGGAAAAGGAATCTAAGGCAATTGTAGTATCTGGTGTATGTAAAGACTTCGGTGAAAAGCGAGTTTTAGATAACATAAATCTTGAAGTTAAGGGTGGCGAAATATTAGGCTTTTTAGGACCTTCAGGAGCAGGGAAAACAACCCTTATAAGGATACTTACAGGGCAGCTAAAACCTACAGGGGGTGAGGCTTCTATTTTACAAAGAGATACCATAAAGCTAGATAGCGAAACCTACACAAAACTAGGAATGGTACTAGATAACACAGGACTTTATGAAAGACTTTCTGTTCGTGAGAACCTGGACATCTATACAAAAATATATGGGTTACCCAAAAGTCGAATAAAAGAAGTGCTTAAAAAGGTTGGGCTAGAGGAAGAAGAAAAAAAGGCAGTATCCAAGCTTTCAAAAGGCATGAAGCAAAGACTGGCACTAGCAAGAGCAGTTTTGCATGAACCACAAATTTTATTTATGGATGAACCCACTAGCGGCCTTGATCCAATGACGGCTATGCATATTCATGAGTTTATCCTAGAGCAGAAGGAAAAAGGAACTACCATATTTTTAACAACTCACAATATGGAAGAGGCATATAAGCTATGCGATCATGTAGCACTACTTTGTGATGGAAAAATTGTGGAATATGGAAAACCAGAAGAGGTATGCAGAAAATATAATCATCAAAAGATAGTTCGAGTGCTATTAAAGAATGGTGAATGGAAGGAATTAAAAAACAACAGTCAGTCAGCGAAAGCCATAGCCTCCTATTTTGAAGAGGACATTGTGGAAAGCATACATTCCAGCGAGCCAAACCTAGAAACAGTATTTATGGAACTGACAGGGAGGACCTTAGTGTGAGAAAAATTAATGCAATCTTAAAAAAGCAAATATTAGACACCTTAAAAAATAAAACTGTGCTTGTCCAGTTTCTGATGTTCCCGCTAATGGTAATCATTATGGAAAATTCAGTAAAGATTCCAGATATGCCGACTAATTACTTTGTAATTTTATTTGCAACCATGTACGTAGGAATGGCACCAATTACCAGCATAGCAAGCATTATTTCAGAGGAAAAGGAAAATAACACCCTAAGAGTTCTTATGATGTCCAATGTAAAAGCCTGGGAATACCTACTAGGAGTAGGCCTATATATTCTATTTATCTGTACTCTGGGAAGCTTGGTGTTTGCTTTTGTGGGAAACTATAAAGGCTGGGATTTTATAGGATTCATGGTGGTAATGATGCTCGGAACCATTATATCCGAACTCTTTGGCGCTGCCATAGGCATTTGGAGTAAAAACCAAATGAGTGCAACCGCCGTTACCGTTCCAGCTATGATGATTTTCTCCTTCCTACCCATGCTCTCCGTATTTAACGAGAAAATAGCAAACGTCTCCCAATATGTCTTTACACATAAAATAAACGACTGGATAAACTATATGGGGACGAGAGAGATTTCTGGCAAGGACGTGTGGATTATTAGCTTTAATATATTACTGGCAGTAATCTTATTTGTTGCTGCTTACAGATGGCAGGAAGCATAAGTTAAAAAGCATTTACTCGTAGATATGTTTTTTATTGTCTCTTATTCTAAGAAATGATATAATTAAAAACATATTTATATTCTTATCCGCTAAAAGGGGAAATGCTGAATGAGAAAAATAAAATTAAAATATTCAAATAGTATGCTAGTAATTGGAAGTATTATATTTATTGCGTTTGCAATATTTTATTTATTTCCACTAGCATACTGTTTTTTTGTTTCCATAGAAAAAGGCGGGGATGGGACAAATATATATATACAGTTATTTCATTCAAGCTCTTTTCTCATAGCAATTAAAAATACTTTAGTATCAATTGCTGTTATGACGCCATCACTACTTATTGTTGCATTCGGAATTGCTCTTGTAGTTAATAAGGGAATGGAACGAAAATCTAAGTGGTGGATGGGAACATTGTTTATACATATGGTTCCCTTTTTGATACCATCGGTAGTGATAACACATCTCCTAAATTGGTTCTTTAGCATAGAGGGACCAGTTTCAAAACTTATAATGAAGCTCGGATGCGAACCAGTAAATTTACTTCAATCTAAATGGATTTTTGGAATTTTATTTTTGGTATATCTATGGAAGAATTATGGATATTGTATGATTATTCTATTAGGGGGGATTCGCAATATACCAAAAGAAACTATAGAAAGCGCCCAAATTGATGGTGCAAAGCCACATAATATAATATTTTCTATTGTAATTCCTCAAATGAAATCCTTTGTATCGTTCAGCGCTATTATATCGATGATAGCAGTATTCAAATTATATCGAGAATCATTTCTTCTGTTTGGAAATTATCCCAGCGAAGAGATTTATTATATTCAAAATTTCATAAACAACAGCTTTTACTCTATGTCATATGGAAGAGTAGCGGGCTCAGCAGTACTTTTAAGTATCTTTTTTTGTGGTGTGATACTGTTTTTATATTGGCAGAAGTTTAAGGAAGGAGATATTTAAAATAGAATGGGAAGAGGAAAGTTAAAAAAGAGAAAATATGGACTTGTAGAGCTTGTATTTATAGTTCTTTCCCTTATTGCAATGCTGATTACAAGTGCCTTCTTAATATTTCTAATTGTAGAGTCCTTCAATCTAAAAGATGGGGGAAATCTAAATAACTATTTTGACATATTACTTAAAACACCAGAATACTGGGTTTATTACTGGAACAGTGTAAAAATTAGCGGATATACATTAGTTGGTGTGATTGTAGTAAATCTAGCAGGTGCGTATATATTATATCGAGTTCGGTTTCGCGGAAGAAAGCTATTAATCGGACTATTATTACTTTTGATGCTTTTGCCCTACCAAGTATTAATGACACCACAGCTACTAGTTATTTATAAGCTGGAGCTATTTAATCATATTCTCGGAGTAGTTTTACCAGGGGTATTTGGGGCATTTGGTATTATTTTATTGCTACAATATATGAATCATATTCCAAAAGAAACAATTGAAGCGGCCCAGATAGATGGAGCGAGCGAGAAAATGATTTTTGGTAAAATAGTTCTCCCGCAAATAAAAGATGGTGTTATTGCATTAGTTGTTTTAAGTTTGATAGACACATGGAATTTAGTGGAGCAACCCCAGAACATCTTAAGTGATTGTAGATTACAACCACTTTCCATATCTTTTGCGAATATGCAAGGTGGCTCTATCGGAAGTATTTGTGCAGGAAGTGTTATTTTTCTATTTCCTATTATTATTATCTTTTTACTAACAAAGGAATCAATGGTAGAGGGAATAGGGAACTTAGTTGTGAAGAATAAGAAATAGATGAGGGAGAATGAGTAATATGGGTAAGAAGGGTGTTACATTGAGCATTATATTTGTATTATTGTTTTTGGCTGGATGTGGAAAGAAGGCAGAGGAACAGGTGCAGATGGAAGCGGGTAATCATCTGACAGTTTATGCTGTCTTAGATGAAGCATTTTATGATACTGCAATACAGAAATATCAAAAAGACTATCCGGATATAGAAATTGAGCTTATATCCTTTGATACAAAGGAAGACCTAGCAAATCGTTATGCAAACGATGTAGGTACTGGTAGTAGCCCCGATGTGTTATTACTTACAGATAAAACAGCATTAGATGTTGGGAAAGCAGTAAGAAATGGAAGCTTTGCAAATTTAACGCCATATTTTTCAAGTGATGATTCCTATAGAAGTGAAAGCTATTTGGATGTAGCAATGGAAGCAGGAAGCTTTGATGGGCGACAATATATCATTCCACTTCGAATGAATGCGTATACATACATGGCATCAGAAGACTATTATCAAGATATGGATATAGCCGCACTTGGTGCATTAAATGGAGCGGAATTATCTGAAATGCTAATGGGAGAGTTGGCAAAGGAAAGTGGAAAAATAGCAAGTGTTGCGGATCCAGGTGGAGATATCGTTAGAGATATTTTGCGTGCAAGTGGTTTGCGTCTAGCTAGCCTACAATCGGTGCCAATGAATAAGGAAGAAGTTAATACAATTAGTGAATTCACCCGATTTGTCGTGGAGCAACAAGAAAATATAGCCGGTCAAATGTCACAGATATCCAATCAAGGTGATATGCTAGATATGGTAGGCCTTTGTTTTATGGGAAATAATCCTATTTCTGATGTAAAAGGGTATGGTGACCTTCATGAGTTCTTTTTTAATAAAGAGATAAGAGTATTACCAACGCCCACTATCGTAGGACGTGATAGCCATGAAGGTGTAGTCATAAATTATGGAGTTGTTGATGCAAAGAGCAGTAATATTAGAGGCGCCTATGATTTCCTTCGATACATGATGGATTATACAGATATAAATTCTGCTTACAAGAGCTTATACGTTAAAGTTGAAAATAATAGGAGTTTCCTCGAGTATTCTGCTTCGGGAACAACTATGATAATGGGAACATCATCAATTCCAGTTCCTAAAATGCCAAATGAAAACAAGGAAAGGTTATCACATATGCTAGACCATATTACTCAAGCATATGTACCGAATAGTAAGGTAGAGGAGATTTATGTTAATATGATGAGGCCTTATTTTGAAGGGACTGCGGATTTTGACTCTTGCTATAATGAACTACAGAACCGTTTGAATATATATTGGAAT
>JAVBUZ010000053.1:0-8266 GCA_031554725.1 Lachnospiraceae bacterium | reverse complement strand
CTCCATCCTCATATTCAACCATAGAATGAATCACACTTTGAGGATGTACTACAACCTGTATTTGATCTAATTCCACATCAAATAACCATTTTGCCTCTATAACCTCTAAGCCCTTATTGACCATGGTGGAAGAATCAATGGTTATTTTTCTTCCCATCGCCCAGTTAGGGTGTTTTAAGGCATCCTCTACCTGGATATTTTGTAGCTCTTCCTTCTTTTTGCCTCTAAAAGGTCCTCCTGAAGCCGTTAAAAGAATCTTGGATATCTTATTTTGGCGTTCTCCATTTAAAGATTGGAAAATAGCACTATGCTCGCTATCAACTGGCAAAATTGGTACATTGTGCTTCTTCGCTAATGGCATTATAATATGCCCTGCGGTAACTAAGGTTTCCTTATTTGCAAGGGCTATCGCCTTTCCTGCCTCTATCGCTGCAATGGTTGGTCTAATACCAATCATTCCCACTATTGCCGTCACTAATACTTCTGCTTTGGCATAAACTGCAAGATTAAGCATACCTTCCATGCCCGACTCGACTTTAACATCCAAATCTGCTACTCGCGTTCTTAGTTCCTTTGCCGCTGCCTCTTCCCACATTACTACAAGCTCTGGCAAAAACTCTCTAACCTGTTTTTCCATAAGTGTGGTATTGCTTCCTGCTGCTAATGCTACCACGTTTAAATCTGCATTTGCTCTTACTATATCTAAAGTCTGAGTTCCAATTGATCCTGTGGAACCCAAGATGGCTATGTTCTTCATATTAATATCATGCCTTTCCACTGAAACGTAATCTATCACTTAATTAAAAGTGCCGCTAAAAAGTAAATCATCGGTGCTGTTACAATTACGCTATCGAAACGATCCATAATTCCTCCATGCCCCGGAATAACTTTTCCATAGTCCTTAATATTATGATTTCTTTTAATTGCAGACGCCGCCAAATCTCCCATCTGAGAAAAAATAGCTCCTACAGCACATATAAATGCCGCCACCCAAGTAATGGTTTGTTCTACTACCACTTGCTCTACAACAAAATGCACAAATAGTCCACCTATTAGCGCCGCTCCAAGAACCCCTCCAATACATCCTTCTAAAGACTTCTTGGGACTAAGTATCGGAAATATCTTTTTCTTTCCTATCAGCATTCCCACTACATAGGCACAAGTATCGCACCCCCATGAACTTATCAAGATCAGCCATACCAAGTATTTGCCATAATGTAATTCTCTCGTCTGGAAAAGAAAGGATAACATAATCGGTGCATAAATAAAGGAAAAAAAGGTTGCCATTGCCTGTTCTGATGAGTATTTAGGGAAGGTAATCACGTAAACAAACATACACGCCAAAAAGGTACCAATAATTGACATAAAAGAAAGGGTGTAATCATTTCCCCAGTATAGCGAACTATAGTATGCCATAATTCCTATGATTCCTACCATCTCAAAGGCAGTTACTTTTTTGTCTTCTTTTCTTACCCCAGTTGCCCTGGTTAATTCCAAAAAAGCAATCATGGAAATTACAAGTAGCAGTCCCCATAGTGCTGGGCCTCCGAAAATAAATGTTGCTAGTGCTATAATTACAAGTACAACTCCACTTGCTAGTCTAGTCCAAAACATAAACTATTCCTCCTTTAAAAGGCCATATCTTCTGTCTCTTTGATTATATGCAAGAACAGCTTTTTCTAATTCTTCTTTTGAAAAATCTGGCCATGCAACAGGCGTAACGTAAAACTCTGTGTATGCTAACTGCCATAAAAGGAAATTAGATAATCTTAGCTCATTACAAGTACGAATCAATAAATCCGGTTCTGGAATATCTTTGGTATCCAATTGTTGGCTTATCGCCTCTTCTGTTATATCTTCTGCCTTCATCTCACCATCTGCTACCTTCTGTGAAAGAGCGGTTACAGCTCGGCGAATTTCATCTCGACCACCATAATTGATGGCAATTTGAAAATGTAAACCGGTATTATTTTTTGTTGCTTCTTCCAAATCCTCTATTCTACCACGTATATCCGCATCCAATCCGGTCTTATCGCCAATTACACGCACACACATACGATTCTTTTCCGCTGTCTTTATACAATTTTTGAGGTAATTACGTAGTAATTTCATAAGCGCTTCTACCTCATCCTTAGGTCTGTTCCAATTTTCTGTTGAAAAAGCATATACTGTCAGATACTGTATCCCCATTTTGTATGCCTCTTCACAAATGACCTCTACCGTCTTTGCTCCTTGAACATGACCATAATTTCTAGGCATACCTTTCGATTTTGCCCACCTTCCGTTTCCATCTAATATAATGGCCACGTGCTGTGGCATCTTTAATTCTTCCATAATAGCTCCCTTTTATGTCAAGAAGGGGTCAGACGATAATGCCATATCATCCTTCCCCTTCCCGTTTCTAAGACCAGGTATATTTTATACGGTCATGATTTCTTTTGTTTTTGCTTCTATCATTGCATCAATGTCTTTGATACATTTGTCTGTAAGCTTTTGAAGATTGTCCTCTAATTGTTTAATCTCATCTTCTGATATATCTTCTTTTGCTAATTTCTTAAATGCGTCATTACCATCACGGCGAATATTTCTAACGGCTATCTTAGCATCTTCCCCTTTTTTCTTTACATCCTTTGCTAAATCTTTTCTTCGTTCTTCTGTTAATTCTGGAAACACTAAACGAATAATAGATCCGTCATTAGAAGGGTTGATACCAATATCTGATGTTAAGATTGCTTTTTCAATCTCTCTGATTAGGGATTTTTCCCATGGTGCAATCTGAATAATTCTTGCTTCTGGTACAGTAATATTACCAACCTGCTGAATTGGGGTTGGTGTTCCGTAATAATCTATTCTTAGCTTATCTAATACATGAGGGTTTGCACGTCCTGCACGTATTGTCAAATAATCTGACTCCAAATACTCTATTGCCTTTTTCATTTTGTCATCATACTGCTGTAATCTTTGTTCCATCTTAAATCTTTCCTTTCCAGTTTATATCACAACCTTGGTTCCTGTGAATTTGCCATTCATTGTATTAACAATGCTATTTTCTTCGTTTAGTCCAAATACCCACATAGGCATCTTATTATCTCTCGCTAAAATAGATGCTGTCATATCAACAACTTGCAGATTCTTTGCTATAACCTCATCAATAGTTACCTCATCATACTTCTTAGCTGCTGCATTTTTAGCTGGATCATCATCATACACTCCATCGATAGATTTTGCTAATAGGATGCAATCTGCATCAACCTCAATCGCGCGAAGCACTACCCCAGTATCTGTTGAGAAGTAAGGATGTCCCGTACCTCCTGCAAAGAAAACCACCATTCCCTTTTCAAAATACTTGTTGGCTCTATCCTTTGAAAAAAGCTTTGTAAATGATCCGCATTCGAAAGGAGTAAGAACATTCGTCATCATTCCTGTTGAGCGAAAAATCTCAGATACATAAATACAATTCATAATTGTTGCTAGCATACCAATTTGATCAGCCTTGGTCCTGTCAATATTTTCGCTAGAACGTCCACGCCAAAAATTGCCGCCGCCAATTACAATACCAACTTGTACACCACTATCCACTAATTCTTTTACTTGAACAGCTACCTTATGAACTGTTGCTTCATCAAACCCAGTTTTCTTGTCTCCGGCCAAAGCTTCGCCGCTTAATTTTAAAAGTATTCTTCGCATGTCATCCACCCATTATCAATTTATTTTTTTGTTTTCTTATAATCTTCAAAGAAAGATGTAGGATTAACATCCGCATAACACTGTGAGCACATACCTTCAATAACAGCTCCATTGTTAATCTGTACTGACTGTGATTTAATATTTCCCATAACAATTGCTGATGCATCTAATACTACTGGACCGTGAACATCAATATCACCCTTTATAGCACCTGCAATAACTGCACTTTTACCAACAATATTTCCGATAATAACAGAGCTTTGTCCAATTTTAATAGCTCCTTCACTCACTACTTCACCTGTGATTCTTGCGGTATCAGCATAAACCTCTGCTGCTTTGGAATTTCCGTTAATAACACCTGTTACGTTTAACTTACCTAAAGCTTCTACATTTCCCATAATTGTTCCAATTACTTCGATAGAACCTTCTGAAATGATATCACCAGTGATAGTCATTCCTGCAGTAATAATTGCTGTTTCGTCAGATACATTTTTAACTTGTATATCCATTTTGGTTCCCCCTGTTACTGTCTCTTCTTTTTCTCCAAATGCTGCCCTAATGCTTGCTTCTAAATCATTGTCTTCAAATTCTTCTTCCTCTTCAAATTCTTCGTCTGCTTCTTCGACTTCTTTGATTTCTTCTATTTCCTGCACTTCATCTGCCTGTAAGTCAGCAGCATCTTCTTCTATTTTTGTGATATCCATATCCTCTGGAACTTCAATGGAATCGACTCTTTCTAGCAATGCATCCAGCTGCTCCATATCGTCTACCGATACTTCTATAACATCCTGCTCCTCTGCATTATCATTTTTTGCTTTCTTCAGTTCCTCTTCTGGTAATAGTTCGTTTACCGCTTGAGATAAATCTTCTTTTAAATCTGAGAAAAACCCCATCTCCTTATTCCTCCGTTTCTAGTTTGTTTCTAGTTGTTTGTAATATGTTGGATAGGCACAGTATCGTCGGTAATCGGTAAAATCACCGTGTCCTCCATAGCCAAAATATTTTCTAAAATGGTTGGTAATGCTTCAATTGTGGTGGATTTATCCGCCGCGTCATGCATCAAAATAATTGCATTATTATGTTTGTTCATATCTTTTGTAGAATTTGCTATAATTTCCTTCGCTGATAGTTGTCCCTTCGTGGCATCCTTTGAAGTAATGTTCCAATCGTAATAAGCAATTCCTTGTTCATTTAGGTAGTCAATAAGTTCATGCATATCCGTTTTACTTACCGTATTCGAGCTACCGCCCGGAAAACGATATATTCTACTCCATGCTCCCGTTACCTCATATAAATATTCCTGTAACCTGCTCACATCTTCGGCAAATGCCTCCTTTGATGCGTAGATCTCACTGTATTTATGACTATAAGAATGCATTCCCAAGGTATGACCTTCCTCTACAATACGTTTTAGGGCTTCTTGAGACTTTTCATCTTCTTTTCCAATCACAAAAAAAGTGGCCTTTACACCGTACTCAGCCAAAATGTCCAATATTTCATCAGTGTAAGCACTGGGACCATCATCAAATGTTAAGTAGACCTTTCTATAAGATACTTCGTCCTGCTCCTGAATATCAAACGTTTCTGCGCCTATGGCTTCTTCCTTGGTATCTAAAATAAAGCCGGTCATAGCTTCTTGCTTGACTAAACTCTTTTCTGCCTGCACCGATTCTTGACTAATCTGCAAAACTTGTATCATTTCTTTTAGTTCGCCTACTTGGCCTTCTAAGACACTTATTCGTACAAATAGAAAAATACACAAAAATATAGGAATCAATATCGATGTAATCAGCAAAAGAATGATTAATTTCTTTAGTGTCTGGACCCGCTGTTTTCTCGCA
Source organism: Lachnospiraceae bacterium (assembly GCA_031554725.1). Lineage (GTDB taxonomy): Bacteria > Bacillota > Clostridia > Lachnospirales > Lachnospiraceae > JAVBUZ01. The sequence continues at coordinate 2,738 of JAVBUZ010000053.1, read as the reverse complement.
AGCCGCTGCTCCTCGCTAATTTCTGCCATCGTCTTACTCCTTCACATAATTACAAATAATTATACCATATCTAAGCTTGTTGTAAAAGCAAAAAATGCATTCTACCAAAAAAGACGGTAGTGTTCCGTCTTTTTGATGCTTTCTTGCATTCTATCCAATTACAATTAAATATCTTCCATCGCCTATATCAAACACTTCGTCTGCTTCTAGAATCTCTTCGTCCATAGCACCTTCCATGTCAATGCCTTCTTCTTCAAAAAACTCAATTACTTCCTTCACAGAATCTACGATTACAGCCATGCATTCTTCTAAAAAGGACTCTGCCTCTTCTAAGTTTTCTGCCACTGGTTCTGGGAATAACTGTAATTGTTTTTTCAGAAAACATTTTAATACAACATCATCAAATTCATGCATAAGAATATGCCTCCTATTTATTTCGTTTGCTTAAATAATATGCATTCTATGTTCTATAGTCAAGTAGTTCCTACTGTTTTTTATAATGTTTTTATTTCCTTATATAATCTTGCTATTGGTAGACCTACAACGTTGTTATAGTCACCCTTAATTTTCTCTACAAAAACAGCGCCTCTTCCTTGAATACCATATGCACCAGCCTTATCCATTGGCTCCTCTGAGTCTACGTAGTTTCTGATTTCTTCCTCTGTCGCAGAATAAAAAGAAACCTCTGTACATTCATAAAAGGTCTTATGCAGCTTCTGATTGTTCTTTTCGTAACAAAAGGTAACGCCTGTATATACCTTATGGGTTTCCCCTTGCAACTTTAACAGCATATCACAAGCGTCTTCATAGCTTTTAGGCTTTCCCATTATTTTACCTTCAAATACAACAATTGTATCTGCGCCTATAACTATTATGTCTTTTTTCCCTTCTTGTTTTTCAAATACATTCTCGGCTTTTTGCCTAGAAAGCTCTTCGACAATCTGAATCGGATCTAAGGAAGTAATTTTTTCTTCGCAATCGCTTGTCATCACTTCAAATTCAAAACCAATTTGTTCTAAAAGCTCTCTTCTTCTTGGCGATGCCGAAGCAAGTATTATCTTATTCATGGTGCTTCTCTGGAATAAAAACCCTTGCTTTTTCTTCCTGGATGTCTTCGTTTGCTGCTATTATTGCCTCTTCACAAAAAGCATCCTGTGCGGTAAAGGTTTCTTTTCCTCTCCTATCTATTTTTTCATAATGACCTTCTGGCATTAGTACATGAGCTTTTACAGTATCTCTTAGCTGACTATGAAGAATATGCTTTAGTTCCTCTTTTAAAGAAGGTTCTTCTACTGGGAACATGATTTCTACACGTCGTTCTAAGTTTCGTGGCATCCAGTCTGCACTAGCACAATATATCTCGTCGGTTCCGCCATTCTCAAAATAAAAAATACGGCTGTGTTCTAAAAAGTTACCTACAATGGAACGAACGGATATATTTTCACTTACGCCAGGAATTCCCACCTTCAAGCAACATATTCCACGGATGATTAATTCAACTTTGACTCCTGCTGCGCTAGCTGCATACAATGCCGCCATAACATCTGGGTCACATAAGGAATTCATCTTTGCAATTATATGTGCTGGCTTGCCAGCTAATGCATGGTTTTTTTCTCTATCGATTAGGTGCAGAAAATTGTCCTTTAGCCATAAAGGCGCTAACGATAATTTATTCCAGTGTAGGGGTTCAGAGTAGCCTGAAAGCATATTAAATACAGCAGTTGCATCCTCACCTATGGTTTCTCTACAGGTAAGTAGACCTATATCCGTATATAGCTTTGCTGTAGCATCATTATAGTTTCCTGTTCCTAAATGAACATAACGTCTAATGCCCTCTTCTTCTCTTCTAACTACTAAGGTTATTTTACTATGAGTTTTTAAACCAACAAGACCATAAATAACATGGCAACCCGCTTTTTCTAGCATCCTTGCCCATACAATATTATTTTCTTCATCAAAACGTGCTTTTAGCTCTACTAGTACAGAAACCTGTTTTCCATTTTCTGCTGCCTGGGCTAACGCCGCAATAATTGGTGAATTACCACTTACACGATATAGCGTTTGTTTAATCGCTAGTACATTAGGGTCTACTGCTGCCTGTCTGATAAAATCTACTACCGGTGTAAATGTTTGATATGGGTGGTGAAGTAAAACATCCCCTTCGCGAATTGCTTCAAAAATATCGCATCCATGAGGAAGTCTTGAAACTGGTTGTGGCGTATAGGGTTTACTTTTTAGATGTTCAAATCCTTCCAATCCATACATTTTCATTAGGAAGGTTAAATCTAAAGGCCCGTCAATATAATAAATATTTTCTTCTTGAATGGAAAGCTCATCCTTAATAAGCTTAAGAAGGCGCTTATCAATCCCGCTTTCTACCTCTAAGCGGATAGCTTCTCCCCATTGTCTCTTCTTTAATTGCTTTTCTATTTCTTTTAATAAGTCTGCTGCCTCATCTTCTTCTATGGTTAAATCTGCATTTCTCATAATACGGAAGGGATGGGCGCAAACAATATCATAATTCAAAAATAATTTGTGAATGTTACGCTCAATAATTTCTTCTAAAAGAATTACCTTTTTCTCTTTTCCAGTCGCCGGAAAAAGAACAATTCTTGGAAGTCCACTTGGCACCTGTACTGTCGCAAATTCCATTTCTGCCTTTTCACCCTTTTTACTTACAAGCGCTCCAATATTTAGAGATTTGTTTCTTATCAAAGGAAAAGGTCTTGAAGAATCCA
>JAVBUZ010000192.1:0-2825 GCA_031554725.1 Lachnospiraceae bacterium | reverse complement strand
CTTTTTCCTTCACTATTTTTGTAGCTTCAATTACTTTTTCTGTTAAATTAGATTTTGCACTTCCATATGTAGAATATGAAAGCATAGCTACTTTTGCTTCTTTTCCAACTAATTGTTTAAAACTTTTTGCAGATGCTATTGCAATATCCCCTAGAGTCTCTGCGTCGGGATTTTCAACTAAGCCACAATCCCCAAAAATAAATACTCCACTTTCACCAAATTCTCTGTTTGGAACAGTCATTAAGAAAAATGCTGACACCGTTTTTGTTCCAGGAGCTGTTTTTATAATTTGAAGTGCTGGTCTTAATGTATCTGCGGTAGAATGACATGCTCCTGCTACCATACCATCTGCATCACTATTTTTAACCATGACAATACCGAAGGTTAGATAATCCTCTAATAGGATTTCTCTTGCCATTTCAGGTGTCATTCCTTTTGCTTTTCTTGTTTCATATAATACGTTCACGTATTCTTCTAATTTAGGAGTATTGTGTGGATCGATTACCGTTATTTTATCTAAGTCTACCTCTAACCAGCTAGCACCATCCATTATTTTTTCTTCATTACCAATCATAATAATATTAGCAATGCCCTCTTCCATAATTTTTGCTGCTGCAATTAAAGTTCTTTTGTCTGTAGATTCTGGTAATACAATTGTTTTCTTATCGAGTCTTGCTCTGTCCTTTATCATATCAATATATGACATACTCTTTCTCCTTCCTACGTATCTCCTAATTTTTATTTCTTGTCTGCATGTAAATTGTTTCCCTTTGCAAACCATCTTATTTGTATTATACTAGATTAAAATATTGTATACAAGATGAAATATGCGAAAAATTGTATAATTTCAAGTACAAAACATACTTTTCAACCATTTAAAAACGTGATATTTTTCACAATGTAAACGCTTACATAGTATGTTATTTTTTTCACATTGGAAACAATCGTTTTTACACGTAATTTCGTTCTAAACATCTACCACGGAGGTATATAATGAAGGTTACCGGAATCATTACAGAATATAATCCATTTCATAATGGGCATAAATACCACTTAGATACAGCACGCTCCCAAACCGATGCAGATTACGTAATCGTTGTTATGAGCGGAAACTATACTCAACGTGGTGTTCCTGCCCTTATAGATAAATATTTGCGTGCGCAGATGGCTTTAGAAAATGGTGCCGATTTAGTTTTAGAACTACCGCTGCCCTATGCTACTGGTAGTGCTGAATATTTTGCGATGGGCGCTGTCACACTTTTAGACAAATTAAATGTTACCGATAGCATTTGCTTTGGAAGTGAATGTGGTGATATTTCAAAATTACAGCAAATTGCAAGCTTATTGTATCCCGAGTCTCCTGCCTACACTTGCCTCTTACAAGAAAATCTCAAAAGCGGACTTCCTTTTCCGCTTGCACGCAGTGGCGCCCTATTGGCACTCTGTCCTGATGTTCCTAATATTGCTGAGATTATCACCTCTCCTAATAACATCTTAGGAATTGAATATCTAAAAGCACTTTTAAAGCGCAAAAGCACTATTTTACCTTTTACTATAAAGCGATTGGGTGCTGGATATCACGATGGTATCTTAGATGGTGAGCGCAGTTCTGCCTTTGCAATTCGAACATCACTAAGTGAACATGGTAGTCTCGAAGCTATTAGAAAGCAAGTGCCAGAAAATGTTTTATCCTTATTAAATGCAGACTGGCAAAAATCATATCCAATCGTTGCCAATGACTTTTCGCTTTTGCTACAATATAAGCTTTTATCTACAAATAAAAATAATCTTGCAAGCTATCTTGATTTAAACAAGGACTTAAGTGACAAAATAAAGAAGAATTTAAAGGATTATACTTCTTTTGATAATTTTTGCGACCTATTAAAGAGTAAAGATGTTACTCATACAAGGATTAGTCGTAGTCTTCTTCATATTTTGTTAGATATTACTGCAAAGGACATGGAGCTATATAAAAGTATTGATTATATCCCTTATGCACGAATTTTAGGGTTTAAAAAGGACGCTACTCCTCTCCTGAATGCAATCAAAAAGGAAAGTAGCATCCCTATGATATCAAAATTGGCTGATGCGCAAAAGTTGCTAGATCATAAGTCAATTTCTATGTTAGAGAAAGAAATAACCGCCTCACATATATATGAAGCGGTTGTTGCGGGTAAGTTTGGGCAAAAGATGAAAAATGAATATACGAGGCAGATAGTGATACGCTAGCGAACGGCGTCCCAAGGCGCGTGGCCGCCCCTCGTTTTCAACGCGAACGGCGTCCCATTTCATAACGCGAACGGCGTCCCATTTCATGACACGAACGGCGTCACTCCGAAAAAACCTTCGGTTTTTTCGGAGGCGCGTAGCTCGTCAAATGGCCCGCGGCAGTCATCTCCACTTGTAAGCGAGCTTACGTGGGATGGCTGTCGCGGGCCGCTTGACTCCGCCGTTCGCGTCAGTTTTTGAAACTATGAATCGGAGCAGGGATTCTGCCTCCGCGGTTTACGAATGCATCGCAGGAGAATGAATTAACAGGCATTACTGGTGCATAGCCCAGTAGTCCACCAAATTCTACGGTTTCTCCAACGCCTTTACCAATTACAGGGATAATACGTACTGCTGTTGTTTTTTGGTTAATCATGCCAATTGCCATTTCGTCTGCAATAATACCTGAAATGGTGGTTGCTTTTGTATCTCCTGGAATGGCAATCATGTCTAGTCCAACGGAACATACACAGGTCATGGCTTCTAATTTTTCAAGAGTTAAAGCACCCGCTATAACGGCATCTATCATTCCTTGATCTTCGCTGACAGGAATAAAT
>JAVBUZ010000149.1:0-11415 GCA_031554725.1 Lachnospiraceae bacterium | reverse complement strand
CCTCTATATCCTCGCCTTTTCATTTGCAATTATATTTTAGTTTTCTTTATTGAACTATCAACTTTATGCAAAAATGATGTAAAAATTATGCAAAACATAGGACGTTTTATGCTATACTTTAGCAAGATAGTCGATAAAATTATTGGGGTGATATTATGAATAATGAACCAGATAGTTTATTTCAAAGCATTCAAAATATAATTAGGAATTATAAAACTTCGCAGCTAGAGCGAAAGAGAATGTTTGAAAAGGGCAAGCAGTTTTTAAGAGAATACCGTGGGTACTTCGAGGGAAAAGAAAGCCGAGCAAGCTTTTCACAGTCTCTTTGGTACAGTATGCTTTTACGAAGAAATCGTCTAAAAAGCAAAAATATTCGCTATAGCTTTCAGTTTGATGATACAAAAGATCCTTCGCAGCCTGATACCGCGGTATGGGGGTTAGATGGTAAAAATACCCTTATTAATGTTTCCGTTAACGGGGCAACTACTGAAACCTATCAGAGAAATGAAAAAAAGCTATACACACATTGCCAAAATTCCATTATTGATATTATGTTCGTAAGTGCTACCAAACACGAAGATATCCTTATATGTCCCCATTGTGGTGCCACGCAAAAAACAGAAGATTTATTAGATGGTTGTAACTATTGCGGAACCCAATTTCAGTTGGAGGATTTTAAGGAAAAGGTTGTTTCCTATACACTGGAAGAACTATGGACCGATTCCATGAAAAGAAGGAGCCGAACATATTTGCTTATTGGCATTTTATTTGTTCTTCTTTTTACCTTTTGGGGGCAGGAGCCTGGTTGGTACCTGTTCGAGACTTTTATTACATATACTTTGTTGATGCTTTTTATCGTAGGAATTACCATATACTGCACCAATATTTATAGCGTATTTTCCTCTGGCTCTTCTCAAATAAAATGGTACTCCGTTGGTTCAAAAATTAGAAAGCACGACAAAAACTTTTCAGCCTTGGCTTTTATTGGCAGTCTTGACTATAAGCTAAAAGCCATTCACTTCGCAGAAGCTCCCGAAGAATTACAGGGCTTTTGTCAAATAGATTTATCCGAAATACTTCCACTTTATAAAAATGTAGTGGATTGTAATGTAAAAAAATATGCAATAAAGAGCTTTGAAACAGACGCCCAAAACCGCATTGTCAAAATAAATGTGACTCTCGAATTATTAGTAGATACCGCTAAACGATTACTCAAAAAGACAGAAAAAATAAGTTTGACTTTAATAAAAGACAAAGCAAACGAAACCCAATCCGTTTGCGATGCAGTGGCTTACACATGTGACTCATGCGGCGGAAGCATTTCTCTACTAAAGGGCGGTGTTTGTGAATATTGCGGAAACAAGCTTGACATGCGTAAATACGATTGGGTAATTACAGATTACAAGATCAAAAAATAAGATTTGTTATAGTAATAGGGGGATATAAACGTGAACAAATCACACTTTACATTAGTAATTCTGCTTATTTTAATATCTTCCCTTAGCGGGTGCTCCTTTAAAGACGTTTCGAAACCAGAGCATATGACCAACCACAGAGAGGACATGACAGAGGATATTCCAATAGAATATATAAAGCTTTCTCCCGACGAGGCACTATTTATAGCCTCCCTCGATGCGATTATTTTGGATGTGCGTACCAAGGAGCAATATGATGCAGAGCATATCATTAATGCCATTTCACTACCCTCCACTGATGTTAGCAAGAATATAGAGCGCCTCATTCCCGATAAAAATCAAATAATACTTATTTATAGTGGCTTAAATAGAAAAAGTGAGTATACCACAAAGGAACTAATTGAATTAGGATACACCGAAGCATATGACATCGGTACTCTAGCTGCTTGGAAGGGTGAGATTGTTGGTAACAAAAGATATTCTTCCTATTATAATTATTTTGATGATTCCTTTTCGCGTAGTGAATTTTCCGCTCTTTCCTTTAAACTGACGCAGAAAATAAACGAGGAGCTACCAGAGTTCACTTTTCACATTGGCGGTCACACCATTAATTACAATAGAATTTCCTGGGATAAAAGTAAAATCATCAGTTCCTCTGCTGAGAATTATATTAATAATATAACCGTAACCGATAGTTCGAGTTCATTTATACAAACAATTAATATAGGGTCTGTGGGCAACTGGTGGTCTGATGATGAAATGTATGGATTTAAGCTTGCAGACTGGAACTTTGACGGTTATCTGGATATTTGTATAAACACTATACCTTACTATTATGATGAAGGAACCTATTTGTACTGGTTGTGGGATAATGAGCTTCAGCAATTTGTGCCAAGCGATGAATATAGGAAGCTCTATGACTATTATGATATTTTCATTGATACAGAAAATGAACTCATTATGTGCTATGAGGATTATGGTTGGTATAGCAGTGTCGTTACATATTTTAAATGCATAGATAACAAACTAGTAACGGTATATAATTGTGAAACTCGTTATGATTGGAATCGTTACGATGGAGATGAGTGGTTCCTACACACTATTATTCAAGAAATGGTAGATGGAAAATTGGTTGTCGTCAAAGATTATTATGAGCCCCTTGATTAAGAGGGGCTCATTTATAACTCTATGCAATAATTTGTTCAATCAGCTCTTTTTCCATTCGCAGAAGCTCATCAACCGCTTCTCTAACCATAACTTCTACACCATTTTCTAAATCTTCCACCTCAGACATATTATACCACTCTGTCCGATATACTCTTTTGTATTTAAAATCATATCTTTTCTTATCATTTGGCTTCATAACATCAATCATCTTTTGTATATTCTCCTGAGATTCAGCAGGTACATTGTACCCACCTAGCTCAAAAATCCCATAGAATTGCCCATCTCTATAGTTTAGCCAATATATGTAAATATTAGTTGTCCCCCATGAGCTTTTAGATTCTTTCAATAACGGAAGTATTTTATCCATTTCCGCTGTGCGAAAGTTAAATCCCCATGTCTCATCATAAATAATTTTCCCTTCATCTTGAAGTTTACAAAGTGCATTGCTTATTGCACATTTAATATGCATTTTCCCATCAATTCTATTCTCAAAGATCAAGTCTAAAGCCTTTTGATGCTTGTTATATATCTTATTGCAAATATTTATTAACTGTTGGTCTTCCACAACATCCCTCCTTATTACTTCTATATAATTTCTTATCATCAAATCGACTTCTGGTTGCATTTTTACCTTTTCATATGTTTCTGCAAGCACATCAACTACATCACCATACGATAAGATGTCCCAGTTTGCTATGTCACTTGGTTCTTCTCCATTTGGCGTTAAATATACAAGTATTTTCTGATAAGATGAATAATCCTTTTCCAATATCTCTTGGTATCTTTTCAATTGATTGCTATGTTCATGAGATCCAATCTTGTTCTCTACAGCAAAAACTATTTTTTCCTCATCAGACACTAATAGAATATCAATGTTTTTCCACTCTCGATAAACTATAAAAGAATATAAATCCATTAATAGCACCTTGAAAACATCATATCTGCCATCTGAATCATTTTCCACTAGCCTCTGCAATATGCCTCGTAAGAAGCAATCACCTAATCCATGGTTTTCATTAGCATCCAAAAGCCAGCCAAGCATATTACTATGCCTAATTTCAGCCCTTGATACTTTCAGAATATCAAACACATTGACTTTTCCTGTCCATGGCAATAGTTCATCCAGACAGTCAATATCTAGTAAAAAATTCTGTAGCGCTTCTTCATATTCAAATTTACTTTCTATCTTATTCATTGCCCCTCCTTATCTATCACTTTACCGTTTCAATATCAATTTATATTTGCCAATTTCTCATGGTTTCCATCGGCAGAAAATATATTAATACCATCTATATCTGTACTGCGGTTTGCAAAGGCTGGAAATAAAAAGCCTGCCTCTGGTGCGCCTGCTTCATAATCGCCACTTACTGGACAGATTGCACAGATCAAAAAACGGTACACCTCTTCTGATTCCCACTGATTCTCGTTATTGTTTCCTTTTACTGGCACGTCATAATTTCCATAGAAAACATAAATAGCATAAGGGTGATCCGACTGATATCTCTCCCCAATATATTCATACAAGGAATAAAGAAGGGCATCATTTTTTAGCTCACATTCCCGAATGGCTATTAGTAGCTGCCATATGCTCCCTGGTCGTTTACTTTCGCTATCGAACCGATAGTTCTTTAACTGCTCATTGGTTTTTGAATAAGGAATTGCTTTGGCAAGCTCTAGGTTTTTTGCCTTATCCGAACCCGATAGCTTCAAAAAATGGGTATTAAAGGAGCCATCCACAAATCCATCTTCATCCATATAAGCTCCCGCAATTCTACTAAAGCAGTTACGAGATACGTTCATCCTCCTAGTAAGCTCCAGCATATCTTCTCTATCTATGTGCATTTTATTTCCACCTTTGTAGTTAGTTTATTCATACATAATCTGTTTCTATTTGAACAAATACGCATATTTGCGCTTTTGCTGTAACAAGAGGTACTGCACCCTTTGTTTCACATCCTCTGGATAATATTTTTCAGTCTGTATCAAATCACGAATATCTTTTGCCGTGAATTGAAATCTCACATGCTTACCATAAAGCCTTTCCACCGCACTTAATTGCTCATCAAAATCAGTGCAAAATGTTTTTGCTTTTGGTTTTTCTAACAAACTTTCTGGGTCAATTCCCATTGGATAATCCATGGTTGTATCCGATAAAAGGGCCGCTCCATTATCAAAAATGGGACAATAATGATACTGCTTTTTATCATCAAGAAGCACTGCAATATTATGAGTATGACGATCCTCATTCAAAAAGAAGGCATCTATCGTCAATAGAACGCTCATGTACTCGCCAAAGCTTTCTAGACCCGTTATACGGATTGTCTGCTCTACTAGAAACCTTACTCTTTCTGTTATATCTCTGATAGTATAAATACTTTTATTTAAACTTTCCCCATAGATACTCTGAAATAGACGCTCGAGTGTAAACATCTGCCAACCTTTGGGTAAGAAATTCTTACTACGACACCCCAAATAAGTCACCTGCTTATATCCTATTTCTTCTGTATCATAAAGAATATATTTATCTGCTGTAAGAGTTGACTTTTTTAGTAATTGGGAAATTATATATTCTGCAAAGCCTTCATAACCAGTATAATCCGCTTTATACCAGATATCATCGCATGACCACTTTAGCTGATTTCCTTTTGACGACTTCCTATTATCAGTCCCTAAATCCCTTTCCAATAATTCCTTCACACTGTCACCTTCTCTCTAATCTAATCCAGAAATCATCCTCTGCCATTCTTCCATCCGTCTTTTCAATAATAAGCATTGGATCATAAAATGGTATATCTAGCTCTCTTAAAATTAGTTTCATTTTATCCCGGCTTCGAGGAAAGCAGCGTGACTCCAAAAATTCTTCGTACTCTTCAAACGTAATGTTTTCTCTCTTCCCAAATGCCCTAAATAATAAATCTTGCGTAAAGTTATGCACCTTTACCCTTTTTGTTGTCTCATCCACATCTATTATGGTACATACTTCATTTTTATACATATACCAAAGCCGTAATGGTAGTTCTTTTTTAGGTACCTTTATGCTTTCTAGAATTTGGGGATTATTTAAAAGCACTTGGAGCAATGTCACAACCGGTCCTGTTACCTTTGTCTCTTGTGATTCCCAGCGTTCTACTGTTTTAACCGATACATTTGCTAACTCTGCCAACTCTACCTGTTTTAATCGTAATACTTTTCTTGCCTTCCTAATTTGCTCTGCAGATATATCATCTGGTAATATAAAACTCTTTTTCGTCACACTTCTCACCCCCTTCTATTTTTAGTTGTACTTCTTTTATTTTATTACTTTCTATAATACTACCACACATCCCTTATTTCAAGGGGTTTTCGCAATATAAAAACCCTCATTATGAGGGTTTTTATATTTTTTATGCTTTTATCTGTGTTATTGTACTCTTAATCTGCCATATTTAGCCCACTAAAAGCATCCCATTTATTTTCAGTTACTCCTGGTATACTTCCTCCATCAATTTGAAACCATGCTTTCTGACCAGTCTGCGTTTCTAGTTGAATCCAATTATAGTCTCCACTACACTTACAAAAGCGCACTGTCTGAGGACTGATTGTATAGGAATTACCCGCACCTGGTTTTTCATATACAGGTAGATCTATCAAGAGCTCCACATCATTTTGACATACGAAATCATATTCTTTCACTTTTTGCTGTACTATTTTTCCCTGCTTATTTAGCTCCCAACATATTTCTATCCAATCTGTTTGAATTAAATCACAGCGTGTAGTCCCTCTTATTTCCCCTTTATCATTTATTTCACAACGTCTGATATCATCTGTAAAACCATCAAGTAAACGAAGCTGATTTTTGTCTGTGCACTGATATATTCTAGTATATGGGTCGCCACTAGGTCCATCCTCATATAAAATAAGCTGGATACTCTCTCCGTCAAGACTAATTGCCCAAATGCTATTATTTAAGCTTTCTGCATAGGACACTTCTCCTTGGCTTACCATGGTACCATCCTCATTTTCCACTTCAAAACGGTACATGTCTAATGGCATATAATTACTACTAAAGTTTCCCTCCGCAGTAAGGACTATCTTCTCTGTCTTTCCATCTAGGTTTGCATCCAGCAAAACATAAGTATTTTCTAGGGTGCGAATAGAAAGCTCTAAAAGTTTTCCTGGATTATCTAGTAGCCACTGGCTATTTTCCATACCAAAGTCTTGCTGCTCTTCTTCGGTTAGCTTCGCCGCTGTTTTTCCTTTGTATACCTTTTTATCCTCTTCTGAAAGAAGCATGGTAATATAGTCTGGTTTCCCATACTCACTTACAAACAGGAAACCACTGTATATGCTGAATCCCCCAATCATTGGAGTTCGGTCTTTTATTGTCAGAGGTACCACGCCAGTTTCCTTCGTTTCTGGGTCCACCCAACAAATTCCCGTATCTACCCAGTCTAGAGCACCGTCAGAATACCCTAAGTCAGTCTTGAAATATAGGCGTCCGCCCCATAGGCGCATCATAGGGTTCGTTCCTACGAACTTAGGATAAATCCATTCCACCAAATCACCACTGATACGGTAGATGCCTATACGAGTTGCTTGATAAATTACATTATCTACTTCAAGCTCTTCGAATACTACAGTCCATGTGCTATCACCTACCCATGGAACCCATATTTTTAGTTCTGGTTCCTCCATTCTCATCGGAATCGTCACCTCTGTTTGGCTATCCTTAAAGTGGTAGATAACATTTGCCATGCTTTTCGCTTCATCTAGATAAACTACTTCGCCCTCTCCTGCCTCCAAATGTAAGGTTGTTATTGCCGCACTAAGGGGATCAAGGTAAGCATTATAGTATTCTGGATTGGTGTTCTTTTTTAGATGTTGATAAATATAATGGATAAAGGTGCCTCTAAACGGACTAAAATCATAGCTTGGTGACTCACCATAGGCTTTTTCAAACTCCTCTTTGGAAGAGACATCGCACATAGTAAAGTCCTTGAATTTTAAAGAATATTGACCATTTTCCTTTACTACTTCTGCCGTCTCTAGAGCAATATAGTACTCTGGCGCAGAGTTTTGCATTACGTAACGAAATACTACTTCATCATCACCCTCTTCATATCGAATGGTGTAATTATTTTCCCATAACCAAGGACTCGATTGGGCAAATCCGTAGGTTTGTGCTCTACCAGACAAATCCTCTACCCAACGTTCAAAAACTCGCCATATATTGGTTTTGTCCTCTTCCGTAAGGTCTGTTTTCGTAGGTTGTTCTTCTTTATTGTCTACCACATCAGTACTATTATCCTGCGGCTCTTCTTCCGTCGTTGTTCTTGTTGTAAAGAAAACACTTCCAGCTATTAGAACAATCACTACGCCTGCAAGCACTCCCCATTTTCCTCTTCCTTTATAGGAAAGAACATTTTTTATTCTTCTTTTTACACTGTTATCACTAAAGGTTAGTGGCATCACTGACCTTTTTCCCTTTCCAATTGCAAAATTCAGCAATGACTGTGAGTAGGATTTTTTAATATCTTCTCCCATTACCTTCACAACGGCTTCATCACAGGACATTTCCATACTCTGTTCCAAGAAGTGGAATGCTACCCAAGCAAAAGGATTATACCAATAAAGACTAGTCAATAAGAATGCCACATTTTTAATTAAGTAATCCTTTCTGCGGATATGCACTCTCTCGTGACAAAGAATATATTCTCTCTCGCCCTCTCCCAGAGAGCTTGGTATATATATTCTAGGCTTTCTTATGCCTATGGTAAACGGTACCCCTAGCTTATCACTTACATATACATTCTCCTCCTGAAGCTTTGCATCCTTTAAGTCCTTACGGATTCTTCCCATCGTAATTCCATTATATAGAAGGATGCCTACTGCCCCGATTAACCATATTGCAACAAGCCATAAAGATGCATTTGAAAAACCAGTAAAGATGCCACTCTTCTGACTAGCTCTATTCGCGGCAGCATAATTCTGCATTAGATCCCCTTGTGCCGGATTGCTCTTAGCCGTACTGTTCTGCGTTAAAGCATTTTGCGCCCCGTCACTTTGAGTCATACTATCCTGATTTGCCATATTATGAATATTATCTATATTTCCTATTAGTGCATCATCTCCTAGTAACCAATTACCCTGCTGGTTCATCAAAGATGCTTCCTCACCTTTTGGCTCCGTATACTGCTCAAAAAGAGAATGCCACTGCTGGCCTGATGGTACCAGTCCAAACCCGCTTTCTATCGTAATTGGACAAAGAAGCCTCACAAATACTAAAACCCATAAAACATATGAATAGATTCGAGGTACTTTTTTCATTATTCCCTGTAGCACCAATGCTAATAATACAACTATACCTATCTGTATTTGAAGTACCAACCATGATTCCATATTAAGTCCCCCCTATCTATTTTCTTCTTTATGATACTCATTAATTAGCTTCTGAATTTCCTCTATCTGATTTCCACTTAGCTTTTTTCTACTCATAAATGCAGCAATAAACTGAGGCAGGGAGCCTTCAAATATATCCTCGACAAACTGCTCACTTTGCATACTGTAATATTCCTCACGTTTTATTTTGGAAGTTACCACTGCATCCTCATTTTGGAGCACCCCCTGTTCGGTCAATCTACGTAGCACTGTGTAGGTTGTGGACTTTTTCCAGCTTAGTTCTTTTTCACATAATTTAACCAGCTCTCCCGAGGGTATGGGTTCGTTGTTCCACACTAATTCCACAAACTTTCCTTCTGTTTCCGCAAGTCTATTTCCCTCCATATTTGTCCTCCACACTTCTTAAATCTATATTTTCTTATTAACACGCAAAGAGGTTTACACGATGTAAACTTTATATCTTTAGTTTACATCGTGTAAACCTCTTTGTCAATCTATTAAATTACTTCTTTATCCTTTTACTGCACCGGCAGTGAGCCCTTCTACAATCTGATTACTAAAGCAACAATAGACTACAATCGTAGGAGCAACTGCTATGACAATGGCCGCAAACATCTGCACATAGTTTGTGGAATAGGGTCCAACAAAGTATGTAAGCGTAACAGGAAGAGTTTTCATTTTTGCATCAGAAATAAATACCATTGCAAGTAAAAGCTCATTTTACAAATATGTAAATCAAAAACGAATTGCTCATGCAGAAAACCTGCTAATTGACCCCTCACTAACAGTAACAGAAGTGGCTATTCAATCTGGCTTTGACAGTCCCTCTGCCTTCATACGAATGTTTAAGCTTATAAAAGGGGTCACACCAACAGAATTCAAGCTGATGTATGACCCCTAGTATCATTTTTTATAATTGCTTTTGTTATCCACTTTCCTCTGAAATACCGAATCACACACACCGTGGCTGTTGTTGCCCAGGTAAGACCAGTGGTTATCCAAATACCCCAAAAGCCAAGAAAAGCAATTCTGGTCAAAATCTGTGAAAATACAATACGGCAAGCTACTTCTGTAAAGCCGTTAATCATTGCAAAGCCTGTATCTCCACAACCATTTAAGACCGCCCTTGGTACATAAATCATTCCAAGCGCAAAGTAACATAGACTTGTAATTCGTAGCGCTTTCACCCCAATATCAATAACTGGCTGTTCATTTACAAAAAGGCCTACAATTGGTTTTCCAAACAAGTATGCTATTGGAAGCATTAAAAGGCTAAAAATAAGTACAATCAAGGTCGCCTGATAAAAGCCTTTTTTTACCCTCTCCGTTTTACCTGCACCCATATTTTGTCCTGAGTAAGTAGTAAGCGCCATTCCTAATGAGCTATATGGCTGCTGCACAATCTGTTCTATTCTTCCAGTAATGGTATATGCTGCCATAACCGTTTCTTCAAACGTATTTACTACCCCCTGCAATGCCATACATGAAATGGCAATCATAGAATTCTGCAAAGCAATAGGTATTCCAAGCTTGAAGGATCTTACAATAATGCTTTTTTGAGGCCGTAACTGCTCCTTATTGAAATGAAAGTAAGGTATTTTTTTGTATGCATAAATAATGCAAGAAACCGCGGAAACTGCCTGGGATATAATGGTAGCAAAGGCAACTCCAAATACCCCCCATCCCATGACTAGTACAAATGTCAGGTCAAGGACAACATTTACGATACTTGACAGTATCAGAAAATAAAGTGGTGTTTTGGAATCCCCCAGCGCTCTTAATATAGATGCTACACCATTATACAGGGCAATTGCAATAATACCGGCGCTAGTTGTACGAGCGTAGATAATGGAATTACCAATAATGCCCTCTGGTGTTGACAAGAGCCTGAGTATCCATGGTGAAAAAAGAATCCCTATTAGACTTACCAAAAGCGCCGCTGATATCAACACATAAATTGCATTTGCAATTGTCACACGAACATTTTCTTCATCCCTTGCCCCAAAATACTGGGAAACAATAACGCCAATACCAACGGCTAGTCCCGAGCTAAGCGAGAAAAACAAAAAATTCATGGAACCACAGGTTCCGACTGCTGCAAGCTCATTGGCACCAACAAATTTTCCAACTACGATGGAGTCCACCATGTTATAAAACTGCTGAAATAAGTTGCCTATAATTAATGGCCATGCAAATTTTAAAATATGCCTCATGGGACTCCCATTTGTCATATCTGTTGTTTTTTTAGTATTCACTGTAAGCCCTCTATTTCATTATAATTATTGAATCAATTGTGCAATTTTTGTTCTATCAAGTTTGATTCTCTACTCTAATTATACGTATTATTTTCCCATGCGCTAATTATGTTTTGCCTAATACTGCTCATTTTTTGTCATTTGCTTCAAATCATCTTGACATTACTACCCACTTTTTATAATCTTATTTCAAATAAACA
>JAVBUZ010000225.1:0-23193 GCA_031554725.1 Lachnospiraceae bacterium | reverse complement strand
GGGCAAAGGGAGTATAAAAACTCCATTAAAAGGGCGCTACGTCTCTCGTACATCTCGTGGTCTGGAGAGGCAAGGGTTAGATTGGGACATTTTCGTAAGGCGTGTACAACCGGCTCACCGGTTGAAATATGATAAGCCTTGGCAGGAATCGATTTAGCAAGGACAACACCATGCCGTCTTTCAATGTCTCCACCTATAATGGATGGAATGGTACGCAAATCTAAAGTTTCGCCATCCTCAAGCTTTTGCAATGCTGTCCAGCTCAAAAAAGCAGAATTTACATCGATATGAAAAATTATTTTTGCCATTGCCTTTCCTCCATATTTTTCAAACATAAAATTACCACATTCTTATTATACTATATTTTAATAAAATTACCACAAAAAGTGAACGTTAGTTCTTGGTTTTTCAACGGTAATAGGGGGAAGTAGTCCTTTACAAGTATTGTAAATACTGTTAAAATAGATTTTGTTACAAAATTGTTAAGAACAAGGAGCATGCACACAGATATGCTAGAATTTACTTCGAAATATTATAAGAGATTAGCTTATTTATATATAAAAATTGCAGCGGTCACTCTAATCATAGCAGCTTTCTTTTTGCCAAGTTATGTCAAATTACAGCTCTTTGATGAAAGTGTTTTTACGATATACCTAAATGATGTAAATGTGGGTATCGTTCGTGATGTAGAAGAGGCAGAAAAATACATACAGCAGATTAGACGTGAGATTGGTATTGATTCGGAAGAACTGGTTTTTGTAGACATCGAAATGCAGGCCCAGGGTGAGGCATTTTTGTTTGGAAAGCTGGACAAGGCTGAAGATGTGATTTCCAATATGCGTTCTGTTATGGTAGAGAACATCAAAGAAACCATGAAACGTTCTTATGTTATGAAGGTAAACAATTACATGGTTAATTTAGCCAGTAAAGAGGATGTGACCACACTATTACAGGCCGCCATTGACCAATATGATACTGAGGGTAAGTTTAGAGTGGATTTGGAGCAAGACTCTGAAAGAGAATTTAGTGTTGTTACGGCAGTCGTTGAGGATATGCAAGAAAAACAAGAAATTGCGGAAGCTAGTAGTGCTCAGGTTTTCATCGTGGGTGGTATTCAGGATAAAATGTTTTCTATGTTTGATGATGTAGAGCCAGAGGGTGGGAAAAGCTTCGCTGATTTTGAACTAGGACTTCTGAATATGAATTTTTCGGAAGAAGTAGAAATTGTAGAGGCATACTTAGATATAAGCGATATTACACCAATCGATGTGGCAATAGAGCAGGTAACAAAGGAACAAGAGGTAAATACCATTTATGAAGTAGTGTCAGGCGATACTCTTTCAGAAATTTCAATTAAAGTAAACATTCCACTTGATAGATTAGTGGAAATGAATGATAGTCTTCAAAATGAAAATTCTACCATAAAAGTAGGACAAGAGCTTATTATTACGATTCCCGAACCTGAGTTGTCGGTAGAAAGACAAGAAGAGGTGTATTATGAGGGAAGCTACGATGCAGATATTATCTACATTCCAAATGATAACTGGTACACAACACAGACAAAGACCTTGCAGGAACCTTCAGCAGGCTTTAGAAAAGTAGTCGCCGTTGTTTCCTATAAAAATAACAGTGAAACGGATAGAGAAATTCTAAAAGAAGAAGTAGTAATGGAGGCAGTACCGAAGATTGTTGAAAGAGGTACGAAGATACCACCAACCTATATTAAACCGGTTGCTGGTGGAAGACAATCCTCAGGCTTTGGTAAACGTTCGGCTCCTACCAAGGGTGCGAGCACTTACCACAAAGGTATTGACTGGGCGGTGCCAACTGGAACAACAGTCATGGCTTCGTCAGCAGGAACAGTAGCAAAAGCTGGCTGGGGTAGTGGCTATGGTTATGTAGTATATATTAACCATGCAGACGGTAGGCAAACAAGATATGGACATCTAAGTAAGGTTCTTGTTTCTGTGGGACAAAAGGTATCACAGGGACAAAAAATAGCACTTAGTGGAAATACCGGTGTAAGTTCAGGACCTCACGTTCATTTTGAAATTTTGATAAATGGCAGTCAGGTTAACCCTCTGAATTATTTGAATTAAAATTTATAAATTGGTCAAACTAAGGAATAGGAATACTCTCGAACGGGTATTCCTATTTACAAATTATGGAGTTCGGTCTATAATATACAAAATGAAATGAAAATAGTATGAGAATATTTCATATTTTATAGAGGTAAGAACATGGAACAATACGCAATTAAAGGCGGTAATCCATTAGTAGGCGAAGTAGAAATTGGAGGTGCTAAGAATGCAGCACTTCCTATTATTGCGGCTTCGATTATGACTGATGACACAGTGCACATCGATAACATTCCTGACGTTAGAGATACCAATGTGTTATTGAAATCTATGCAGAAAATAGGCGTAATTGTAGATAAGACAGAAAGACATAGAATAACTATTAATGCGGCGCAGATTCACAACATCATTGTAGATGATGAATATATAAAGAAAATCCGAGCTTCTTATTATTTGATTGGAGCGCTTTTAGGAAAGTATAAAAAAGCAGAAGTAGCACTACCAGGCGGATGCAATATTGGCAGTAGAGGAATTGACCAACATCTAAAGGGATTTCGTGCTTTAGGTGCCGAGGTTGTTATTGAGCATGGGCTTATAAAAGTAAGTGCTGAGCGTTTAGTGGGAAGTCATATTTATATGGATATGTCTTCTGTAGGAGCAACTATCAACGTTATGATGGCGGCGACTATGGCAGAGGGGGTAACGACAATTGAAAACGCAGCCAAGGAACCACACGTGGTTGACCTTGCTAACTTTTTAAATAGTATGGGTGCCAATGTAAAAGGTGCTGGAACAGATGTGATACGTATTAAGGGTGTGCAGAAATTACATGGAACGGATTACGTAATTATTCCTGACCAGATTGAAGCAGGAACCTTTATGTTTGCAGCAGCAATCACCAAAGGTGACGTAACCGTTAAGAACGTTATTCCAAAGCATTTAGAATCTATTAGTGCAAAGCTGTTAGAAATCGGTTGCGAAATTGAAGAATCAGATGACGCGGTAAGAGTAGTTTCCGCAAAACCACTTATACCTACTCATGTAAAAACATTACCTTATCCAGGTTTTCCTACAGATATGCAACCACAGATAACCGTGGCACTAGCCCTTTCAGGTGGAACAAGTATAGTAACAGAAAGCATTTTTGAGAATCGTTTTAAATATGTTGACGAACTAACAAGAATGGGAGCCAACATCAAGGTAGAAGGAAATACTGCCATTGTTGACGGCGTATCAAAATATACAGGTGCAAGTATTGTGGCACCTGATTTAAGAGCGGGAGCAGCCCTTGTTATGGCAGGCTTAGCGGCAGAAGGATTTTCTACGGTGGAAGATATACAGTATATTGAGCGTGGTTATGAGGACTTCCATCTCAAGCTAAAAGGCCTTGGAGCTCAAATTGAAAAAGTAAGCTCGGACAGGGAATTGCAGAAATTTAAGCTTAAAGTTGGTTGACAAACACTAGTATTATGTGTATGTTAGAAGTGATAAGAAAACTTCATATTGTAAGTTTGCTATAAATGCAAATATTTCTCTCTTATTCAGAGTGGTGGAGATGCATAGGATCTATGAAGCCACGGCAACCCCGTTTTACGGAAGGTGCCTCCCTGAGCGAGCTATTTTTCTGTTGAAAGACAGATCGAACAATAAGAGGATTTGATTATCGACTATCGAGTCCGCTTATTTTTTAAGCGGATTTTTTGTTTCTTTCATTTAACATTCCATTTCACATAGGAGGATATAACATGGAAAAATTACTATTTACTTCAGAATCAGTTACCGAAGGACATCCAGACAAGCTTTGTGATGCCGTTTCAGACGCCATATTGGATGCGTTAATGGAAAAGGACCCAATGAGCCGTGTTGCTTGTGAAACAACAGCATGTACAGGTTTCGTTTTGGTAACAGGTGAAATAACAACCAGTGCATATGTGGAGATTCCACAGATTGTGCGTGAAACAGTAAAAGAAATCGGATATGATAAGTCAGAATATGGTTTTGACGGAAATACCTGTGCAGTTATGGTAGCGATTGACGAACAATCAGCAGATATTGCAATGGGTGTAGATAAAGCTCTTGAAGCAAAAGAAAACAAAATGTCTGATTCAGAATTGGAGGCAATTGGTGCTGGGGATCAGGGAATGATGTTTGGCTATGCAACCAACGAGACAGAAGAATATATGCCATACCCAATTGCTCTTGCTCACAAGCTGGCACAACAGTTAACTAAGGTTAGAAAAGATGGAACACTTACCTATTTAAGACCAGATGGAAAAACTCAAGTTTCGGTTGAATATGATGAGAATAATAATCCGATTAGATTAGAAGCAGTAGTTCTATCTACTCAGCATGATGCAGATGTAGAACAAGAACAGATTCATGCAGATATTAAGAAATACGTTTTTGATCCTATTTTGCCAGCAGAGCTAGTAGATGCAGAAACTAAATTCTTTATCAATCCTACAGGACGCTTCGTTATCGGTGGCCCTCATGGAGACGCTGGTTTAACAGGACGTAAAATTATTGTAGATACTTACGGCGGATATGCTCGTCACGGCGGCGGTGCTTTCTCTGGTAAGGATTGTACAAAGGTAGATAGAAGTGCAGCATATGCAGCTCGTTATGTAGCAAAAAACATCGTGGCAGCAGGACTAGCTGACAAGTGTGAAATCCAATTATCCTATGCAATTGGTGTAGCTCAGCCTACATCCATACGCTTAGAAACATTTGGAACAGGAAAGCTAACAGAGCTAGAATTGGTTGGAATTGTTCGTGAAAACTTTGACCTACGTCCAGCAGGGATCATTAAAATGCTAGACCTTCGTCGTCCAATCTACAAACAAACAGCAGCATACGGACACTTTGGTCGTAACGATTTAGATTTACCTTGGGAAAAGCTAGACAAGGTAGAAATTATGAAAAAATACCTATAATAATTGCAAAAAGCAACTTGTTAAATTTAGATTTAACCAAAGCATCGAATACGATAACACGTGTTTGGTGCTTTTATTATTTCAAGAAATTTCCCTAGGCAAATTACTAAGGGATGAAGTATAATAAACAAAGGCGGGTTCGACGAAGAATCTGAAAGCTTACAGATACAAGGGAGATAAAATTATGGCATTTGCACACCTACATGTTCATACGGAATATTCGTTATTAGATGGTTCCAATAAAATAAAAGAATATGTGAAACGCGTAAAGGAATTGGGCATGGACAGTGCAGCAATTACAGACCATGGCGTTATGTATGGTGTCATTGATTTTTATCGTGCAGCCAAGGAGGCGGGCATCAATCCAATCTTGGGCTGTGAGGTGTATGTGGCACCCAATTCACGCTTTGATAAAGAGCTTAGTGGGGGTGAGGAAAGATACCATCACTTGGTACTTCTTGCCGAAAATAACGTGGGCTATGCCAACCTAACAAAAATTGTAAGTAAAGGCTTTACCGAAGGTTATTATTACAAGCCTCGAGTAGACATGGAAGTGCTACAGGAATATCACGAAGGAATTATTGCTTTGTCGGCATGTTTAGCAGGTGAGGTACAAAGATATATTACCAAGGGCTTAATAGATCAAGCGGAAAAGGCTATTTTAAAATATGAAGAATGCTTTGGAAAAGGCAATTACTTTTTAGAATTACAGGATCATGGAATTCCAGAGCAAAAGTTGGTTAATACAGAATTATTGAAGCTAAGTCAAAAGTTAAATGTACCTTTAGTTGCTACCAATGACGTTCATTATACCTACGCAACTGACGTAGAGTCTCACGATATCTTGCTATGTTTACAGACTGGAAAAAAACTGGCGGATGAAGATCGTATGCGATACGAGGGCGGCCAGTATTATGTAAAAAGTGAGGAAGAAATGAAAGGCCTCTTTCCATATGCTTGGGAAGCGGTTGAAAACACACAGCGTATTGCAGATAGATGCCATGTGGAAATTGAGTTTGGGGTAACAAAGCTCCCTAAATATGATGTTCCAGAAGGCTATGATTCTTGGACCTATTTAAACAAACTATGTCTTGATGGACTTACAAAAAGGTATGGTGAGAATCACGATGCGCCTGCGGGAAGCACAGGACAAACATTAAAGGAGAGACTGGACTATGAATTAGATGTAATTCATACCATGGGCTTTGTAGATTACTTTTTGATTGTTTGGGACTTTATCAATTATTCAAAAAGGAACAATATACCTGTAGGACCGGGACGAGGATCAGCGGCAGGAAGTATAGTTTCCTATTGCTTAGAAATCACCAATATTGATCCCATTCGCTACAGCCTCCTTTTTGAACGTTTCCTAAATCCAGAACGTGTATCTATGCCCGATATTGATATTGATTTTTGCTTTGAAAGAAGACAAGAGGTCATTGATTATGTTGGCAAGAAATATGGTGCAGATAAGGTCGTACAAATTGTTACCTTTGGTACCATGGCAGCAAAAGGAGTTATCCGTGACGTAGGAAGAGTTATGGATTTACCATATGCATTTGTGGACACAATTGCCAAGATGATACCAAATGAATTAAATATAACTTTGGAGCGAGCGCTGGAAATTAATCCGGAATTTCGCAAAATTTATGAGTCAGAAGAGCAAATACATTACCTTATTGATATGTGTAGGCGCTTGGAAGGCTTGCCGCGCCATACCTCCATGCATGCAGCCGGGGTTGTTATTTGCCCAGAGTCGGCGGATGAATTTGTGCCACTATCCAGAGGTTCAGATGGTTCCGTGACCACACAGTTTACAATGACCACCCTAGAAGAGCTGGGTCTATTAAAGATGGACTTTTTGGGTCTTCGAACCCTGACAGTAATTCAAAATGCAGTGAATGTGATTGAAAAAACTACGGGCAAAAAAATAGACATTGATACGATTGATTTTGCAGATAAGGACGTACTTGCGGCGATAGGAAATGGAAAGACAGATGGAGTTTTCCAGCTAGAAAGTGCGGGAATGACTAGCTTTATGAAGGAGCTAAAGCCAGAAAACTTGGAAGATGTTATTGCGGGAATATCCCTTTATCGTCCAGGCCCAATGGATTTTATCCCTAAGTATATTAAAGGGAAAAATAATCACAATAGCATTACCTATTCCTGCCCACAGCTAGAGCATATCCTTTCGCCTACCTATGGTTGTATCGTATATCAGGAACAGGTTATGCAGATTGTTCGTGACTTAGGTGGATATACATTGGGACGAAGCGATTTGGTTCGTCGAGCCATGAGTAAAAAGAAACAATCCGTTATGGAAAAGGAACGTGCCACCTTTATCTATGGTAATCCAGAAGAGGAGGTACCAGGCTGTGTTTCCAATGGAATCGATGAAAAGGTAGCAGGCCAAATCTACGAAGATATGATGGACTTTGCAAAATACGCCTTTAATAAATCTCATGCCGCATGTTATGCGGTGGTAGCATATCAAACAGCATATTTGAAATATTATTATCCGGTAGAATTTATGGCGGCGCTTTTAACTTCTGTTATTGATAACTCCGGAAAGGTTTCTGAGTATATTTTGACCTGCAGAAATATGGGGATTCAGATTTTGCCACCAGATATTAATGAAGGGGAAAGTGGCTTCTCCGTATCAGGTAATTCGATTCGCTATGCCCTTACAGCCATAAAGAGTGTGGGAAGGCCAGTTATAGAAGGTATTGTAGAGGAACGAAAAGAAAGAGGACCATTTACCAATCTCAATGATTTTATTACTCGCGTGGCAGCAAGAGAAATAAATAAACGTGCAGTGGAAAACTTTATTAAAGCGGGAGCATTGGACAGCTTGGGTGGAACTAGGAAGCAGTTTATGAGCATCTACGTGCAGATAATGGACCATATCCAGAAGGATAAGAAGAATAATCTAGCAGGACAAATCTCTTTATTTGATATTGTTTCGGAAGAAGAAAAGGATGATTTTGATGTTAAGCTTCCAGACGTTGGGGAATACTCAAAAGAAATGCTACTTGGCTTTGAAAAAGAGGTGTTAGGAATTTATGTAAGCGGTCATCCTCTGGAATCTTATGAGGCCCTATGGCGTAAAAAGATTTCAGCAACTACCTCGGACTTTACCTTGGATGAAGAAACCAATCTTGTTCGTGTGCAGGATGGGGCAAGTGTAATGGTAGGCGGTCTGATTGCAGAAAAAACCATTAAATACACAAAGAATGATAAAGTGATGGCGTTTGTAACCCTAGAAGACTTGGTAGGAACGGTAGAGGTCGTAATCTTCCCAAGGGATTATGAAAAAAATGCGAAGTTTTTAGAAGAGGATTCCAAGGTATTTATTATGGGTAGAGTATCCGTAGAGGAAGACAAGGATGCAAAGCTAATCTGTGAAAGCATTCTTCCTTTTGAAAACATATCAAAAAAGGTGTGGATAAAATTTGAGAACATGGAAGCATATGTGGAAAAGGAGAAAATGCTTTTGGATGCAATTGCAGAATCTGAAGGGAAAGATGGCGTAAATATTTTTATTCAAAGCACAAAAAGTATGAAGGCCTTACCTCCAAATCGAAATGTAAATGCAGATGAAGCACTTCTGGAAAAGCTAGGACAGCTTTTTGGTGAAGATAATGTCAAAATAAACTACTAAAACGACAGTTTGTACCTCTAATAAAACATTTTGTGAAAAAAATATCAAAAAGTTATTGAAAATAGAAATAAAAAGGTATAAAATGTAGGAAATGACTAGGAGGTATATTTTCATGGCAGATAAAGTAAAAACAATTGCTGTACTTACCAGTGGTGGAGATGCACCTGGTATGAATGCTGCGATTAGAGCGGTAGTAAGAACAGCTATTGCTAGAGGTTTAAAAGTTAAGGGAATTGAAAGAGGCTTTATGGGCCTTTTAAACGAAGAAATTATAGATATGGAAGCTAGAAATGTTTCCGATATTATTCAACGTGGTGGAACGATTCTAGGTACAGCTAGATGTCCAGAATTTGAAAATCTAGAAGTGCAGGAAAGAGGCGCTGAGATTTGTCGTAAATATGGAATCGATGGCTTAGTAGTAATTGGTGGAGATGGCTCTTATCGTGGAGCGCAGGCTCTTGCAAGACAAGGAATCAATGCTATCGCTTTACCAGGTACCATTGACTTAGATATTTCTTGTACAGATTACACCATTGGCTTTGACACAGCAATTAATACAGCGATGGAAGCGATTGATAAAGTAAGAGATACCTCTTCTTCTCATGAACGTTGTAGCGTTATTGAAGTTATGGGACGTAATGCAGGCTATATTGCACTTTGGTGTGGTATTGCAAATGGTGCTGAGGATATTCTACTTCCTGAAAAATATGATTATAATGAGCAGTTGATTATCAATAATATTATTGAAAAGCGTAAAATTGGTAAAAAACATCATATTATCATTAATGCAGAAGGAATTGGACATTCTAACTCTATGGCGAAGCGTATTGAAGCGGCAACTGGTATGGAAACTAGAGCAACTATCCTAGGCCATATGCAGCGTGGCGGTAGCCCAACCTGTAAGGATCGTTACTACGCTTCTATTATGGGTGCATATGCAGTGGACCTTCTATTAGACGGTAAGAGTAAACGTGCAGTTGCGTACAAAAATGGTGAATTTACAGACTTTGATATTGAAGATGCATTAAACATGAAGAAAGAAATTCCTGAATATTCTTTTGAAATTGCTCGCTTATTATCTAAATAAATAGACATAATGAATAAAATCTTGTAAAATTCCAGTAGAGGAAACTCTATTGGAATTTTTTATGTGCCAGAAATTAGATTGGAGGCAGTATGATAAGTAGCGTAGCAAATAGTCGGATCAAGCAAGTGGTTTTGTGGCAGACAAAAGCCAAGGAACGTAAGAAATCCGATATTTTTATAGTAGAAGGAATAAAAATGTATGAAGAAGCACCAGAAAGCTGGGTGCAAGAAACATATGTTTCTCAAAAACTAATGGCTGAGTTAGAAAATAGTACACAGCAAAGCCAAAAGGATTTGATGAAAAGGCTAAAAAAAGTGGGTGCAGAATTAGTTACGGATGAGGTCTTTGCTAAAATGTCAGATACGCAAACGCCACAAGGAATACTTTGCGTCTTAAAAAGACCTAAATTTATCCTTGAGGACATGCTAGAGCCGAAAAGTGAAAAACAGGCGCCCCTTCTTGTAATACTTGAAGACCTACAAGATCCAGGCAACCTGGGAACGATTATTAGAACGGGTGAAGGTGCAGGCATTCATGGTGTAATTATGACCAAGGACACCGTGGATATTTACAATCCCAAAACTATCAGGGCAACCATGGGATCCATTTATCGGGTGCCACACATATATATAGAAGATTTACCTTCTATATTAGAGCAGATGGCGGAGAAAAACATACATACCCTGGCGGCTAGTCTAGATGGCAAAAAGTATTATGATTCTTTTGATTTTAAAGAAGGAACGGCATTTTTAATTGGAAATGAAGGGAACGGGTTAAGGCAGGAAACACAAAAGCTTGCAGAGAATTACTTGAAAATACCAATGGAAGGGCAAGTGGAATCTCTAAATGCTGCCATTGCTACGAGCCTACTTATGTATGAAGCACATAGGCAACGTAATCTATAAAAATGTTAAATGAATATAAAGGATGGAGAAAAAAATGAAGGTAGGATTTATTGGATTAGGAAATATGGCAACAGCCATGATGGGCGGAATGCTGGCAAAAGGAATGGTAAAACCCAATCAGATTATTGGCTCCGACAAAAGTAATGAAACAGTAGAAAGAATTGCTAAAATTAGTGGTATTGATGCAACAACAGACAACAAAAAAGTGGCAAAAGAGGCAGATATCTTGTTTTTGGCGGTAAAGCCAAATGTTTTCTCTGCCATAATAGGAGAGATTAAAGACGAAATTCGCGAAAACACTCTGATTGTCAGCATTGCAGCAGGCAAAACCATTGGTTTTATCGAAGGTGAATTTGGAAAGAAGATTAAATTGATTAGGTGCATGCCTAATACCCCAGCATTAGTTGGAGAAGGCTGTACAGGTGTGTGTACCAATGCACAGGTAACCGCAGACGAAAAAGAGCAAGTAATAGGGCTTTTAAAAGCCTTTGGAACCGCTAGTGA
Source organism: Lachnospiraceae bacterium (assembly GCA_031554725.1). GTDB lineage: Bacteria > Bacillota > Clostridia > Lachnospirales > Lachnospiraceae > JAVBUZ01. The sequence goes on along the minus strand of JAVBUZ010000225.1, from coordinate 12,025 downwards.
GGTACCAGAAACACTGATGGATGCAGTTGTTGGAATTAGTGGAAGCTCACCAGCCTACGTATTTCTCTTTATAGAAGCGATGGCAGACGCGGCAGTGGCAGCTGGTATGCCTAGGGCACAGGCATATGAAATGTCTGCACAGGCAGTTCTAGGAAGTGCCAAAATGGTACTAGAAACGGGAAAACATCCAGGTGAATTAAAAGATATGGTTTGCTCACCAGGTGGAACCACCATAGATGCAGTAAAAGTCCTAGAGGAAAAGGGTTTTCGCTCAGCCGTAATAAGTGCAGTAGAAGCCTGCGTAGAAAAATCTAAAAGCCTCTGATAAAATTAAACACTTGACAAAGAAAAAAACATTTGCTATTATAACCCCCGTAACAAAATTTAACATTTTTGTAATAAATGTAACAAAAAGGATATACTAATTATAATAATATATTAATAAATGTATATCCATTATGCTGACATTCGTTATTGTTAGCATAATACAAACGGAGGTAAAAAAATGGCAAAGAGCAGAAAGCTGCTTGTGTCTGCTGTGAGTATGATGTTAAGCGTCATAATGTTTTTAAACACAGACATGGTTGCAGAAGCTGGCAGCAAGAAAACTTACTTAGATTCCGTAAGTGGCGGTATATCCGCAATTTTGGATCCAGGCACAACGAATACTTCACAGATTATTAGTGCGACAGCACAAGAGCTCAACCTGACAATTGGTGAAGAAAAAAGCAAAAAAAGCGATTTAGTAATGACCAATGTTAGTAATGTGCTAAATGTTAGGGTAGAACCTAATTCAGACGCGGAAAAAGCGGGTAAGATATACAAGGATTGTGGAGGAACAATTCTAGCAAGAGAGAACGGATGGACTAAGCTTAAGTCAGGTAATCTTATCGGTTGGGCAAGTGATGAATTTCTTTTGTTTGACGAGGATGCAAAAAATCTTGCATCAGATGTAGGTATTACCGTTGCTCGTATTACAGCGGACGTATTGAATGTAAGAAAAGCACCTGATTCATCAGCAGAAATTTATGGTCAGGTACCAAAGGATTATGAAACAGAAGTATTAAGTGTAAGAGAAGATGGTTGGGCTTGTGTGGACTATGAAGGAAAAGACGGATATGTGTCTGTAGAATTTATAGAGATGGAATTTAAAATTGACCAAGGCGAAACCATGGAAGAAATAAAAGAACGTGAAAAAGTGGAAGCAGAAGCAAAACGTCACAAGAATTATGGAGCATTTACAACAGATGCAGACACTACCATGTTGTTGGCAGCCCTAATTCAATGCGAAGCTGGTGGCGAAAGCTACGAAGGTCAGGTAGCAGTTGGTGCGGTTGTTATGAACCGTGTAAGAAGCTCAGCTTATCCGGACTCCATTCACGCAGTAATATATGCATCAGGACAGTTTACTCCAGCACAGAGTGGTAAGGTAAACAGAGTTCTTGATTCAGGTAAAATTAAAGATAGCTGTATTAAAGCAGCAGAAGAAGCTATCTCAGGTGTATCAAATGTTGGTTCCATGACTCACTTTAGACGTAACAATGGTAGAGACGGTCTGGTTATTGGAAATCACGTATTCTACTAAAAACTAAATAGAGTAAATAAATATAAAGGAATCAGCAGTGCTGGTTCCTTTTTTGCACATTAGATATCTTTAAGGTGCATATAAAAGAATTGAATTGTTTTGCCTAGTGTAGTAATATAATAACTAAAGATAACCGCCAGATGAAGGGCGAGAAAAGGGGGTACACATATGACAATGACGATGTGGTGGATACTGCTACTCATTATATTTATCATAGTTGAGCTTGCGACAATGGGTCTTGCGACCATATGGTTTGCAGTAGGTGCTTTGGTGGCGACATTAGCAGCAGCACTTAATTTGCCGGTGTGGCTACAGATAGTATTGTTTTTGGCAGTGTCAGTGGTATTATTATTCTTTACAAGACCAATCGCGGTAAAGTATTTCAACAAAGACAGAGAAAAGACCAATGCAGAGGGACTTATTGGCCAACAAGCAATTGTTATTAGCGAGATTGATAACTTAGAAGGCGTGGGCCAGGCAACAGTCAATGGTCAGGAATGGTCAGCCAGAAGCGTAGACAATGATAAAAAGATTACAGTTGGAACGATTGTAATCATTAAAGAAATTCGTGGCGTAAAACTATACGTAGAAGTTCAAAACGAAAAATAAAGAGAAAAGCGAGGATATAACATGGAATATTTAGTATTAACACTTATAATTATCATCTTAGCAGTTTTGGTATCTTGCATCAAAATCGTACCACAGGCGCAGTCTTATGTTGTAGAAAGACTTGGCGCATTTCAATCAGCTTGGACAGTAGGCGTACACATTAAAGTACCATTTCTTGATAGAGTAGCAAGACGTGTAAACCTGAAAGAACAGGTAGCAGATTTCCCACCACAGCCAGTTATCACAAAGGATAACGTAACAATGAGAATTGATACCGTTATTTTTTATCAGATAACAGATCCAAAGCTTTTCACCTATGGTGTAGAAAATCCAATGATGGCGATTGAAAATCTAACAGCAACAACACTTCGTAACATCATCGGTGATTTGGAACTTGACCAGACACTTACATCTCGTGAGACAATCAATACAAAGATGCGTGCAGCACTTGATATTGCAACCGATCCATGGGGCATCAAGGTTAATCGCGTGGAACTTAAAAACATTCTTCCACCTGCTGAGATCCAGAATGCAATGGAAAAACAGATGAAAGCAGAACGTGAAAGACGTGAATCTGTTACAAGAGCAGAAGGTGAAAAGAGATCCAACATTTTGGTGGCAGAGGGTGAAAAAGAAGCAGCAATTCTTCGCGCAGAAGCAGAAAAACAATCAGCAATCTTACGTGCAGAAGCTGAAAAAGAAAAAATGATTCGTGAAGCGGAAGGTGAAGCAGAAGCAATCCTTAAAGTTCAGCAGGCCAATGCAGATGGTATCAAGATGCTTAAAGAAGCTGGTGCAGATGAAGCCGTTCTTAAGATTAAGAGCCTTGAAGCTTTTGAAAAAGCAGCAAATGGTCAGGCAACCAAGATTTTACTACCAGCAGATTTACAAGGTATTGCAAGCTTGGCAACAACATTTCGTGAAGTAAAATAAATAAATCATATATTAGGCTTCGCCAATAGGCGGGGCCTAAATGCTTTTGGAGGCGGCTACTCACTTTTTTGGAGACGGCTACTCACTTTTTATAAAACACATAGAGAGTGGGGTTGTATTCTAATAAATTATGAAGTATAGTAGAAAATATTAAAACAAGGAGGCACAAATATGAACTTAAAAGGACGAAGCTTTTTGAAATTACTAGATTTTACACCAGATGAGATTACATATCTTTTAGATTTGTCAGCAGAGCTAAAAGACAAAAAGAAAAAGGGAATTATGGTGGATACATATAGAGGCAAAAATATTGCCCTTATTTTTGAAAAGACCAGTACAAGAACAAGATGTGCCTTTGAAGTAGCTGCCTATGACTTAGGATTAGGAGTTACATATCTAGACCCTCTAGGTTCTCAGATTGGAAAAAAAGAAAGTATAGCAGATACAGCAAGAGTTTTAGGACGCATGTATGAGGGAATCCAGTATCGTGGTTTTGAACAAGAAATTGTAGAAGAGCTAGCACAGCATGCAGGAGTGCCAGTGTGGAATGGACTTACCAATGAGTTTCATCCAACACAAATGCTGGCAGACCTACTCACCATTCGTGAAAAATTTGGATTTTTAAAAGGAATAAAATTAGCATATATGGGTGATGCTCGTTACAATATGGGTAACTCCTACATGGTAACTTGTGCCAAAATGGGAATGCATTTTGTAGCTTGTACCAATAAAAACTATTTTCCTGATGCAGCCTTAGTTGCTCAGTGTGAAGAAATTGCCGCCCAGACAGGGGGAAGTATTACTTTAACAGAGGATGCTTTTGCGGGAACCAAGGGTGCGGATGTAGTATGTACAGACGTGTGGGTATCTATGGGTGAGCCGGATGAGGTTTGGGCAGAAAGAATCAGCCAGTTAAAACCATATCAGGTAAATAAAGCAATTATGGAAAATGCGGGAGAAAAAGCAATCTTTATGCACTGCCTACCAGCTTTCCATGATTTAAAGACCACCATCGGTGCTCAGGTAGGCGAGAAGTTTGGCATTAGTGAGATGGAAGTAACGGATGAAGTGTTTGAAGCACCTTATTCAGTAGTATTTGATGAAGCAGAGAACCGTATGCATACCATAAAGGCAGTCATTGCTGCTACCTTGGCATGAGAGCAGAAATATTAGCCCTACTTAGAGAAAAACAAGATTATGTATCGGGACAGGAAATTTGTGAGAAATTTGGCGTCTCTCGTACAGCTGTGTGGAAGGCCATTAATCAGCTAAAGAAAGAGGGTTTTCAAATTGAGGCAGTTCAAAATAAGGGCTACATGCTCAGTGGTGGTACAGATGTTTTTACCAAAAGTGAGTTAAATAGCCGTATTCATACAAAGTGGGCTGGCAAGAACTTGCATTTTTTTCAAGAAATTGATTCTACCAATATAAAGGCCAAGCAGCTGGCAGAGGAAGGTGCTACCCACGGTACCCTCGTGATTGCCAACGAGCAAGTGGCTGGAAGAGGGAGAAGGGGAAAACTGTGGGAATCTCCCCCAGGAGTTAATATTTACTTTACCCTTCTTTCTAGACCGGAAATCGAGCCCAATCGTGCTTCGATGCTGACCCTCGTGATGGCAGTGTCTGTTGCCAAGGCAATTGAGGAGGTCGCAGGTGTGGAGGCGGGAATTAAATGGCCCAATGATATTGTTGTTCAAGGGAAAAAAATTGTAGGTATCCTAACAGAGATGAGCGCGGAACCAGATTTTGTTCATTACATTGTAACCGGAGTGGGGATAAATGTGGATGAACAGGAGTTTCCAGAGGAGCTTTTAGAAAAAGCAACCTACCTTTCAAAGGAAACTAATAAGAAAATATCAAGAACAGAGCTTCTGGTAAAAATACTAGAGCACTTTGAAGAAGATTATGATAAATTTATGTTACATGCAGACCTAACAGAGCTGTTAAAGCCATATGAGGAGCGACTTGTAAACCTAGGTAAGGAAGTTAAGGTCCTTGATCCACAAGAGGAATTTACAGGAAAAGCATTAGCAATTACCAAGGAAGGGGAGCTTTTAGTATCCAAAGAAGATGGCACAGTGAAAAAGGTTTATGCGGGTGAAGTATCGGTAAGAGGTATTTACGGCTACGTGTAAAGTGCATGAGAAAGGCATTAACAAGATGGAAGAAAAACGTATTGTGCTATGCGGCGCCAACGCGTATGAGCAGAAATATTATTTTAATGAAAAAGATTTTGGACTAATACCAGATTCCATAAAAGAAGAGCTACACATTATGAGTGTTCTTTTTACGGAAGAAGTGGGTGGCGTTTTTACGATTGTATTTGAGGAAGATGGTAGCGTATCTTTGGAAACCAACGCAGACGAGGATGACATTTATTACGATGAAATTTCCAGTGGGCTTTTAGTTTCGGAGATTAGAAGAAAACGAGAAGAGCTTTTAGAATCCCTAAGTTTATATTACCGTATTTTTATCTTGCATGAAGGCACAGACGGACTATTAGAGGAATAGGAGAAATAAAAGATGATTTTAGTAATAGATGTGGGAAACACTAACATAACTTGTGGCGTGTATGATGGCTCCATGCTTAAAGCGACCTTTAGAATCATGGCCAAAATGATACGTACTTCTGATGAGTATGGTATTTTGCTTTCGCAATTATTAAAAAATAAGGGCATAGAAATTAGCGACATTGAGGGAATTAGTTTATCAAGCGTAGTGCCAGACGTAATGCACTCACTTACTGGTGGCTTGGTAAGATATATAGGAAAAACACCTTTGGTGGTTGGACCTGGGGTAAAAACAGGAATTAAGATTACTACAGAAAATCCAAGAGCAATTGGTGCTGACCGTATTGTGGATGCAGTGGCAGCCTTCGAAAGATACGGCGGGCCGATTCTAATTATTGATTTTGGAACAGCAACGACCTATGACTTTGTAACTGCAGACGGTAGCTTTGCGGCTGGTATCACAGCACCGGGCATTCGTATCAGTGCAGAGGCGCTTTGGGAAAAGGCGGCTAAATTACCTAAAATCGAAATTAAGATACCAAAGTCTATTTTGGCACAGGAGACCATTAGCAGTATGCAGGCCGGCCTTATGTATGGTCAGATTGGACAAACAGAATATATTATTAAAAAAGTAAAAGAAGAGACAGGAATACCAGACCTAAAAGTAGTTGCTACAGGCGGACTGGGAAGAACCATTGCAGAAGAAACAGAAAGTATAGATATTTATGATAGTGCACTTACCCTTGATGGACTACGAATGATCTATGAGAAGAACAATAAATAACATGAGTAAATTGACCATAGGAAATGTAACACTTGAGAATAATGTGATACTAGCACCAATGGCAGGCGTAACAGACCTGCCATTTCGTTTGCTATGTAAAGAGCAGGGAGCGGGGCTTCTATGCATGGAAATGGTAAGCGCAAAGGCAATTTACTATAATAATAAAAATACCGAGGAGCTTATGGAAATCCATCCAGATGAAGTGCCGGTATCCTTGCAGTTATTTGGTTCGGATCCAGATATCATGGCGGAAATGGCTAAAAGGATTGAAGATAAGCCCTTTGCTATTTTAGATATCAATATGGGCTGCCCAGTGCCTAAGGTAGTTAATAACAAAGAGGGTTCAGCACTTATGAAGAATCCGAAGCTGGTAGAGGAAATTGTGACCAAGGTTTCTAGAGCTATAAGTAAGCCTGTAACGGTAAAAATACGAAAGGGCTTTGATGAGGCCCAGGTAAATGCGGTAGAGATTGCTAAAATTGCAGAGGCTTGTGGTGCAAGTGCAGTAGCGGTACACGGTAGAACAAGGGAGCAATATTATTCAGGGCAGGCTGATTGGGAGATTATTGCAAAGGTAAAGCAAGCCTTGACCATACCTGTAATTGGAAATGGGGATGTTACTAGCGGCGAGCGTGGAAAAGAAATGCTGGAGCAAACTGGGTGTGACGGAGTAATGATTGGCCGAGGAGCCCAAGGCAATCCCTGGATTTTTAAAGAGATAACACACTATCTAGAAACAGGTGTGCTTCCTAGCAGGCCAACACCAGCAGAAGTAAAGGAAGTAATAAGGCGACATGCGGCCTTGCAGCAAGCGGTAAAAGGTGAGTATCTGGGCGTTAGAGAGATGAGAAAGCACTTAGCCTGGTACACAACTGGATATCCTAATTCTGCAAGATATAGACAAATGATAAATAGCATGGAAAACATGGAAGAGCTACTAATAGGACTTGACCAAATATTTCCAGAATAAAACAACAAACGATAGCATATTTTCAAAGAGGAGGAGCCTATGGAAAATTTGTCTGTCGTTTGTTTTTTTATGAACCTTGAAGGAAATGGGAAAAGAAGAAGAAAAGATCCCTGGGAGTATCATATTGAAAAAAGCTTTTTAAGAGGCAAAGACGAGCTTCCACTGTGGAAGGTATACTTGCCTGCATATAGCTATAAGAAGAAGCCTTGGAAAAGGCAGGATTGGAATAACTACATGCAAGGAATGCAGGAGGTACCGGCAGAAAGTGGTGGGGTCTGCTATTTACTAGATAAAGAGGTACAGCACTTTCTAGGTAGAGAACAGGAACCCCTTTCCTATGAGTGGCTTATCTACTTGATCGAGCATATGCAGGTTGCCTTTGATGCCCTAGTTATTTTTCAGGATAGAGAGCTGGAAGCACAAAGAATTGTGGAAAGGTACGCCAGTACAGCGAAATATTTAGGAGTGGTAACGTCTAATGAAGGCGAGTGGAAAGATATGGAGGAGTATTTGGCGGAGGAATATGGATTTATGCTAGAGATAGCGGATAATCTGAAAGGCTTACATATTCCAGAAAAATCAAAGCTTCTTACCATTGCAGGAGAAAAGCTCTATGGAACCACCCCCCTATCCATTCCCAAAGAAAGTGTTTGGATTAGTACACAAGTGGAGAATGAAGAAAGTAAACGTTTATGCGCAAGAGGAAAAGAGATAAGATTTATTTCAATTAAGTCGATTTTTCAATAAGTAGGGATTGTAAAATTGTTTGATAATAGTTATAATATGACTAAATATATGTAAAAGTTCAAAAGAATATGGTAATAGGTATATTTAATAAATCAATATATTGTGCAAACGAAGGAGAAAAGCAGTTATGGAAGAAAAAAAGTATTTGTATGCAGACAAAAATGAGCAGCTAAGAAAAGTAAACAGATTTGTATATCTTGCAATGATCGTTTACTATGTGTTAGTACTTACGGTGGTACTAGTTGGCTTGGTTAGAGATATGCGTAGTGTAGCATATGTGGTAGGCTTGGTTGCATTTATAGTAATTTCAATTCTAACCAACACCTTGATATATATGAAGGATAAGTCATCTACCAAACTAAGATATGCTTCATTCTTTGGTATAGTAGTTACTAATATTATAATAACTATGGAATTCAATTCCTATTTCATGATGTTCTTAGCAACATCGGCACTTATTTGTTATATTATATATTTTGATTCAAAGTTTGCTCTTATAGCATCCGTGACAATTGTTGTAACAGACCTTATTATGACATTAATTAAGATTTATGTTTTAAATATGTATGAAGGCGAGGCAATTGTTGATAATCTATGTGCAGTGTTAGCTATATTAGTAATACTATTTATTACCTTCTATACGACAATGCTTGCAAAAATGTTTATGAATGACTCACTTGGTAGGGTTAGAGCCGAGGCCAAAACTCAGCAGGCTATGATGGATGATGTAATGCAGATAGCAGAAGAAATAAGAAGAGGTACTGAGGAGGCAATGGCAATTGTAAACGAAGTAAAAGATTCTTCTGAAATAGTAAATCATTCTATTGGAGATATTAGTGATAGTACCGTTGTAACTGCTGAAAATATTCAAACACAGACAGTGATGACTCAGAATATTCAAGAGAATATCGAAAAGACAGTAAGTCGTTCAGAACATATGGTACAGGTTGCAAAACAGTCAAGCCAGTTGAATGATAAAAATATGCAGATTATGCAACAACTAAAAGAACAGTCAGATGTTTTAGCAGAAACCAATGCTAAGGTTGCAGAGTCTATGAGAAAATTACAAGAAAATGCGATTAATGTTAAAAATATTACACAGACTATCTTTGCAATTTCATCTCAAACCAATCTTTTAGCTCTTAATGCATCGATTGAAAGTGCGAGAGCTGGTGAAGCAGGAAAAGGCTTTGCGGTAGTTGCGGAAGAGATTCGTGAGCTATCAGAAAAAACTAGAAAAGAAACAGAAAACATTGCTAGTATTTTAGATGAATTAAATGCCAATGCTAACACGACGGCAGGCGTTGTAGAAAAATCGGTTAAGGTTAGTGATGAACAGGAAAAGATGATTGTAGAAGCATCAAAGCAGTTTGGCGATATGAACACCAACGTAAATGAGCTTGTTCAAGATATTACAGAAATAGACGATATGCTTGAAAGTTTATCAGAGGCAAATAACCAAATCGTAGATAACATCATGCAATTATCTGCAACAACAGAGGAAGTTACCGCCGCATCACAGCAGTCCACAGAAATAAGTGAACAGAATCGTGTAAATGCAGAACAAGCACAATCGCTTCTAACAAATGTAATGGATGTTTCTCATAAAATGGATAAGTATTTAAGCTAGAGTATGTGGTACAAAAAGACGTCTGTCCTTGACACTACGAGCAAAATTAAGTATAATACCTACGTTAATCTAGGCATCGTGTTGTCATGTTGACCATGGTATACCTTATTGACACAAAATAAAATTATGTATACAGGAAGGGATTATCATGGAAGAAAAGAAAAACATATTAACCTATGAAGGTTTGAGAAAATATGAAGATGAGTTACAAGATTTAAAAGTAGTAAAGAGAAAAGAAGTTGCTGAAAAAATTAAAGAAGCAAGAGAACAAGGCGATTTATCCGAAAATGCAGAATATGATGCAGCGAAAGATGAACAGCGTGATATTGAAGCTCGTATTGAAGAATTAGAGAAAATCCTTAAAAATGCTGAAGTTGTTGTTGAAGATGAAGTGGATTTAGACAGAATCAACATTGGATGTAAAGTTAAAATTCTAGATATGGAGTACAACGAAGAGTTAGAATATAAAATCGTTGGTTCTACAGAAGCAAACAGCTTAAAAGGTAAAATTTCTAATGAAAGCCCAGTTGGAAAAGCTCTGATGGGAAGTAAGCTTGGAGATATAGTAGAAGCAGAAACACAAGCAGGTACACTAAAATATAAAGTACTTGAAATTCAGAGATCTAACTAAAGAGGTGCTAAAAAGTGGCAGATACACAGAACAATACACAAAATAATCAAGAACAGGATATTCACCAGTTACTTAAGGTTAGAAGAGAAAAATTAGCAAACCTACAGGAAGCAGGCAAAGATCCTTTTGAAATTACAAAATATGATGTTTCACATCACAGCCAGGATGTAAAAGATGACTTTGAAGAGCTTGAAGGAAAAACAGTAACGATTGCAGGTCGTATTATGCAAAAACGCGTTATGGGTAAGGCTTCTTTCTGTAATGTACAGGACTTAAAAGGAAACATCCAGTCTTACGTTGCAAGAGATTCTATTGGTGAAGAATCCTATGCAGACTTTAAGAAATATGATGTGGGTGATATCGTAGGTATCAAAGGTGAAGTATTTAGAACAAAAACAGAAGAAATCTCTATTCATGCAGCAGAAGTTGTGCTTCTTAGCAAGAGCTTACAGATTCTTCCAGAAAAGTTCCATGGATTAACCAACACAGATATTCGTTATAGACAAAGATATACAGACCTTATAATGAATCAGGACGTTAAAACAACCTTTGTTAATCGTTCGAAAATCATAAGTGCAATTCGTAGATTCCTTGATAATCAGGGATTTATGGAAGTTGAAACACCAATGCTTGTATCAAATGCAGGTGGTGCAGCAGCAAGACCATTTATTGCTCACTACAATGCATTAGATGAAGATGTGAAGCTAAGAATTTCTTTAGAACTATATCTAAAGAGACTTATCGTAGGTGGACTAGAAAGAGTTTATGAAATTGGACGAGTTTTCCGTAATGAAGGCTTAGACACCAGACATAATCCTGAATTTACACTGATGGAGTTATATCAGGCATATACAGACTACCATGGCATGATGGATCTTTCGGAAAACCTATATCGTTATATTGCTCAGGAGATTCATGGTTGTACAACTATTACCTATGGCGAGCATGAAATTGATTTAGGAAAACCATTTGAAAGATTGACCATGATTGACGCGGTTAAGAAATATAAAGATGTTGACTTTAATGACATTAAAACAGATGAAGAAGCAAAAGCATTAGCTGATAAATGCGGCGTTCACTACGAAAAGAGACATAAAAAGGGTGATATCCTTTGTCTATTCTTTGAAGAGTTTGTAGAAGAGCACTTAATTCAGCCAACCTTTATCCTGGATCATCCAATCGAGATTTCTCCTCTAACCAAGAAGAAACCAGAGAATCCAGAGTATACGGAGCGTTTTGAATTATTCATTAACGGCTGGGAAATGGCAAATGCTTATTCCGAATTAAATGATCCAATTGACCAAAGACAGAGATTTATAGCGCAAGAAGAGCTTATTGCTCAAGGCGATGAAGAAGCTAATAGCATTGATGAAGACTTCTTAAACGCCTTAGAAATCGGTATGCCTCCTACAGGCGGTATTGGCTTTGGGATTGATAGATTGATTATGATTATGACCAATTCTCCAGCGATAAGGGATGTTTTATTGTTCCCCACGATGAAGACATTAGACAAATAAGTATAAAAAAATTAGAAGACCGTTGGAATTATGAACCGACCCCCAAAAGTTAGACCAAAAATCTAACGATTGGGAGGTCGGTTTTTTTATGGCAAAATATTCTTTTCAA
>JAVBUZ010000209.1:0-3889 GCA_031554725.1 Lachnospiraceae bacterium | reverse complement strand
ATTTATACTTTTAAATTTGTCCACATCAAAAATTAATAAAAAATGCCTTTGCTCTGCGTGCTTTATTAAGTGATAATCCACCTTTTCTTCCATCGCTCTGCGATTTAGTATACTTGTAAGTGAATCTGTTGTTGCCATTTTTTCTAGCATTGATTTTTTCATATTATTTCTTGCTAAGATAAAGTATACCACTAGCAATATAAGCTTTATACATATCAAAATGTAAAAAAAGCCTTGAGATTTTAAGTCCTCTACAATTATATCTGTTGGCATCTGAATATATATCTGCCAATCACTAATTCCCACGTCAGCTACATAATCATAGCTCCCTATCGTAAAATCCTCGCCACTGCTAACACCCTCCAGAATTACTTCTCCTGATCCGTCCAACATCTTGCAATAGTCACTTCTACCAAAACAATTAATATCTATAATTCCTAATAATTCATCAATCTTAAAAATTCCAATTACCAAACCCACAATCTCATTTGAATGATATATAGGTGCATAGATTACAACATTTCTTTCTCCATTCACACGAGAATTTTGTAATTTAGAAATACCACTATTTCCTTCTAAGGCATCCTCAAGATAATCTCTTCCACTAGCATCGGAAGGATTTCCCTCTGAAGAAAGCGCCTCACCACTGGCCTTGGTTAACCACATTCGCGTAAACTCGCTTTCTTGACTTATCTTTTTTAGCATATCCATCGCTTCTTCACAATGAATATCCTCATAAATAGAGAAAGCAGGAGCTATCGTTTCTACTGTAGTTACTGCGTCATTTATCTTTTGTCGTATGGATGACGCCACCTGTGTTGCATTTTCTTCTAACCTTACTTGGTAGCTTTGGGTATAGGTATACTGAAAGGCTCTATGATAATCCACAAACATTGAAAACACAATAAGAGCAATGATCGCCCATTGCAGTATTTTCTTCCACAACTTCAATTTATCGTCTTCCCCTTGCAACACCATATCTGCCTTCTTCCTCACAAAAATGTATTTTCCCCTTGGTACATCCTGCCCAGTACATTGTTACATAGTACCTTAACACAACACTATGGTACTATGGTACCATTTTTCAGAAATTTTGCAATAGTTTTCTACAAAAAATTGATTTTTTATTCATTTAAGTTGTCTTTTATGTCTTCTATGCTTTCTTCTGAAAAAGAATCTAATAAAAAGATCCTTCCTTTTTGTTGTTTTTCTATATACTCTTCCCTTATCTTTTTCTGAGTCTGTTGCACTTCCACATAAAACTCTCTAGCAGAATAAAGGTTACATCCTTGGCCACTTATAATAATCTGCTCTAGCCCATCAGAGGTTGCTACCGTTATTTTGTACTTATCTTTGTTTTGATAAGCAAATTTTTCAATATACTGGTCTGCTGTCTCTGCTGTTTTGGTAAAAACCACATGGATATTTTGATATTTTTGAATCGTTGCTTCTCGGCGCTCTACTCTATATGCATCAAAAACTACGATTAAAGTACAGTCTTTTATTCCTTGATAATTTGACAATATATCGAGGAGTCTTCCCCTTGCACTATCGATATTTATTTCGGCAAGCTCCTTTAGCTCCTCCCATGCAAAAATTATATTGTAGCCATCCACCAGTAAATATTCTTCCTTTTTCTCTTGTTTGGTAAAAACTTGAGAGGTGGGCGGAATATAATTACTACTATGACTCTTACTATGACTCTTTAAACGCCATGAATTAGACGCTGATTTATCATGCTTATTGGCATAAAAGGTTTTTGCGTAGATTGCTTCTATTTCCTCGTCGTCTATCCACTCTGCTATAGCTGGTGCATTCATAACATTTCTCTTTTCATCCTCTTCACCCTTAACGCTTGGTTCTTCCAAGATGCTCTCAAGATGCATGTATTCCTTTACTTTGTTCCACTCTACAACAAAACCTGCTCCATGGGCGCAAAATACGGAGGACGCTAGATTCTCCATATCTCTGTTGGGATCATATGCTACCTTCTCTATAACCTCAGCCGCATTATGGCACGGTGCATATCCTCCAAATACACAGCTTAATCGCCCAAATCCCTTGGTATATGCTAAAACCTCACTATGATAACTTTGCATGGTTGCAACTGGTGCACGCCCCTTTAAGATGGCTATACCGCCCTCTTGCTCTGGCTGTGTGCAGGTGCCATACATTTTTTCAATATCTGCTAATGCCCTACCCAACATTTTTTCTGGAACCTCCAACTGAAACTCATAATATGGTTCCAAAAGCACTGATTTAGCTTGCATCAGTCCTTGCCTAACTGCACGATAGGTTGCTTGTCTAAAGTCGCCGCCCTCTGTATGCTTTTGATGGGCACGGCCAGCACGTAGTGTTATCTTCATATCGGTAATAGGGTATCTTGCTAGGACACCCCGATGTTCCTTCTCTTCTAAATGAGTAAGTATTAGCCTCTGCCAGTTTCTTGCCAGCAGCTCCTCACTGCAATCTGCCTCAAAATGCAAACCACTTCCCGGCTGTGCTGGCTCTAATACCAAATGTACTTCCGCATAATGTCTAAGAGGCTCAAAATGTCCCACGCCTTCTACAGTATCAGAAATTGTTTCTGCATAAATGATACTGCCCGAGTGAAATTCTACAGCTACCCCAAAGCGTTCCTCAATTAAACTCTTTAATATTTCAATCTGCACCTCACCCATCATGCGAACTTGTATTTCTAAAAGACTCTCATTCCAGATAACGTGTAGCTGCGGATCTTCCTCCTCAAGCTGTCTTAAATTAGTAAGCATCTTACCAGCATCATAGCCCTCTGGTAACTCTAGCTTGTATGTAAGAACTGGTTGTAATATGGGAAGCTGGGAGTCCCTCTCTATTCCTAAGCCTTGCCCTGGATAGGTTTCATTTAAGCCTGTTACAGCACAAATATCTCCCGCCTCTACTTCATTAACTGCTTCAAATTTTTCTCCTGAATATTTACGAAGCTGATTTATTTTCTCGTCGCCAATAGCTGCCTTCACTTTTAACGTACCGGCAGTTAGCTTTAAAAAGGTCAAGCGATTCCCTTGACTATCACGAGATATCTTATAAATTTTTCCGCCAAACTCTGCTAATGCTTCCTTTTGCTTTGCATAGCTTTTGATTCCTGCAATAAACTCTTTAATTCCTTGTAGCTTTAAAGCAGAACCAAAAAAGCAAGGAAAAACCTTCCTTGAAAGAATAAGCTCACTAATATTTTCTTTGTCAATTTTCCCAGTTTCTAAAAACTGTTCCAAGCTACTTTCTTCTGTAAGAGCTAGGCTTTCATAAAAGCCACTTGTGTTCTCCGCTGTAAAGTCTATACAGTTTTCACTTAAACGTTCTCGTAACTGCTTGAAAAGCTTCTCCTTATCGGTACCATTTTGATCCATTTTATTAACAAAAACAAAAGCAGGTATTTTATATCTTTGAAGCAGCTGCCACAAAGTATAAGTATGTCCCTGCACACCATCTGCACCATTAATTACAAGTATTGCATAATCCAATACTTGTAATGTTCTTTCCATTTCTGCACAAAAGTCTACGTGACCTGGTGTATCAAGTAACGTAATCTGCATATCTTCTAATGTAAATATGGCTTGTTTGGAAAAGATTGTAATTCCACGTTCCTTCTCCAATTGATATGTGTCTAGATAAGCATCTTTATTGTCCACCCGTCCCATTTTTCGAATATTTCCAGTTTCATATAACAAGGCTTCGGATAATGTCGTTTTTCCCGCATCAACATGTGCCAAAATGCCTACCACAATCTTTTGCATTATTTAAAAAATATTCCTTTCAAAGTTTGATTTCTGCATCATTTATTAATATACTTGTCCATCGTTCGATATACTTCTAGCGCATTGATAGGCTTACCAATATGTGCATTCAT
>JAVBUZ010000069.1:0-5045 GCA_031554725.1 Lachnospiraceae bacterium | reverse complement strand
AAAGGGCCAAACGATACTAGATGGTAAGATAACTTTATAAGGAATAGTTAAAGAGCTTGGAAGTTCCAAGCTCTTTTTTATTTGCGCCATGGGGGCGCTAAAATTCCTGAATAATATTTTGGATTTCGTCCTGACTTAGCTCATAGCAAGCTTTATCTTTTAGAGCATAGACCTTCGTACATATCTCAAGTGCGGTAGGTCGGTGGCTGGTAATAATACAGGTGCGTGGATACTCATCTGTACTTATATTTTTTAATAACTGTCGCTCTGTTTTAACATCTAAGGCAGAGGTTGCTTCGTCTAAAAGCAAAATAGGTGATCTTCTAAGGAGGGCTCTAGCGATAGAAAGACGCTGTGCTTGACCTTCTGAAAAGCCAATTCCACGTTCCTTTATCATTGCGTCAATTCCCTCTGGTAGCTTTTTAACAAAATCCCAAGCACAGGCAGTCTTTAGGGCATTCGTTATTTCTTCGTCGGTAGCATCTGGCTTAACAGCTCTCATATTCTCTGAAATGGTGCCAGAAAACATGGTATTTCCTTGAGGAACATAGGAAAATAATTTTCTAGTTGCAGGAGAAAGCTCAAGGGCCTTCTCCCTTTCCTTACTAGGGAAAAGATAGCAGCTTCCCTTTTGTGGATGTAAAAGGGAAAGTAAAATGCGAAGAAGAGTAGTTTTACCTTCACCAGAAGGGCCAACCAAGGCAACAATTTCTCTTGGATGAGCCTCTAAACTTGCATCAGCAAAAATCGGAGTTCCGGTATGATAAGAATAATCCATTTTTTCAATGATTAAGCTAGCACCTTGCTCCGTACAGGCAATTTTTAATCCACCTGCTTCTTCCTCTTTTGAATAATCTTCTCTTGGCATATCTAGAATGTCCATAAGCCTACCAGCAGAGGTGGTTAAAGAGATAGCAGAAGGAACAAGAGAAATGAGAGAGGTTAAGGTGGAGGTTAGGGAAGAAGACAGGGATAAAAACATGGTCATTGTTCCGTAGCTGATTACCCCAGACCAAACACGATAAATACCCCATGCGTAGCAGCTATAAGAAACAACAATTCCCACAAGCGACATTATAATTGAGGTAAGCAGGGAAAGCTTTTGAAAGTCCATTTTCATAGTAATATATTCGTGTTGCAGCTCGCGTAGTCTCTGCCCATATAGCTTAAGCAGGTCAAAAGCCTTGATGGTCTGCAGATTGGAAAAGGTTTCTTGGTTAAAGCCAGACATTTTAGCGTTCATTGCGGCGCTTTTTTTATTGTTGGTCTTCATACGTTTCATCAGGGTACGTGACATAAGCGCGCTTACTGGAAGACCGAGCATGGCAAGAAGGGCAAAGGTCGGATCATAATATAAAACAAGTCCCAAGGTTGAAAGAAATCGGACTGTGTATATAACTAAGTTAGGTAGCCAATTTAAGATACCACTAGATATATTGGAGGCATCCAAGCTCCACCTTGTTAGCAAATCACCAGTGTGATAGTTGGTGATAGATTCCCAGTCAGTAACTACAATTTTGTCAAAGACATCGGCTTTAATTTCGCTATCTACATGAAGGCTAATCCAGTTGGAGGCATAGCTTGAAATCTGTGAAACAACAATGTTACCAATGGACAAACCAATGAAAAGAGAAAAAGTGGAGACTAAAAGTCCTGTTTGATGTCCTGTAATTACATCCACAAGGTCTCGGGAAACAAGGCTACTTCCTAATGATACAATGGTTCCGAAAAGTCCCAGAAGAGTATAAAAAATCATGGATTTCCAGTATCTTCGAGCATAGGTATATATCCATTTTGTTTCTAGCCACATTTCTTGTAATAGGCCTTCTTTTATTTTTGTTAAAATATGTTTTAGTTTCGCGCGCATATATAAATTCCTTTTAGAGTTTATCAATTTCTTGTTTCATAACCTGAGCGGCACTAGGATTTGGAGTACAGCCTAAACGAAAAATAGGAACAAGGCTAGAAAGAATTTTAGCAAAGCTAAGGTTTGCTTTTAGCATCTCCTTTGTCCAGGCAGGTGAAATCATTCGTTGCATAGTAAAAAGTGCTTTGTCATCTGGTTCAAATGAAAGAACTTCATCCGTAGGAAGCTGCTTTAGGAAAACAATGCCGCCTAAGGGATAGCTTTGGGTTGTATAGATGTTTGAGGTTCCACACCACGGAATACCATAGACAACTGCTTTTCCAGCTTCTAGGCCGATTAAGTTCACATCCCCATCTAAAATAGGGGTTTGAAATAACTGCCTCCATAAATTGGTATGAGTGGATTTGCCAGTGCCGGAACGACCTGAGAATAACCAAGCTTTATCCTTATATAAAATGGAAGCACTGTGCATAGCAAAAAGGTTTTTCTTCTGTGCTAAAAATAGATAGGTAAAGCGAATGGCATGAAATAGCTCCTGACATAGAACATCGTTAAACGGTGGAAGACAATAAAAGGTAGCGAGATTGCCTTCTTTTTTTAGATGACATTCCAATAAATTTTCGGTACCAGGATAAAATAAAATATATGAATCATCATTTGCCATGATGATAATGTCTTTTGTGCGAACGAAAACCTCTCCGTTCTTTCGTTCCATGGGATAGCCAGAGATTACCTCAATGATTTGGTCGGGAGCACCAGCCAAACATTCATAGTCTTTAAAGCTAGGATGTACTAACTGCTCAGGCCCTGCATAACCAAGAAGCAAACCACCAATAGAAAAATAGTGATTAGGGGGGGAGATAATGGCATCATTTAGTAAAATACCACTATTTTGAAGGGCTGTAAGAAAGGTATCTATATCCGTCTTTAAAAGTGGTATTTCCTCAGCCGAGGCATGAAAGTGTTTTATTAAAACCAGCAGAATTTCATCCTCGCTGGCACCGCGACATAATTCATTCCATATGAGGACGCCAGTAGCATTGATTTCTATCCCTCTGCGACCATCTGCAATAAGCTGCCCAAAGGGTAGCAGAAATGTTTTATTTTCAATCTTTTCTAAAGAATAATTATTGCATAATTTCATGAAAAGCCTCCTGAGCCAAGATAAGGTTATTATAGCATTTCATTTTTAAAAATGCTACAATATGGAGAATAGATTAAAAATCAAGGTTGCTGTATGGGGAGGATTTTGGTGGATCATAAAATAGATGTGGTTGAATTATTGGAGGCTGGTAAGGCTGTGCAGATAGAACCCGAAGGGTATAGCATGTATCCGATGCTGGTACCCAATAGAGATAGTGTTATCTTAGAAGCTACGAAAGAGCAAATGAAACGCGGGGATGTGGTACTATTTAGGCGAGAAGATGGCACCTTAGTTTTGCACCGAGTATGCAAAATAAAAAAGGATGGCTATTATATGGTGGGAGATAATCAAATCAGAGTAGAAGGGCCACTAAAGAGCCAGCAGATAAAAGGAAAATTAATTGCTTTTACGAGAAATAAGAAGGAATATGAAGTTAAAAATCCGATATATATATTTTATGCCCACCTGTGGCTATTTTTACGTCCAGTGAGAAGACCGATACAGGTAAGTGTGGCATGGATAAAAAGAGTCTTTAAGAAGAAATAAAGAATCTACAGCGGGGTTAAAATAAAAGCAGAGTATGTTCTCTGCTTTACATTTTGCATTATTGCATACTATAATATTTTTTTGAAGAAGAAAATACGTGTAAACGATTTTTAACCAGAAATAGATGGTAGGTTACCAAGGTTATTGTTTTCAGAACCATCGGGGATGGTTTTTAAATATTCAGTTCCATTTCGATGAGCAACACCGACACCACTTATTTCCCCATTTTTGGCTAGGGAAACACCTTCCTCTTTCGTAACAGTGGAACCGTCAGATAGCTGGTAGCCACTTACCTTACCACTGGTTTTGACAAGACCAACAATATCCTTTGCGTCACTTTTGGGAGTAGGAATTTCATCCAAGGTATTTTTTGCTAAGGATGCAGTAAAATCACTATCTTTCATAAATAACTCCTTTCTTTACATGAACGATAAGGATAGTTTGTGCAAGCAAGGAGATAATATACAAAAGGAGCACTGTTAAAAAATGAGAATAAGACCTTATAAAAAAATAGATTTAGAAATTATTAGGACATGGATTACAGACGAAATAAGCCATATGAAATGGAGTGGAAATTCAATTCCCTTTAACTTTACAGCCAAGCTACTGGAAGAGAAGCTTGTAGAAGCAGGAGAACAAGGCGATGAATCGGCATTTGTCGCAACCGATAATGAGGGGAATTTGGAAGGCTTCTTTCGAATGGAAATTGAACATGAAAAGAATGCTGGATTTTTTAGGTACATTGTCGTAGATGGAGAAAAAAGAGGAAAAGGACTTGGTTATCAAATGCTAAGTCTTGCAGTGAAATATGCTTTTGAAGTTGCTGGTTTAAAAGAAGTAAGGCTTATCGTATTTGACGACAATAAGGCGGCAATTGCTTGCTATGAAAAAGTAGGATTTTTGCCAGAAGAAAATGTGACGCTACAGCCACTTGAGTATATGGGAAAAGCTTGGACGAAGACTAGAATGATTATTAAGAAGTAAAAAGAAATGAGGTATATGTATGTATAAAGAAACCGCGAAGGATATGTTAGAATTTATTGAAAAGAGTCCTAGTTCCTTTCATGTAGTTGAGAATTTAAAAGAGTTGCATGAAAAAGAGGGCTATGTTCAGCTTTTGGAGACAGAGGAGTGGAAGCTTGAAAATGGTGGAAAATATTTCACTACAAGAAATGGCTCCTCTTTTGCCAGCTTTATTCTGCCAGTAGTTTCGCCAAAGGGTTTTCATGCAGTAGCGACACATAGTGACTCGCCCACTTATAAGATAAAAGAAAATCCAGCCATGACAGTGGAAGAAGCCTATCTGAAATTAAATGTTGAAAAGTACGGTGGCATGATTCAGTCTACCTGGCTTGATAGACCCTTATCCATAGCAGGTAGAGCCGTAGTAAAGGAAGATAAAAAGCTTGTGACAAAGCTAGTGAATATTAATCAAGATTTATTAGTGATTCCAAATGTTGCAACCCATTTAGAAACAGATAGAAAAAA
>JAVBUZ010000073.1:0-30916 GCA_031554725.1 Lachnospiraceae bacterium | reverse complement strand
ATGGCGCACCTGTTCTTCCAGGGGCCATGTTTTTACTTGCCTATTATGAGTTTGAAGGAAAACAGATTCCTATTATGGGCTTGCCCGGTTGTGTTATGTATGCAAAGAGAACTATTTTTGACCTAATCTTGCCAAGAGTTTGCGTAGGGGAGCATTTAACAGCAAGTAAAATACAAAGCCTTGGCGAAGGTGGGCTTTGCTTAAATTGTGAGGTATGCCATTTCCCTAATTGCGGATTTGGAAAGTAGAAGAAGGCTTGCCACAGCAGGTAAGGAGGAAACGTATATGACAGGATTTACCCATTTGGATGAACAGGGAAATGCCATTATGGTAGATGTGACAGATAAAGAAGTAACAGAAAGAGTGGCTACTGCAAAGGGCGCTATCAAAGTAAATAAAGAAGTATTTGAAGCAATTACAAATGGAACGGCGAAAAAGGGAGACGTTCTTGCTACAGCAAGAATTGCAGGCATCATGGCAGCAAAAAAGACCTCAGAGCTTATTCCCATGTGTCATCCCCTTATGCTAACCAAGGTTACTGTAGATTTTTCCTTTCAAGAGGATCAGGTAATTGAGGTACTTTGCACAGCAAAGCTAAAGGGTAGAACGGGCGTAGAAATGGAAGCCTTAACCGGTGCATCCGTGGCACTGCTAACAATATATGATATGTGTAAAGCTATGGATAAGTCTATGGTAATTCACGAAATCTGCCTGTTAGAAAAAATCGGAGGAAAGAGCGGTCATTACCAAAGACAAACTCCATAAAAAATAATGATGTGGAGTGCATTATGAAAAAAAATAAATTATTAGTAAGTGTTTTGATTATAGTAATGACTTTTGTTAGTTTAACAGAATGTGCAGGAACAGAAAGTAAAAAGACCGAGCTAACTATTCTTGCCGCAGCAAGTCTAACGGATGTATGTAATGAAATAAAAGAGCTTTATGAAACTAAAAACCCAGATGTTACCTTACTGTTTTCTTATGCAGGCTCAGGTGCTCTTCAAACTCAAATTGAAGAAGGCGCAGAAGCAGACATTTTTATTTCAGCAGCAACAAAGCAGATGAATGCATTAAAGGAACAGAGGCTAATGGATGAGGCTTCCGTTGTTGAACTTTTAGAAAATAAGGTAGTGTTAATTGTGCCTAGTAGTGCTGGAAGTACCTTATCATCTTTTGAGGAAATTATTGGTGATGAGGTAAAAATGATTGGTGTTGGAGAGCCTTCTAGTGTTCCAGCAGGACAGTATGCAGAAGAAATTTTTAATTCTTTAGGTATTTATGAGGAAGCTTCTGCCAAGGCAAACTATGGAACAGACGTAAGAACCGTTCTTGCTTGGGTTGAGGAAGCGGAAGTAGATTGTGGTATTGTGTACGCAACCGATGCCATGAGCAGCAACAAAGTAACTGTGGTATGTGAGGCACCAGAAGCTTCTTGCAAAAAGATCATCTACCCAGCAGGCGTTATCGAAGCATCTAAGAGCAAAAAAGAGGCAACGGCATTTGTAGAATATTTGCAGACAGAAAGTATTTCAGAGCTATTTGCATCTTATGGATTTACACCTTTAACAAAGTAAAGGAAAGGGATGGTTAGCAATATGGATTTTTCACCCTTATTTATATCCATGAAGGTGGCACTACTTGCCACCTTCGTAACCTTCTTTTTAGGAATACTAGCGGCGAAGCTAGTAGTTTCCATGAAGAGAGGGCGTAATATACTAGATTCTTTATTTTCCTTACCCATGGTATTGCCGCCAACGGTAGTGGGATTTTTCTTGTTACTTGTTTTCGGTAGCAACGGAGTGGTAGGAAAGGTTTTAGCAGGTCTTGGTGCTAGTGTGGTTTTTCAGTGGCAGGGAGCCGTGATTGCGGCCACAGTAGTTTCTTTTCCAATTATGTATCGCACTACAAGAGGTGCTCTAGAACAGGTGGATAAGAATTTAATCTACGCGGCAAGAACCTTGGGACTTGGAGAGTGGACAATCATTATAAAAGTTATTTTGCCGAATTGCTGGCCCGGAATTGGGGCGGCAACTATTCTTGCTTTTGCTAGAGCTATTGGAGAATTTGGTGCAACCATCATGCTTGCAGGAAATATTCCGGGAAAGACCCAAACCATGGCGGTGGCTATATACACAGCAGTACAGGGTGGAAATAGACAGCTAGCTTATCAGTGGGTGCTTGTGATTATGGCGATTTCTATAAGCACAATTCTTCTAATGAATTATTGGTTAGAATATCAGAAACGTGAGGTTATAGTATGAGCCTCTATGTAGACATTGAAAAAAAACTGGGCAGCTTTCAGTTAAAAGCGAAATTTGAAATGAAGCAAGAAAGCTTTGCCATTTTGGGAGCATCGGGCTCAGGAAAGAGCCTGACCCTAAAATGCATAGCGGGAATTGAAACACCAGATAAGGGTGTTATCATTTTAAATGACAGGGTATTGTTTGATTCGGCAAAGAAGATAAATGTCCCCGCAAGAGAACGAAATGTAGGGTATTTGTTTCAGGATTATGCCCTATTTCCAAATATGACAGTGTTAGAAAATATTTTATGTGCCATACAAAAGAATCATTTTAAGAAAAAAAGTGAGGATGAGAAAAAGGCCCATGAGTATATAGCTCGCTTTGCACTAGATGGAAAGGAAGAATTATACCCTAGCCAGCTTTCAGGAGGACAAAAGCAGAGGGCGGCACTTGCACGACTTATGGCAGGAGAGCCGCAGATGATTTTATTAGATGAACCCTTTTCTGCACTAGACAATCACTTAAAATGGCAAATGGAACAAGAAGTTATGAAGGTGATGGCGGCTTATGGAAAAGATGTTATATTGGTTTCCCATGATAGAAATGAGGTTTTTCGGTTGAGTGATAGAATCGGAGTTATGGACCGTGGGGAAATGATACAAGTAGAAGCAAAAAAAGAATTGTTTCATTCTCCTAAGACACTTCCAGCAGCACTCTTAACGGGTTGTAAAAACCTAAGCAGGATAGAGCGCTTAGAAAACGGTGAGTGCTTTGCAACAGACTGGGGAATCAAGCTAAAGCTAGAGAAACCAGAAGGCTCCTATGTAGGTTTTCGTGCTCACTTCTTTGAAGTGGTAGAGGGTATGGAAGAACATAATGTAGTAGAGTGTGAGATTATAAAAGTAATTGAAGATACCTTTTCTATGATTTTGCTTTTTAGACAAAGGGGAAATACGTGCATGGAAGAATGGTCCACTATGCGATACGAGGTATCAAAGGATGCATGGACGAGAATGGATGGAAAGTCACTTTGGCTTAAGCTTCCTACGCATGAGCTAATGATATTACATTAGTTTGAAGGGATAGAGGATTAATTATGAAAGACAGTTTTGGACGTAATATAAATTATTTAAGAATATCTGTAACGGATAAATGCAATCTTCGCTGTGGCTATTGTATGCCGAAGGAAGGCGTTAACTGTATTCCCCATGAAGAAATATTGACACTGGAAGAGATATACCGTGTGGTAAAAATCATGGAGGGACTCGGTGTAAGAAGGATTAGAATAACTGGGGGAGAACCGCTGGTTAGAAAAAATATTGTGAAGCTTATTGATGATATTCATAGAGGATGTGAAGGAATAAAAGAAATTGCGATGACAACCAACGGCGTGTTATTGGGAGATATGGCAGAGCAGTTGATAAATGGTGGCTTGGAAAGTGTAAATATCAGCTTGGATACTTTAGAGGCAGATAATTTCAAACGGATTACAGGTAGAGATGAGTTTGCAAGGGTCATGGAATCTATTGAAGTTGCCAAAAAAATGAATTTTAAGCTTAAAATTAATTGTGTTCCTAGTAGACAGCTGAATGAGACAGAGATAGAAGCCATTGCTGGGCTAGCAAAGGCAAATGCGATTGATGTAAGATTTATAGAGCTGATGCCCATTGGCTGTGGCAGCCAGTATGAGGGGATTCCTTCTGACGAAAATTTTAAAAACTTGGAAAAATTTTATGGCAAGCCAAAGGCTTCGGAAAAAGAAAGATTAAATGGCCCAGCAAGGTATTATGAATTTGAAGGCTTTAAGGGCAGAATTGGTTTTATTAGTCCCATGTCTCACAGCTTTTGCCATGAGTGCAATAGAGTAAGACTAACCGCAGAAGGTCGATTAAAGCTATGCTTACATTATAATGATGGGATAGAGCTAAAACCACTTCTTAGAGGGGGCCTTAGTGATGAGGAAATCAGACTGGAAATTGAAAATGCGATATTAGATAAGCCCTTGGCACATAACTTCCTAAGGGATAAGGAAAAGGGCAGTGAAGAAGATAAAAGAAAAATGGTGCAGATCGGTGGCTAATTGTGTCGCCCGGCGGCGACACAATAATAAACGTAAGTTGGTTCGCTCGGCAATTTGAGCAAAGCTCAAAGTTGCCAGGCGGCGACACAATAACAAACGCAAGTTGCCCGGCGGCGACACAATATGGACGTAAGTTGGTTCGCGCGACACGTTCAGAGACTTAGTTTGCACAAATTGGAAAGGAGATATGATGGGAAAAGTTATTGCAGTATGTATAAGTGAACAAAAAGGTACAGCAAAGAAAAATATTGAGAAGTGCCGATTGATAGAGGAATTTGGTTTGGAGAAGGATGCCCATGCAGGAAATTGGCACAGGCAGGTAAGTTTGTTATCTTATGATGCGGTAGAAGCCTTTCGCAGTAGGGGAGCCAATGTAGCGGATGGAGCTTTTGGTGAAAATTTATTGGTAGAGGGCTTTGATTTTAAGAGTTTTCCAATTGGAACTATTTTTCGTTGTAATGAGGTGGTTTTGGAAATGACTCAAATTGGTAAACAGTGTCATTCCCACTGCGAGATACATAAGCAGGTGGGGGACTGTATTATGCCGAGAGAAGGTGTTTTCGCCAGAGTTTTAAAGGGTGGTGAAATAGCAGTTGGAGATGAAATGTATGTTGAAGAATAAATTTATAGCATCAGTGCTTACCTTAAGTGATAAAGGTGCAATCGGCGAGAGAGAAGACCAAAGTGGGCCAATAATAAAACAGTATCTAGAAGAGAATGGTTATATTGTAGAATCCTATAAGGTAATTTCGGATGAAGAAGAGCTTATTTATGAAGAGCTAGTTAGAATTGCAGATGTGGAAAAGGTGGATGTTATTTTTACCACAGGAGGTACTGGTCTATCACCAAGAGATAATACCCCGGAAGCAACTCTGCGTGCAGCAACTAAGAATGTACCAGGAATTGCAGAGGCAATAAGAAGCTATAGTATGACAATTACAAAGCGAGCAATGTTGAGCCGTGGGGTAAGTGTTATGCGTAATCAAACACTTATTATTAACCTGCCGGGAAGTCCAAAAGCAGTTAGGGAAACGCTGGAATATTTATTGCCAGAATTAGAGCACGGAATTCTTATTATGTCGGGGAAAACTGGTGAATGCGCAAGAAAATAGCTTGTTAAAAGATTAATTTATTTGTTAAAAGATTAATTAAATTGTATTTACATGTAGAATAAAGTATAGTAATTATGACATAAAATTTAGGCAATTTAGGGAGAAACAAAATGGCTATTACAAGGGATGTAATGATACATAAAGCCACAGTAGAAGGCATTTTTCAAAAGACGGATAAGATGCTTTCGGAGTATATGCTTTGTGTTCATTATAAAGACAGAGTAGATAAGCTGTATTGTACTAGGGTTTCACTGGTGGAATTAGCAGTTGGTTATCTATATACAGAGCAGGGTGTAGATATTACTTGTGGCGGTTATACATGGACGCTTACCGAAGAAGATGCAAAAGCAGACTTTATAGTGGAAGAAATACCTCAAAAGGAAACAGAGGAAGTTTCATATAAGCGCACAGAAAAATATGTTGTTTCCCTAAAGGAAATTAGAGAGCTTATGGAACAGTTTTCTTGCCAGTCAAACATTTTTGCCCAAACAGGTAATGCACATAGTGCACGTTTTGTAAGCAAGGATGGCAGCAGGGATTTGTTTTGCGAGGATATTGGCAGACATAATGCGCTTGACAAGGTAATTGGAACAGCGCTTCTGGAAAAAATCAATCTTTCAAATGGCCTTATTTTCTTATCAGGCCGTGTTCCCTCAGATATGATGAGTAAATTATGTAAGGCAAAAATTACTATGGCAGTTAGTGTTTCGGCACCCACCGCTAATAGTGTGCAGCTCGCAGAAGAAAAAGGAATGACATTAATCGGTTTTGCCAGAAGTGAAAAGATGAATATCTATAATCACGGTGGCCGGATAATAGAATTTCAGAAGTAGATATAGAGGAGGATTTCATGTATTCAAAAAATGTATTACAAACCCATGAAATGAATGAAAAAACAACAAAATTTTTAGACAAATTTGTGAAAAGAGTAAAGGCAACACCACCAGGGGTATGCCCTATTGCAGTGCAGCTTTCTTTCTTGCAAAGTGCTAGATCCCAGACCTGTGGTAAATGTGTTCCTTGTAGGGACGGCTTAGAGCAGGTTGAAAACATGATGATGATGATTTTAGATGGAAAAGCAGATATGGCTACCTTTGAAAATATGGTAGAGCTTGCCACTATGATTAGAGACACCTCGGACTGTGCGATTGGCTATGAAGCGGCCAATATTGTTCTTCAAAGTGTTGAATTATTTCACGATGAATATATGAGCCACATTACGAAGCTACGTTGTCAGGAAGATGTGGGACAGAAGGTTCCATGTATTTCTTATTGCCCAGCAAACGTAGACATACCAGGTTATATTGCACTCATTGGCGAGGAGCGTTATGGTGATGCAATTAATCTTATAAGACATGACAATCCATTTCCTACGGCTTGCGCATTTATTTGCGAGCATCCATGTGAAGAAAAGTGTCGTAGAGATTTAATAGACAGTCCTGTAAATATTAGAGGACTTAAAAAATATGCGGTAGACCAAATTGCAGCAGATAAGGTACAGGTACCTGAATGTAATGTTGCAACAGGTAAGAAAGTAGCTATCGTAGGTGGCGGTCCTTCAGGACTTACCACAGCCTATTATCTATCTTTAATGGGACACAAGGTAGTAGTATTTGAAGAAAGAGAAAAATTAGGTGGTATGCTTCGTTATGGTATTCCCAACTATAGACTTCCAAAGGATAGACTAGATCAAGATATAGAAGCAATCCTTTCTACAGGAAACATCGAAGTAAAATATAATGTAGCAATTGGCAGAGACATTACTATGGAAGAGCTACAGGAGCAGTACCATGCAATCTATATTGCCATTGGCGCACAGGCAGGAAAAAGTGTAAATGTTGAAGGCGTTAAAAGTAATGGTTCTTATTCCGCAGTAGATATGCTTGGTGAAATAGGGAGAGGAAACATTCCTGATTATACAGGCAAAAGAGTAGTAGTAGTAGGTGGTGGTAATGTTGCCATGGACTGTGCTCGTTCTGCAATTCGCTGTAATGCAAGTGAGGTTACTGTTGTATATAGAAGACGCCAAATTGATATGACAGCACTTCCAAATGAAATTCAGGGTGCCATTGAAGAAGGCGTAGAGCTAATGACCTTAAATGCACCAGTAAAGATTTTAGCAGATGAGGCAGGAAATGTAAGGGGCTTTGTTGCACAACCACAGATTATTAGCGTATATGATAGACAGGGCAAGCCTTCCTCTACCAAGGCCAATAAGCCAGAAATAGAGATTCCATGTGAAATCGTACTGATGGCAATTGGACAAGATATTGTTTCGGAGTCTTTCGAGAAATATAATGTCAATCCAAGAAGAAAAACCTTTGAAGCAGATGAAACCTGTAAGCTAAAGGATTATGACAAGATTTTTGCAGGCGGTGACTGTGTATTTGGCCCAGCAACGGTTATTAAAGCAATTGCAGCAGGCAAGATAGCTGCTCTAAACATTGACGAATATTTAGGATACCATCACAAATATAAGGACGTTATTCAAGTTCCTAAACCAAAGGAAAATGATAGAACTCATTATGGTAGAGTTCATCTTACAGATATTTCAGCACGTGAAAGAAAAACAAATTTTGAACCAATCGAAAATGGTTTTTCACATGAAGAGGCAATGCAGGAATGCAATAAATGTTTAAGATGTGATCACTTTGGTTGCGGAGTAATAGAAGGAGGCAGGGCATAATGGTAAAGATAACAATTGATGGCGTAGAGCTTTCCGTAAAGTCCGGCATTACTATATTAGAAGCAGCAAAGGATGCGGCGATTGAGATACCAACTCTTTGTTATTTGAAAGAGGTCAATGAAGTAGGCTCTTGTAAGATGTGTGTGGTAGAGGTCGAAGGCAAAGAAAACCTAGTTACCTCTTGTAATACACAGGTAACAGACGGCATGGTAGTAAATACCAAAAGTGAAAAAGTAATAAAAAGTAGAAAACAAGTTTTAAACCTTTTATTAGCAAACCATAACGTATCCTGCTTTTCTTGCTCGAAATCAGGTGAATGTAGATTACAGGCATTATCCAATGAATATGAGATAACAGAATCCTGTTATAAAGGTAGTGCAGCAAAATATGAGGTGAAAAAAGAAAATCCATTTTTAACTTACAATCCAGAGCTTTGTATTAATTGTCAAAGATGTGTAAGCACCTGTAATAAGGTGGCTGGAAATGGAGCTCTACACAATGGAAAAATTGGTACAAGAACCTTAATTGATGCACCATTTGGACCAGACTGGAAGGCAACAACCTGTGAGTCATGTGGAAACTGTGCAACAGTATGCCCAACAGGTGCTCTTGTTGCTAAAAACCTAAAGAAATACCAAGTGGGAAAAGTAAAGAAGGTTCAGACAACCTGTCCACATTGTGCAACAGGCTGTCAGTATAATCTGATTGTAAAGGACAATGTGATTGTGGATGTTGAGCCAGTAGATGGACCATCCAACAGTAACCTTTTATGCGTAAAGGGTAGATTTGGTTCCTTTAACTTTGTACATTCTCCAGAAAGATTAAAAACACCTCTTATTAAAAACAAAGAAACCGGTGAGTTTGAAAAAGCAACCTGGGATGAAGCTATGGAGCTTATTGCTTCTAAGTTTAACAATATTAAAAAGCAGTATGGCACTGATTCCCTTGCAGGCTTTGCTTGTTCTCGTTCACCAAATGAAGACTGCTACATGTTCCAGAAAATGGTAAGATGTGCTTTTGAGACCAATAACGTAGATAACTGTGCACGTGTATGTCACTCTGCCAGCGTTGCAGGTCTTGCTATGACACTGGGTTCAGGAGCAATGACCAATCCAATTGATGATATTACAAAAGGCGTGGATGTTATTTTACTTGTTGGCTCAAACCCAGAAGAAGCCCATCCAGTTGTAGGTATGAAGATTCGTCAGGCAGTTGCCAATGGAACAAGACTAATTGTAGTTGACCCAAGAGATATCGGCCTTTCTAAGAATGCGGATATTCATTTAAAGCTTAAACCAGGTACCAACGTAGCATTTGCCAATGGTATGATGAATGTTATGATTAGCGAAGGACTAGTGGACGAAGAATTTATCAAAAATAGAACAGAGGGTTATGAAGAGCTAAAGGAAATTGTAAAAGAATATACACCAGAGGTAGTTGGTGAAATTTGTCATATAGACCCAGATCATTTAAGAGAGGCTGCCCTAATGTATGCAAAAGCAGCAAAAGCACCAATTATTTACTGTCTTGGTGTAAAGGAACATTCTACCGGTACTGAGGGCGTAATGTCTATGTCAAATATGGCTATGATGGTTGGCAAAATTGGAAAGCCAGGCTGTGGTGTAAATCCACTTCGTGGACAGAACAATGTGCAGGGGGCTTGTGACATGGGCGCACTTCCTGGGGATTTACCTGGCTACCAGAAGATTACCAACGAAGAAGCCGTGCAGAAGTTTGAAAAGAGCTGGGGCGTTTCTTTAAATAGAAAGCCTGGTACACATGCAACCGATGTATTTGGCGCAGCAATTAAAAAAGAGATTAGAGGCTTGTTTATCTTTGGTGAAGACCCAGTAGTAACAGATGCAGATCAAAACCATATTAAGCATTCCTTGGAAAGCCTAGACTTTTTAGTTGTATCTGATTTATTTATGACAGAGACAGCTCGCTTTGCAGATGTAGTTCTTCCTGGAACAAGCTATGCAGAAAAAGAAGGAACCTTCTCTAATACAGAAAGACGCGTGCAAAGAGTTCGTAAAGCAGTAGAGCTAGATGGAGAAATGCGTTTAGATACCGATATATTCATTGACCTGATGAATCGCATGGGTTATGAACAGCCACAAATGACATCGGAAGAAATTATGGATGAAATTGCATCCCTTACCCCTTCCTTTGGTGGTATCAGCCATAGAAGACTAGATAAGGAAACTTTGCAGTGGCCCTGTCTTGACAAGAAGCATAAGGGTACACCAATACTTCATACAGAAAAATTTGTACGAGGACTAGGCTGGTTCTATCCAGCAAACTATACTCCAAGTGCAGAACTTCCAGACGAAGAGTATCCAACCATCCTTATGACTGGACGTATTTTGTATCATTACAATACTCGTGCAATGACAGGAAAGACTCCAGGACTTATGGAAAAAGAGGGTAAATCCTATATTGAAATGAATACAGAGGATGCAGCTAGACTAGGTATTGAAAATGGAGAACTAGTTAAAGTAAGCTCTCGAAGAGGAAGCCTTATGACTACTGCAAGAGTAGGTGAAAAGGTTTCCGTAGGTGAAAGCTGGATGCCATTCCACTTCCCAGATGGAAATGCAAACATTCTTACCAACGCAGCCCTTGATAAATACGCTAGAATTCCAGAGTATAAGGTTTGTGCTATAAGAATAGAGAAACAGAATTAGAATTATATATGTAATAACCCCAAAAGGAGCGAAGGCTCAATGTCTTGACAACATTGAGCTCGCTCCTTTTGGGGGTTAAATAGGCATGAATCATGTCGCGCGATGAAAAATAATAGAATATCATGACGATGGATGATACAATATATTTTATATAAATATGCTTTGAAACAGTACATTTTAATTATGGCAAGTGTTGTAACAAAAGAGGGGGAAATAAGAATGGTACAGAAGAAAGTGTTTATTAGTTCAATTTGTTTTTTTCTTGTAGTAATTATAGCGTTATCCATTATTGTGGTTTGGCAAAGGAACCAAATACAAGGGAAGCAGGCAGAGAAAGCAAGTGCAAATGTAAATATGATTGATTTGCGCTATGGAGATTCTTTCAATGAATTGCAAATTTTTGATATTGAGGGTAACAGTGTAACTTTTGCGTTTGGAGAAAAAAATAATATATTATTTTATTTATCAGCCTCTTGTCAAAGTTGTGTAGATGTTCTTAGATTCTCGGAGAGACTTCAAGCTATTTTTAGTGAGGAGGATTTACGCATATCGTTTTTATGGTGTGATAATATTCCTGTTTCTTTGCTTGAACAATATAATATTAATACTGAAAATTGCTATAGTACAAATGGCATTTCAGCATTAGGGGCTTCGACACCAAGTGCCTACATAATTGATAATCAAGGAAGAATAACGTACTATAACTCAGATATAAAAATAACAATTGAAAAGTTGTATAACCAAATTACTGATTTACAAGATAATTTGGAAAAACTTCAACTAAATGCTAATCAATATTTGATGAGGGAATTTAATTTAGTTGATTTAACAAGAAAACAAGTAGTGTACTTTTACATGGAAGGATGTCCTGATTGTGCAGCAGCGGATGCCATATTAAACAGCGAAGACATAAGTAAAGACTTTGATTTGCATTACTTATATAAGTATGATGACACAGAACCGTTCCATTTTAAGGATGACTATGCACTATTTCGTTTAGTATATGGAATTAAGTGGTATCCTTCTTTCTTGGTCTTGCAGGAAGATGAAACTTATAAAATAGTAGGTGAGGTTCCATTGGAAACATTGATGAATGAAATAGTGGGACAATAATCAGATTGTTGTGGTCACTGAAACTGATGGAGGTCAGATATGTATAAGATAATTAAAACAATGATTCTTGTTTTGTTTGGATGTCTATTTCTTATATCTTGTGGCAAAGCCCCAAAACAAATGTTATTAATAGATAGTCCAATTTCGCAGGAGAAATATCAGGTGGAAGAACTGGATATGCTCCAGATGGGGATGGCAAGTCCTGCTGGAATTTGTATATATAACAATGACATATATGTATGTGATGCGGAAAACCATTGCATTATGAGATATGACAAGAAACTAGAGATGATAGAGTCGTATGGAACGTTGGGAATGGAAGAAGGAAATTTTTCGCGACCAAGGGATATTACTTTTGCGGATGATTCTTTCTATGTTTTGGACAGTGGAAACAACAGAGTACAGAGATTTTCTTCGAACTTTGAATTTCTCGAAGTATATTATCTTGATTCACTCCTTTCAGAGCAGGGTATGGGAATATACTTAAGCGTTGCGGTAGATAGTGCAGGTGTTATATATGTATCAACGTTTTCGCCAGATATTAATGATGCTTATATATACACAATAAATAATCAAGAAGAAAATAAACTCGGGACAAATATAATTGGTTATCTGTGCTCAAGCAGTGAAGAGGTATATTTTGCAAACATGCTTGAATTTCATGTAGAAGAGCACAAATATTCGGCTGAGTCAGGAAAAAATATCCTTTATAAAGTTGAGTCCAATAAAGTAAAAGAGATTGCACGACTAGAAGATAAATATGTACCAGTAGCTCTTACTTGCTGGAAGGACAGTATCTATGTGATATCAGCAGGAGTTGGTTATATTCACTGTTACACACTAGAGGACGAGGAGATGACAACTGTATTATCTTTGCCACGGGCGAGTTTGCATATGTATATGGCAATAGATGAGGAGGGGAACCTTTATATATCAGATTGTGAAAATGGGATCTTTTACCGTGCGAAAGGAAACTTATGAAGAGAATAATTTTTTTGTTTCAAAATATATGGAAACAAATTATATATAATAAATTCTTAAGTGTTGTCATGCTGGTTACAATGGTGATAGGTATATTCTTCCCATTGATGGCGCTGAATGATATGAATGATTTGCTGGCAGACAGCCGTATGTCTACTTCTGTTGATGTTTCACATATTGCGATTATTGACTATATTATGAATTATAAAGAGGAAGCAGAGATGTATGCGGCAATCAATAGTTGTATGGAAAAAAAGCTATTTGATATGGCTGGTTTCTGTGCATTTGAAAGACAGATTATCTATGCAGATAAGGAGTTCTACTCGGGAGGGGTGTGTGGGATTAGTGCAGAATATCTAGATCTAAATGCTTATGAGTTACTGTCAGGAGAGATGTTTTCGGGAAAAGACTATGTTGGGGATGGCGAAAAGGTGTGCCTGATTGGTCACCAAAGTAGATTGGCGAAGAATGGTGTAAAAACGAGTGATACCATTCAGATTTTGGGTGATACATACAGAGTTCAAGGAGTTATCCGTGCACCTAGGGTTTATGGTGGCATCTTCGTTCCCTATAATATGACATCGGAGTTATTTTCTGGTACTAATGGTCGAATTCAATATCAGATTATAACCTATAGTGAAGATGAATCATATCCCAAAATATTGTCATTCAAACTTTTTCCGGGAGAAGATAACATTTCAGCTCAAACGGGCTTAGAGCAGGAAAAAGTTTATTACGAATCCATTCAAGCAGTAAATCAATATCGTATTTTTCGAGCGGCATTGGTAATTGGATTTGCCATTATTAACTGGTTTATTATTTTATTTGGCAAGATTATCAGCGAGCGATACCAGATGGCAGTTCGAATGGCTGTTGGAGCAAGTAACATAATTGTTGGAGTTGAGGTTATCCTTGGAAATCTGAGTTTGATGTTGATTGCCTTTCTTTTTGATGTTTTGTTATATAGTAGAGTCGCTGGCTTGATAAAGGGAGCGGTCATTTATTTACAGCCTGTCACTATCTTACAGGTAGGGGTAGGTGGATTATTGATTGGTGTTTTAACTGGCAGTGTCTCTTATTGCCTTAGCTTAAGGAAGCAAGGAATAGCTATATTGTTAAAGAGACAGGCGTAAGGGAGGAGATAGAAATGAGATACTCAATTGATAGAATCTTCCACAACCTACGTAAACACTGTTTGATATATCTGATTATAATGATTAATTTTATGCTAGGGGTGGGATTCTTTGTCCTTTGTATGAATTTTAGAATGACTAGTGAGCAAATGCTACAGGAAAGTAAGCGACGTAGTGTCGAAGGTGAGTTTAATGTTGAGCTATATAGCGGACTAAAGATTGAAGAACTTATTTCAAATTATGAATATCCCATATCCTATGATACATATTGTAGGCTTACTGAAGATGAACGATACACAAGAAATCTAGATTTGTTGTTTGCTATGGATTTTCATAACAATATTTTTAGAGTTGAGCCTGAAGCTGGTTTTTACACCCATGTTTATTTTATGAATGAAAAATTATTTTTTTCTTTGTATGGGTTTGCTCGTACTCAAGGTATGGCCTATTTGGGTGAGGCTGCTTATCAGGCCCTACTTGAAGTGGGAGAAGTTGTGAGATCAGATGGAGAAGTCAATCTGTTTTACTTGGGGATAGAAATATTTCTGGATGATAATCAACTTTGGGTTGGTGACAAGTCATATCCATACGAAATTGTTATGCCCAAGGATAAAAAAACAATAATGTTTGATAGAATAGGTGAATCGGGTTACGATATGGCAGATGCGTTGATTCTGCCAATTGAAGATAATACTATTCCTGATGCTATTTCCTCTGAGATACATGTGCAATTAAGAAACGTCCTATTTCTCCGTTATCGCAATGAAGAATGGCAAGAGGATCTTGTTGCTCAATTGCTACGCGAGCTAAATACTACTAATAAGCTTTTTAATTTTAAAGTTGACAATTCCTATCTTGAGTTAAAAAGGGAGATGGATGATTTTAGTTATGATATGGATCGATGGATGACACTATCAATCAGTATTATGGTACTTTCTGGAATAGGTTGTGCAGGTTCTATGTTTTTGATTTTGAATGAACGACGACATTATATGGCAGTATCTATTGCCTATGGTTCTACTCTTTTTAGAATTATCACCGAAACATTTATAGAAGTTTTTAGCGTATTATTGGTTGGTGGTATGATGGGAATAATTGTTTCACCGATGCTAAAGAAAGTAATTATTTATACAGGCAAACTAAAGATTAATGTTGTAGGAATTGTCATAGTGGTAATTATAGCTATAGCGTTCAGCGTTTTATCGGTTTTGTTAGGTATGTATGCTGTCAAAGCCAAAGATGTGGCGACAACGCTAAAGGATGAACAATAGGAGGGGCTTATGATAAGAATGGAAAACATTGTAAAGAGTTATGGCAATGGTAATAATAAAATGGAAGCGCTAAAAAGCATCTCCTTGCAAATTAGGGACGGGGAATTTGTCGCAATAACAGGCCCATCGGGCTGTGGTAAAAGTACGTTACTAAATATTATTGGTGGCATGGATGGCCAAACAGACGGAGAATATTATTTTGAAGATATCTGTATCAGCAAACTGAGTAGTTGGGAACTAGCGAAATTTAGGAACAAGCATATTGGTTTTGTATTTCAATCATTTCATTTGGCGCGTGAACTAAATGCGGTGGAAAATGTAGCCCTATCCTTGGGATACGCTGGTATTGGGGTTAAAGAAAGAAAAAAACGTGCTAAGGAGTTGCTTGACCGTTTCGGGCTTGACGATAAATATGGTTTGCATCCATCGGCGCTTTCTGGTGGGGAAATGCAGAGGGTGGCAATAGCTCGGGCTCTTGCCAATACCCCTAAAATTCTGCTAGCCGATGAGCCTACAGGAAATCTTGATAAACGAAATGGGCAGATGGTCATGAATATATTGCAGGAACTTAATAAAGAAGGTCTGACAATCATTATGGTTACTCATGACCAAGAACTAGCAGCTATGGCAGATAGAAATATCCGTATGGTTGATGGAATGATAATTCCTACTTAATTAGTAAATTAATTCTGCCAATATAGGAGGGTAATACATGAAAAGAAAATGGTATTTAAAACTAGGGGCTTTATGTTTAGCAGTTATAATGTTAGCCACACCGTTTCAATCTCAGGCTTTTTGCTTTGGGTGGGAGGAAATGCTATATAGAGAGACTTACTGCGCAACACCAGTTTGCCATACTGGAAATAGAACAGAGTTTACTGAAGTTAGGTTTGAACGAATATGTTCAGCATTTCCAATAGGCTTTAACGTAGAATATAAAATAGAAAAAAGAGATGGTGGTTGTTGTCCTTACAACTAACTAAATAGAAAATTGGCAGAATTAATGGCGGAGCGACTATACGAGTTGATGAAATCATCACCCTGATAGTTGCTCCTTTTATTGAATAAACCCCTTGACAAATCAGTAACGAACATCTATACTAGCAATAGAATTAAATATGATAAAGGATAAGAGTGGACAGAGCGCCACTCTTTATTTTGTGCTAAGGTACCAGGGATTTAAGACCCGTAAAAGACATGAGAAAGTAGCCAGGAATGGCGGATTTCGAATGTTTTTAGGATTGCGGGAGTGCGCAGCGCGTAGCAATCCGCAAGTACCTAGCCTCCTATGTGAACAATGTTCAATACGAATATGGAAGGAACAGGTGAATGAATGTCAAAAAGAGATGTGTATGAAGCCAAGACAGAATCGATTTTAGCTCCAATTGCACAGGCGAACAATGTAGAGATTTATGACATTGAGTATGTGAAGGAAGGTAGCGATTGGTATTTAAGGGCATTTATTGACAAAACCGAAGGTGTTAACATTATCGATTGCGAAAATGTAAGTAGAGCACTATCCGAAGCATTGGATAAGGATGATTTTATTGAGGATGCTTATATTTTAGAAGTAAGTAGTCCGGGACTCGGAAGAACCCTGAAAAAAGATAAGCATTTGGAAAAAAGTATTGGTCAGGAAGTAGAAATTAAGCTTTACAAGCCAATCGATAAATGTAAGGAATTTGCAGGTATATTAACAAGCTTTGATGAAAATCAGATAACAATAACAAATGAAGAAGAACAAAGTTTTATGCGCGCGGATGTAGCACTTATCCGTTTAGCATTTGATTTTTAAATAAGAGACGTCTTAAGAGAGACGGAAGTTGGAGGATAAGAGAAAATGAATAAAGAATTAATAGAAGCATTAGACATCCTGGAGAAAGAAAAAGAGATTAGCAAAGAAACCTTATTTGAAGCAATCGAAAATTCACTTCTTACAGCATGTAAAAACCACTTTGGAAAAGCAGATAACATTAAAGTGGAAATGGATAGAGTAACTGGTGACTTCTTATGTTATGCAGAAAAGGAAGTTGTAGAAACAAATGATGAAGTTGAAGATGATTGCTTACAGATTGCATTAGAAGATGCCAAGGAATTATCTAAGAAAGCAAAGGTTGGAGATGTTTTAAACGTAGAAATCAAATCAAAAGAATTTGGTCGTATTGCAACCCAGAATGCAAAAAACGTAATTTTACAAAAAATTCGTGAAGAAGAAAGAAGCGTTATCTACAATCAGTATTTTGAAAAAGAAAAAGATGTTGTTACTGGTGTAGTACAGCGTTATGTAGGAAAGAACATTAGCATTAACTTAGGAAAAGCGGATGCAATGTTAAATGAAGCAGAGCAAGTAAAAGGTGAAGTGTTTAAACCAACCGAAAGAATTAAAGTTTATATTGTAGAAGTTAAGAATACTCCAAAGGGACCAAGAATCAATGTAAGCCGTACACATCCAGAACTTGTAAAGAGATTGTTTGAAGGCGAAGTAACAGAAATCAAGGATGGTACTGTTGAAATTAAGAGTATTGCCAGAGAAGCTGGTAGTCGTACTAAAATTGCAGTTTGGAGTCACAATCCAAACGTAGATGCAGTTGGCGCATGTGTAGGTATGAATGGCGCAAGAGTTAATTCCATAGTAGAAGAGCTTAGAGGAGAGAAAATTGATATTGTTAACTGGGATGAAAATCCAGGAAACCTAATTCAAAATGCATTATCTCCTGCTAAAATTGTTGCAGTATTTGCTGATCCAGATGAAAAGACAGCAAAAGTAGTGGTTCCTGATTATCAGCTATCCTTAGCAATCGGTAAGGAAGGACAAAACGCAAGATTAGCAGCAAGACTTACTGGATTCAAAATAGATATTAAGTCTGAAACACAGGCAAAAGACGCACCAGGCTTCCGTTATGAAGACTATGCAGATGACTATGATGATTATGATGATGAAGAAGAATTTGATGGTGAATTTGTAGAAGAGGGCGAAAATGAGTAAAAAAATCCCATTAAGACAGTGCGTGGGTTGTGGCGAAATGAAAAGCAAAAAGGAAATGATGCGTGTTCTCAAAACAGCAGAGGAAAGCATTGTTCTTGACGTAACAGGTAAAAAAAATGGAAGAGGCGCATATCTTTGTATATCGGAAGAATGTCTGAAGAGAGCAAGGAAAAGTAAGGGACTTGAGCGTTCTTTCAAAATGAGTATTCCAGAAGAAGTGTATGACGCTTTAGAAAAGGAGTTTGAAGAGATTGAAGCAAAATAAGATATTGTCCTTGCTAGGTATTGCAGCGCGAGGAAGAAATGTTGTGAGCGGAGAATTTGCCTCAGAAACAGCGGTAAAGGACGGCTCGGCAATGCTCGTTATTGTAGCAAGCGATGCTTCAGACAACACCAAGAAGTTATTTTCCAATAAATGTTCTTTTTATGAAGTACCATTTTACATATATGGTACCAAAGAAGAATTAGGGCACGCCATGGGGAAAGACTTACGGTCATCGTTAGCAATTGTTAATGATGGCATTGCACAAGCGATGATGAAACAACTGGAAGAATCGGAAAAACTAGGAGGTAGTACGCATGGCGAAAATTAAAGTACATGAGCTTGCAAAAGAGCTAGATACACAAAGCAAAGACATAATATCCTATTTACAGGATAAAGGAATAGAGGTTAAGGCTGCGCAGAGTGCAGTTGAGGATTCTGCAGCAGATTTAGCTAGAAAGCAATTCGGTGTAAAAGCCAGCACAAAATCGACAGAAGAAAAGATACAAGTAAAGGCGGAACAAGTGATAGAAGATAAAATGAGCCAAGAGGATGCACCACAGAAAAAGAAAAAGATTATTTTTGTGAGCAATCCTCAGAATTCAAAAATGCCAGGTGGAAAACCACAAAATAATCAGGCACAACCAAGGCCAAACCAAGGACAAAGTGCAAACCAAGGCGTGTCTCAAAGTAGACCTCAGGGGGGCTATAATCAGCAGACAAAGCCAGCACCAGTGCAGCCTAGAACACCAATTAAACCTTTAACACCACCATCGCCAACACCAAGTGTACAGATGGTTTCTTCTCGTACCCAAACTGCAAAGCCAGCAGTAGAGGAAGAAGTAAAGGTAAGTGCACCTGCTATGGAACGTGAAACACCAAGACAGCAGGAAAGACCGGTAAGCCAGCAACCACGTCAGAGCTATGACAGACAAAATGCAGATGGTCAAAGACCATATCAGGATAGAAATAACGCAGGCTCTCAAGGTGGCCAAAGACCATACCAGGATAGAAATAATGCAGGCTCTCAAGGCGGTCAAAGACCATATCAAGATAGAAATAATGCAGGCTCTCAAGGTGGTCAGAGACCATACCAAGATAGAAATAATGCGGGTGGAAATTATGCACGTCCTTACAACAACCAAAACGGTGAAAACAGAGGAGGCTACCAAGGTCAAGGCCAGTCACAGGGTGGACCTAGAAGAGATGGTGGAAACGCTAGGCCAGGTTTTAACAATAATCAGGGCGGCTTCCGTGGTGGCAACAATAGTCAAGGTGGTAATAGACCTTTTAACAATTCAGAACGCGATTCAAGAGGCGGCCAAGGAGCGCAAGATAGATTTAAAAAGCCGGGAGCATCAAAAGGCTTTGCAACAGAAACTCCAATTAAAGATACAGAAAAGC
Source organism: Lachnospiraceae bacterium (assembly GCA_031554725.1). Taxonomy (GTDB): domain Bacteria; phylum Bacillota; class Clostridia; order Lachnospirales; family Lachnospiraceae; genus JAVBUZ01. The sequence continues at coordinate 10,958 of JAVBUZ010000073.1, read as the reverse complement.
ATAGAGAAGAAGAAAAACGTCGTTTAAGTCAAGAAAAAGATAAACGTTCTAAAAAAGATATGATTTTCGAAACAGAAGATAGTTTAGCTGCAAAACCAGGTAGATTTATTAAGCCTGAAAAGAAAAAAGAAGAAATCATAGAAGAAGTGATCAAAGTAATTGTATTACCAGAAGTAATTACCATCAAAGAATTAGCTGAAAAAATGAAATTACAGCCATCTGCGATTGTAAAGAAATTATTCTTACAGGGTCAGATTGTAACAGTTAATCAGGAAATTTCTTATGAAGATGCAGAAAATATTGCAATGGAATATGAGATTCTTTGTGAAAGAGAAGTAAAAGTTGATGTTATTGAAGAGTTATTAAAGGAAGAGGATGAAACAGAGGACGAATTAGTATCAAGACCTCCTGTAATCTGTGTTATGGGTCACGTTGACCATGGTAAAACCTCTCTTCTTGATGCTATTCGTAAAACCCGTGTAAGCGATAAAGAAGCTGGTGGTATTACACAGCATATAGGTGCTTATACTGTAAATTTAGACGGTAAGAAAATTACCTTCTTAGATACACCGGGCCACGAAGCGTTTACAGCTATGCGTATGAGAGGTGCCAACTCTACAGATATCGCAATCTTAGTAGTTGCTGCGGATGATGGTGTTATGCCTCAGACCGTAGAAGCTATTAACCATGCAAAAGCAGCAGGCATTGAAATTGTTGTAGCAGTAAATAAAGTGGATAAACCAGGTGCTAATATTGAAAGAGTGAAACAAGAGTTAACAGAATATGAACTTGTTTCTGCTGATTGGGGTGGAAATACAGAGTTCGTTCCAGTATCTGCTAAAACTGGTGAAGGTATAGAAACTCTATTAGAGACAATACTACTTACATCCGAAATTTTAGAGCTAAAAGCAAATCCTAACAGAAGAGCAAGAGGCTTAGTAATTGAAGCCGAGTTAGATAAAGGTCGTGGTTCGGTAGCGACTGTATTAGTTCAAAAGGGTACACTTCACGTAGGCGACTTTATTTCTGCAGGAGCATGCTACGGTAAGGTTAGAGCTATGATTGATGATAAAGGTAAGCAGGTAAAAGTAGCGGGACCTTCTACACCAGTTGAAATCTTAGGACTTTCTGATGTACCAAGCGCAGGCGAAGTATTTATATCACATGATAATGATAAGACAGCAAAAACCTTTGCTGAAACATACAAAGCAGAAAACAAAGAAAAGATGTTAGAGGAAACCAAGTCACGTATGTCCTTAGATGATCTATTCTCTCAGATTCAAGAAGGAAACCTAAAAGAATTGAACCTGATTGTAAAAGCAGACGTACAGGGTAGTGTTGAAGCAGTTAAACAGAGCTTAACCAGACTTTCTAACGAAGAGGTAGTAGTTAAGTGTATTCATGGTGGTGTTGGTGCAATCAACGAATCTGATGTTATGCTTGCAACGGCTTCAAAAGCAATTATTATCGGATTTAACATTCGCCCTGATGTTGCAGCAAAAGCAACAGCAGAACGCGAAGGCGTAGATATCCGTCTTTACAAAGTTATTTACCAAGCGATTGAAGATATTGAAGCAGCAATGTAGGGTATGCTAGATCCAGTATTTGAGGAAAAGGTTATTGGTCACGCAGAAATTCGTCAAATCTTCAAAGCATCTGCCATTGGAAATATTGCAGGTTCGTATGTAATGGATGGTACCTTCCAGAGAGGCTGTAAAGTACGAATCACTAGAGAAGGAAAACTGATTTTCGAAGGTGAATTAGGTTCCCTTAAGAGATTTAAAGATGATGTAAAAGAAGTTAAGACAGGATTCGAATGTGGTCTTGTATTTGACGGCTTTGACCAGATGCAAGAACTTGACATGGTAGAAGCTTATATCATGGTTGAAGTGCCTCGCTAGGCTTTGATTCAAAGTCGGCAGCCTTTGACGACATGGAGGAATTTTAATGAGAAAAAATAGTGTGAAAAGCACACGAGTAAATGGTGAAGTACAGCGCGTACTTGCAGAGATTATTCGCGGAGGAATTAAAGACCCAAGAATTAGCCCTCTTACAAGTGTAGTCGCAGTTGAAGTTGCACCAGATTTAAAAACATGTAAGGCATGGATTAGTGTTTTAGGTGATGAAAAAGCAAGAAAGGATACCTATGCGGGATTAAAAAGCGCAGAGGGTTATATAAAAAATCAGCTTGCAAAGACTATCAATCTTAGAAATACACCAAATATAACATTTGTAATGGATCAATCCATTGAATACGGCGTTAATATGTCTAAAATGATTAATGAAGTAGTTAGTGAGATTCCACAAGCACAAGAAGAGGGAGACGAAGCATGAATCTCTTAGAAGAATTAGCAGGGGCGAAACGAGTTGCTATTAGTGCACATGTTCGTCCTGACGGAGATGCAGTGGGTTCCTGTATGGCTTTGTACTATTATTTGCAAAAGAGTATGCCGGAAACTGAGGTAAAGGTGTTTCTTGAAAAGCCTTCCTTGGTATTTGGAGATATGAAGCAAATAGAAGATATTGACTCTACCTTTGAAGAGAAGGGGGACTTTGATGTGTTTGTAATAATGGATACATCAAAGGACCGCTTAGGTGGAGCAGAGAAATTCTTTGACACTGCGCGAAAAGCAATAAATATTGATCACCATATTAGCAATGTGGTCGGCTGTGGGAATATAAATTATGTAATTCCTACTGCAAGCTCTACGGCAGAGGTTCTTTTTGGACTATTAGAAGAGAAGTGGTTAGATGTGGATATTGCCAAGGCGCTTTATATTGGCATAGTTCATGATTGTGGTGTGTTTCAATATTCCAATACATCCCCCAAGACATTGGAGATAGCAGCGCAGCTACTAAGATATGAGTTTGATTTTTCAAAAATTATTGAAGAGACTTTTTACCAAAAAACATATAAACAGAATCAGATTATGGGACGTGCACTTGTAGAGAGTGTTCGTTTTATGGACGAAAGATGTATTTTTACTTGCGTAGATAAAAAGATGTTTGATTTTTATGATCTACAACCCTCTGATACGGAAGGGATAGTAAATCAGCTCCGAAATACCAAAGGAGTTGATTGTGCCATATTCTTATATGAAATAAGGACCTTGGAATATAAAGTAAGTATGCGATCCAATGAAAAGGTTGATGTAGCAAAAATTGCTACGGTCTTTGGTGGTGGTGGTCATGTTAGAGCCGCAGGCTGTACGATGCAAGGCACGATACATGATATTATCAATAATATCTCGTTACATATTGAGAGTCAGTTAAAGGAACAAGCTAATGTATAATGGCATTATTAATATATATAAAGAGGCCGGCTTTACCTCACATGATGTGGTGGCAAAGATGCGTGGGATATTAAAACAGAAAAAAATTGGACACACAGGTACCCTAGATCCGCAGGCGGTTGGGGTACTTCCTGTATGTTTAGGGGCTGGTACGAAGCTTTGTGATATGTTAACGGACAAAGATAAGCAGTACGAGTCCATCTTGTTATTGGGAGTTACAACAGATACCCAGGATACAACAGGAAAAATTCTAACCCAGGAAAAGGTTTCGGCTACAGAAAAGGAAGTAGAAGAAGCGATTGCCTCCTTTGTGGGTGATTACGATCAAATACCTCCGATGTATTCGGCCTTAAAGGTGGATGGGAAGAAGCTATATGAATTAGCAAGAGCTGGAAAAGAAGTAGAGCGTAAGGCGAGACCAGTTAAAATTCATGGGATTGAGATTTTGGATATAGAATTGCCAAGAGTACGAATGAGAGTAACCTGTTCTAAGGGAACCTATATTAGAACTCTTTGCCACGATATTGGTGAGAAACTAGGTTGTGGTGGAACAATGGAAGGACTTATACGAACAAGAGTAGGGCAATTTCACATAGAAGATGCAATTACACTTTCTCAGCTAGAACAGCTTAGAGACCAAGAGAAGGTGCAAGAAAAAATTATGGATGTAGATGCGGCTTTTTATGATTTAGTGGCAGTGCATGTAAAAGAAGAGCATACAAAGCTTATTGACAACGGAAATGCCTTTTTCCTAAATCAGATAGAAGAACAGCTACAAGTGGTTCAGGGGCTTCAAGTACGAGTATATAATACCCAGGATAAGTTTTACGGTGTATATGAGTATGAAGTAGAGAAAAATAGGATGAAACCGGTTAAAATGTTTTTGACAAACGAGTAACAAAGAGGTAGGAATTCATATGAAAATTATAAGCGAAACCACAGATTTTTGCCTAGAAGAAAAAACAGCAGTTGCAATAGGTAAATTTGATGGAATCCACCTTGGTCATAGATGTTTACTTAATGAAATATTAGAGCAAAAGAATAAGGGCTTAAAAGCATGCGTGTTTACCTTTTCACCAGCTCCAGCTGTTTTTTTAGGTTACTCTGATGGAAAAGAGTTGAGTACAACCAAAGAAAAAAGAAGAATTTTTGAAGCCATGGGTGTAGATGTATTGGTTGAATATCCGATGAATGAAACCACTGCAAAAATGCCAGCAGAAACTTTTCTTTCAGAGGTTTTCGTAAAACAACTAAACGCAGGCTTTATTGCAGCAGGCTATGATGTCTCTTTTGGTGCAAAGGGGGCAGGAAACCTACAGCTATTAGAAGAAATGTCAATAGAGCATGGCTATGAGATAAAGATAATTGATAAGGTATGCATAGAAGGTAAAGTAGTAAGTTCCACAAGCATTAGGGAAGAAGTGGAAAAAGGAAATATGGAGCAGGTTAAAACACTTTTAGGTACTCCATATTTGATAATGGGACAGGTAGTGTGTGGAAATCAAATTGGGAGAACACTAGGTTTCCCCACGGTGAATCTGATTCCAGAAGCGGAAAAGCTATTGCCTCCAAAGGGAGTGTATTGTTCTGGCGTAGAGGTGGACAACAAACATTTTTATGGAATTAGTAATATTGGTTATAAACCAACCATAGAAGAAAACGAAAAGGTTTTAAATGTAGAAACCTATATTTATGACTTTGATGAAAATGTTTATGGAAAGGAAATTGAAGTTTTCCTTTATGATTTTGTAAGAGAAGAGAAAAAATTCAATTCCTTGGCGGAACTAAAGAAGCAAATTGAGTTAGACAAGGAAATTGGCAGGAAATATATGGAAAATAGGTGAAAATTGGTTGACAGACCTTTTGTTATGTGTTTATAATAAATTTGTAACAAAATTGTAATAAATACATAGTGATAATAAAAGGGATAAACAATGAAAAAAGCAGTAGTTCAAATCGTAGGCACTTGCCTAGCAGGACTTTTATGTATAACACCAATAGACGTTTTTGCCAGTGAAACAGCATCGATACATGATGTAACACCTTCCGCAGGTCTTGCATCTTTATATACATTATCATTTACACAGGAAGAATGCTTACGAGCAGCAGAAGATGCAAAAGGAGCTTCTTGGGGCTATACCAACATCGGTATTGCTGATGTGGAAAGCGGAAACTTAAATGTAAGAGCTATACCAGATACCAGCGGGAAGCTAGTTGGCAAGATGCCAAAAGATTCAGCGTGTGAAATCATTGATGTGGTAGACGGCTGGGCGCATATCATTTCTGGTGAAGTAGAGGGATATGTAAGTTTAGAATTCTTAAGCACGGGTGCTGATGCTAAAATGAAAGCAAAAGAGCTTGTACATACCATAGCACGGGTTAATGTTGATGCCTTAAAGGTAAGAGATAGCGCAGATTTAAATGGTGCAGTTTTAACTCAGGTACCACTAGATGAAGAACTTGAATATGTAGAAACCGTAGGAGAATGGGTTACTGTTTCTGTAGATGGTGAAAATGCATATGTGTTCGCTGAATATGTAACAGTTGAGGACAAGCTTAAAACAGCAATCACCATGAGTGAGCTTTTATATGGTCAGGGTGTATCTGAACTTCGTGTTGACATGGTGGAATATGCAAAACAGTTTCTTGGAAACCCATATGTATGGGGAGGTACTAGCCTTACAAAAGGAGCAGACTGCTCTGGCTTTGTATTAGCTGTATACAAGAAATTCAACATTTCCTTAAGCCACTCTTCTAGAGCGCAAGCAAATGAAGGAAAGAAAATTACAGCCGCAGACTTACAACCAGGCGACTTAGTATTTTACACAAATAGCTCAGGAACCATTAACCACGTTGCAATGTATATTGGCGGCGGCCAGGTAATCCATGCGAGTAGTCCAAAGACAGGAATTAAGATTTCTAAGTACAACTATAGAACACCTGTGAAATACGTAAGTATCATAAAAGATTAAAAAAATACATAATGATGAAGAGCTAGCCTGCATGGTTAGCTCTTTTTTTGAAAATATTGTGTGTAAGTGTAAAATGATAATCGTCCCAATATTCAAGCAATTTATTCCACTCAAATCCAGTTTTGCCAAGCATTTCAATGAGCCTTGAAATAAATTCGTGTTCGCAAAGGGCTCCACGAATTTAAGTCTCATTTCCATGGCAAATAGGGATTCTCGTAGAATAAATTGCTTGAATATTTGTGCCAGTCTCAAATTTATATCTCAAAAGATTTTGAGAAAAAATGGAACGTATTGCAGGAACAGTTTAATTAAAGGCTTATTCTCTTATATATTTTACTTTAAATATTTTTGATGTATTACAACATTGATAATGAATTTATGGAAAACATAGATAAGAGTTGACATGTTTTCATTTTATGTCATATACTGTCCATAGTTTATAAGTATTTTGTATAGGGAAGGTGTAGTAATGAGTAAAATAATTTTAACGGGTGACAGACCAACAGGAAGACTTCATGTGGGACATTATGTTGGATCTTTAAGAAGAAGAGTAGAGCTACAAAATTCAGGTGAGTTTGATAAGACATTTATTATGATTGCTGATGCGCAGGCGCTTACAGATAATGCGGACAATCCTGAAAAAGTACGTCAAAATATAATTGAGGTGGCATTAGACTATTTAGCTTGTGGCTTAGATCCTGCTAAGTCTACATTATTTATACAGTCTCAGATACCAGAGCTTACAGAGCTTGCATTCTATTACATGAACCTTGTAACTGTTGCTAGATTGCAAAGAAATCCTACCGTTAAGGCTGAAATTCAAATGCGTAACTTTGAAGCAAGTATTCCAGTAGGCTTCTTTACATACCCTATTAGTCAAGCGGCAGATATTACAGCTTTTCGTGCAACAACAGTTCCAGTAGGTGAGGATCAACTTCCGATGATTGAGCAGACTCGTGAAATCGTAAGAAGATTTAACTTCATTTATGGTGATACCTTAGTTGAGCCAGAAGCCCTTATTCCAGAAAACCAGGTTTGCTGTAGATTGCCAGGTATTGATGGTAAGGCAAAAATGAGTAAGTCTTTAGGAAACTGTATATATTTATCAGATACAGCAGATGAAGTAAGAAGTAAGGTTATGGAGATGTTTACAGATCCAAATCACCTAAAAGTAAGTGATCCGGGTAATCTAGAAGGAAATGCAGTATTTACTTATTTAGATGCGTTCTGTAAAGAAGAGCATTTTGAAAGATATTTACCAGAATATCCAAACCTAGAGGAGCTAAAGGGTCATTATCAAAGAGGTGGACTAGGAGATGTTAAGGTAAAGAGATTCTTAAATGCAATTTTAGAAGAAGAGCTTGCACCAATTCGTAATAAGAGATTGGAGCTAGAAAAACAGATTCCTGATATTTATGATATTCTGAAAAAGGGTTCTGAAGTAGCAAGAAACGAAGCAGCAGGCACCATGGCAGAAGTAAAATCCGCTATGAAAATCAATTATTTTGATGATGTAGAATTAATTAAGGGACAAGCGGAAAAATTTGCTGATAAGGCGGAATAAACGCGGAAAACTTAGGAAAAAAAGGTGTTTACAATATAATCCAATTATGTTACACTTAGCAAGTATGATTTTAGCCGATACTCAGGTTTAGGACACTCCGACCTCTCCTTAGTACGCGGCGGTTGAAAAGAAAAGGAGAAATTAAAATGATTTCTAAGGAAAAGAAAACAGCAATTATCAACGAATACGCAACATGCCCAGGCGACACAGGTTCACCTGAAGTACAGATCGCAGTTTTAACAGCAAGAATCGAAGAGCTAACAGAGCACTTAAAGGAACACTCAAAAGATCACCACTCAAGACGTGGTTTGTTAAAAATGGTAGGTCAAAGACGTGGTTTACTAGGTTATTTAAAAAAGAAAGATATCGAAAGATATCGTACCCTTATTGAAAAATTAGGACTTAGAAAATAATTATGTAAATAAAAGGCGGAGTGTGTCCGGATTTATTCGGGCTCTCCGCCTTGTATTTTACTTTCTGGGTAAAATGCTAAAAAAAGTTAATAATTGAGTATTCAAATATCCCGAGACCGCTGAGAAGCATATTTGCTAAAGTGTATTTCTCAGTAGTTTCGGAACGTAATACTCAATTTTAAATACCAAATGTATATGAAAAAAGGAGAAAAATATGTACAAGACATTTACTATGGACCTTGGAGGTCGTACTCTTCGTGTTGATATCGGGAGAGTTGGAAAACAGGCAAATGGATGTGCGTTTATGCAATACGGTGAGACCACAGTATTATGTACAGCGACAGCATCTGACAAGCCAAGAGATGGCATTGACTTCTTCCCACTAAGTGTGGAATATGAAGAAAAACTATATGCGGTAGGTAAAATCCCAGGTGGATTTAACAAAAGAGAAGGAAAAGCAAGTGAAAATTCTGTGTTAACTAGCCGTGTTATTGACAGACCTATGCGTCCTTTATTTCCAAAGGATTATCGTAATGATGTAACCTTAAACAATCTAGTAATGAGCGTTGACCCTGAATGTCGTCCAGAAGTAGTAGCTATGTTAGGCTCTGCCATTGCAACATCTATTTCTGATATTCCATTTGATGGTCCATGTGCAACTACTCAGATTGGTATGATTGATGGACAGTTCATTGTTAACCCAAGTCAGGAACAGTGGAAAAATGGTGATTTAAACCTTACAGTTGCATCTACCAGTGAAAAGGTAGTTATGATTGAAGCTGGTGCTAATGAAATTCCAGAAGCAAAGATGATTGAAGCTATTTACATGGCTCATGAAACAAATCAGACAATTATTGCATTTATCAACACCATGGTAGCTGAAATTGGAAAAGAAAAACACGGATATACAAGCTGTGCAATTCCAGCAGAAATGTTTGAAGAAATGAAAGCTATTGTTACTCCAGAAGAAATGGAAGTAGCAGTATTTACAGATGATAAACAAACTCGTGAAGGTAATATTAAAGCAATCACAGCTAAGCTCGAAGAAGCTTTTGCAGAAAAAGAAGAATGGTTAGCAATGCTTGGAGAAGCAGTATACCAGTACGAAAAGAAAACAGTTCGTAAGATGATTCTAAAAGATCATAAGAGACCAGATGGTCGTGCAATTGATCAGATTCGTCCTTTAGCTGCTGAAACTGATTTAATTCCAAGAGTACATGGTTCTGCTATGTTTACACGTGGACAAACTCAGATTTGTTCTATCGCAACATTAGCTCCACTTTCTGAACAGCAGAGAGTAGACGGACTAGATGAAAATGAAGTAAGCAAAAGATATATGCACCACTACAATTTCCCTTCTTATTCTGTAGGCGAGACAAAACCTTCTCGTGGACCAGGACGTAGAGAAATTGGACATGGATCTTTAGCTGAAAAAGCACTTGTTCCAGTGCTTCCATCAGAAGAAGAATTCCCATATGCAATCCGTACTGTATCTGAAACCTTTGAATCAAACGGTTCTACATCAATGGCTTCTACTTGTGCATCTTGTATGTCACTTATGGCTGCGGGTGTTCCAATTAAAAAGATGGTAGCTGGTATTTCTTGTGGACTTGTTACTGGCGATACAGATGATGATTATGTACTATTAACAGATATCCAAGGCTTAGAAGATTTCTTTGGTGATATGGACTTTAAAGTAACTGGTACAACTGACGGTATTACAGCAATTCAGATGGATATTAAGATTCATGGTTTAACAAGACCTATCGTTGAAGGTGCTATTAAACAGTGTCGCGAAGCTAGAATGTTCATTATGGATACTTGTATGAAACCTGCGATTGCAGAACCTCGTAAAGAAGTTGGTAAATACGCTCCTAAGATTATTTCTATTCAGATTGATCCTGAAAAGATTGGTGAAGTAGTTGGACAGCGTGGAAAAACCATCAATGAAATCATTGCACGTACTGGTGTTAAGATTGACATCACAGATGAAGGTAAAGTATCTGTATGTGGTACAGAAGCAGAAATGATGGATAAAGCAGTTGAAATCATTAAGATGATTACTACAGAATTCCAAGAAGGTCAGATTTTCAAGGGTAAAGTAATCAGCATTAAAGAATTTGGTGCGTTCATCGAATTTGCACCTGGAAAAGAAGGAATGGTTCACATTTCTAAAATTTCCAAAGATAGAGTTGAGCACGTAGAAGATGTGTTAACACTTGGTGATGACGTTACCGTTGTATGTCTTGGAAAAGACAAAATGGGCAGAATCAGCTTCTCAATGAAGGATGTTGCACAGAACTAAATAAAATAAAGATTGAAGGAGTTACCTTAGTATGAGGTAGCTCCTTTTTTGTGCGGTTGTTTAAGCCACAATCTTATTAAAAATAGTATTAGGGATAGCAATAACAAAAATCACATTCCTTCGAGCAGTCACTCTCTTTTGGAGAAAAACGTCTGCTCGTAGGAATGTTATTTTTGTTTTGCAACTCATAATGGTTTACTTGATTTAACACCAATTAGCAAAAAGAAGTCATAATAGGAACTTTAACACATATATTAGACTTAAGGACAGGCAATGAGGGGGAGAGAGTGTGAGCGACAAGAATGGGTTATTGTATATTTTTCCTGCAAGCATGAGAAGGCTGTGGGGAAGGGTGGCAGAGCGTTCAGAGGAGATCCAAGAAATAAGACTTCGGGTGAATAAGCCTACAAT
>JAVBUZ010000181.1:0-6654 GCA_031554725.1 Lachnospiraceae bacterium | reverse complement strand
AAATAATACTCATTGTTCACTGTTTGTAAAACAGGGTAATCTATAACAGACTTACCTTTATTTATATCGGCTATTTTTACCCATCCAATTAGTTTTTTGTTCTTATTATACAAAGTTTTATATTTATCTAAGATTTCTTTTGTCTCTACCGTTCCATCATCGTAGTGAATTACCACCTCTTCTGATTGAAGCGCTGACAATGGTTCTTTTTCTTTTAACTGTGCAAGCTGACCATAATTACTTGTTGATTTTTGTGCCTCAAAATAGTAAAAACCCAAATATCCGAAGCTAATTAGTGCAACGCCCATACAAAGTGCAATTATCAGCCTTCTTTTCCTTTCCTGCCTCTTTAATTCCATCTTGATATGCTTTTGCATTTCTGGGCTGTAATCTTCTAAACGTGTTTTTTTACTTACATGAACTTTTTCTTTGCTTGTTTCTATCTTCGTTTTCTTTTGCGATTTGGTAACTGCTGAGGCCTTATGTACCTTCTCATGTATTTCTTCTTTAAAATCTTGTCCTAAGATAGTACGAAAACGGTATTTTTCACCATCCAAGTCCTTTAAAAGCTTTTCAAGCTCTTCTGGCCGTTCTAACTTATATCTTTTTTTAATTTGTTCTATATATTCATAATCTCTTTTTGCAGCTTCATAATCTCCGAGATTTCTGAAACTCCTACCAGCAACTGTCCATTCTCCCGTTGTCATACTGCCTCCCAATAGGGGAAATTCCTTTTAAACATAGTTATCCCAATTGTATTATTATATTCAGTTCTATTTTACTATATCTTGAAATATAATCAATTATTTTGTCTCGATATTTTGCAAATATTTTTTTCATATTTTAGAAAAATGTGGAAACATTGCCAAGCTATACATCATAAGATAAAGCATAAATAAAATTTGGAGGCAACATAAATGAGCGAATTAACAGCTACAAATTGTGGTTGCAACAACAACGCATCAAATGGATGCGGCAATTTCATCTGGATTATCCTATTACTATGCATGTGTGGAGGAAATGATAGTGGTTTCGGCGGCTTCGGTGGAAATAACTGTGGCGGAAATAACAATGGTTGTGACGCACTTATCTGGATTCTTCTTCTTTCCTGCATCTGTGGAAATGGTAATTCCTGCTGCTAAATATTATTTAGCAAATTTTAGGCTCCGCAAGGAGCCTATTTTCATATCACAAATATATTTAGCATATGATTAACTAATAACTGCATTTTATCTCTATGCAGAAAGGACAAAAAATGAGTCATTCTGAGCATGATAAGGTATTAGCTTTCGACACCCTTTTTACAAACAACCATATACAAAAACTAAAAATTATCATGCCTTTTTTTGATGCCTCAAAACAGAAGCATATTGCTGTGTATATAAAATATTTGGAGCTGCAATATACTATGAATTACTTCAAAACGAATCCTTTCCCTCCTTTTCCCACTGGTAATACCGAAGATATTTGCAAAGAACTTAAGCCCTACTGTTCTACTGGTGAACGACAAAAAATGGAACAGATGGAGCAAATGTTTGCAAACTTTAAAAATTATCAGGAAATGATGGAAATGGTTACTATGATGAAAGAGATGTTCCCAGAGGGCGAAGGCGGCGGTTTAAATCCCGAAATGCTATCTGGCCTTTTTGGCGCTGACACCTCTCAAATGTTTGATATGTTCTCTAATCTTAATAATAATTGACCAATATTAGGAGGTAAATAATGGCAGAAAAACCAGTTTGGATGACAGATCCATTAGTAAGTGACATAGACGAGGCGAAATTAGAATTTCTTGGCGGCCTGCTTTCTAGCGGACAAGGAAAATCTCAAAAAGAGATGATGTCTCATGTGATGGCGATTGCTGCACAAGCAAAATCAAAAAACATTACCTTTTCTTCTAACGAAGTATCTACGGTAATTGCCGCCATCAAAAAACACAGCACACCTGATGAGCTGAAAAAAATTGATGAAATCATAAAAAAGGCATCACGCTAACGTGACGCCTTTTTTCTATTTTACTACAATGTTAACAATTCTTCCTGGTACATAAATTTCTTTGACTATAGTTCCTTCTAGCTTGTCGCTAAGTGCTTCTCTAGCCTTTTGGATAACACTATCCTTATCCTCTTCTTTTTCAATCATAATCTGTGCTTTGATTTTTCCATTGACCTGAACTGCAATTTCAATGGTAGACTCTACGGTTTTGGCCTCGTCATATTCTGGCCAGGTTGACTGATATACCTTACCCCCAAAGCCTGCCAATGTCCACAGTTCCTCTGTAATATGAGGCGCTACCGGATTAAGCAAAGCAAGCAAGGTTTTATATTCTCCATAGGTTACTTGATTTTTCTTGTAAAAATCATTGATTAATGCCATCATAGCAGCTATCGCTGTATTATATTTTAGGTTTTCAAAGTCATAGCTTACTTTTTTGATGGTTTGATGCATCTTAGTCTCTAAATCTTTACTATAGTCATCTCCATCTACAAGCATATCCTGTAGTTTCCATACACGATCCAAGAAACGTCTACAGCCCTTTACACCATCCTCTGACCAAGAGGCACTTAAGTCAAAGGCTCCAATAAACATTTCATATGAACGAAGTGTATCTGCACCATATTCGCGTACTATATCATCTGGATTAACAACATTTCCTCTGGATTTTGACATTTTTTCTCCATTTGAGCCTAATATCATTCCATGAGAGGTACGTTTTTGATAAGGTTCAGGACAAGCTACTACTTTTTCATCGTATAGGAACTTGTGCCAGAATCTAGAATAAAGTAAGTGTAATGTAGTATGTTCCATACCACCATTATACCAATCAACTGGCATCCAGTATTCTAGCGCTTCCTTGCTGGCAAGTTCTTTTGTATTTAAAGGATCTGTATATCTCAAGAAATACCAAGATGATCCAGCCCACTGTGGCATAGTATCTGTTTCTCTTTTGGCAGCTCCACCACAGCAAGGACAGGTTGTATTTACCCATTCATCCATTGCTGCTAAAGGCGACTCACCATTATCAGTTGGCATATAGCTTTCCACCTCTGGCAACTCTAATGGTAGCTGACTTTCGTCAAGAGGAACATAGCCACACTTCTCACATTTTACAATTGGAATTGGTTCTCCCCAGTAACGCTGTCTTGAAAATACCCAGTCTCTCAACTTGAAGTTTGTTTTCTTGGTTCCAATTTCTTTTTCTTCTAAGAAAAGAATAATTTTATCTTTTGCATCTGCAACCGAAAGACCATTTAAGAAATCAGAATTTACTAAGGTTCCTGTTGCTACATCAGTGAATACTGCTTCCTGTACACTAACAGGGCTTCCTGCAACAACTTCAATAATTGGCATATCAAATTTCTTTGCAAATTCCCAGTCTCTTTCATCATGTGCAGGTACTGCCATAATTGCACCAGTACCATATGTCATTAATACATAGTCAGAAATCCAAATTGGAATTTCTTTTCCGTTTACTGGATTTACCGCCTTTAAGCCTTCAATCTGTACACCAGTTTTTTCTTTTGCAAGCTCTGTACGTTCAAAATCGGATTTTTTAGCTGCCATGTTTCGATATTCTAAAATAGCATCCCAATTTTTGATATCTGTACTATATTTATCTAGCATTGGATGTTCTGGTGATAAAACCATATAAGTTGCACCAAATAAAGTATCTGGTCTTGTTGTATATATTCTTAGCTTTTCATCTTTTCCAACAATAGCAAAATCTACTTCTGCACCTTCTGATTTACCAATCCAGTTTTTTTGTGACACTTTTACTCGTTCAATATAGTCAACAGTATCCAAATCTTGAATTAATTTATCCGCGTATTCAGTAATTTTTAACATCCACTGACTTTTTACTTTTCTTACTACTTCAGAATTGCAACGTTCACAAACGCCATTAACTACCTCTTCGTTAGCTAGCCCAACTTTGCATGAGGTACACCAGTTAATTGGCATTTCTGTTTTATATGCCAAACCTGCTTTAAACAATTTCAAAAATATCCACTGTGTCCATTTGTAATACTCTGTATCTGTAGTATTGATTTCTCTATCCCAATCAAAAGAATAACCTAAGGAATGAAGCTGATCTTTAAATCTTCCTACATTGTTTTTTGTAACAATCTTTGGATGAATATGATTTTGGATTGCATAGTTTTCTGTTGGTAAGCCAAATGCATCCCAACCCATTGGATATAACACATTATATCCCTGCATTCTTTTCTTTCTTGCAACAATATCTAACGCTGTATACGGTCTTGGGTGACCAACATGAAGACCTTGTCCTGATGGATATGGAAATTCTACCAATGCATAGTATTTAGGTTTTGAATAGTCATCTGAGGTTTTAAACGCTTTTTCATCATCCCATATTTTTTGCCATTTTTCTTCTACTTCTCTGTGATTATAAGGTTGTGCCATCTTTCTCTTCCTTTCTATATATAAAATAAGCCCCTTCATCTCAATCTAGAGACGAAAGGGCTTTAATTTTTCCGTGGTACCACTCTAATTCGTAAGATAAACTTACGCACTCATCTTCCTATAACGGGGACTGCCGCTTTGAACTACTTCGTTTCACTCAAAGAACTCAGAGACGAGTTGGGAGCTTTTTCTACAACCTCACACCAGCCGATTGCTCTCTGAAAGATAATACTCTTAATACTTCTCTTCAACGCTTTATCATAATTTAATTAGCATGTGATTATTCTACTCACATGTTCAAAAAAAGTCAAGCGTTTTATGCGTCTTCGTTACTTACTGCTACTTTATCTGCTCTAGCTGCCACTTCAGCATCCTGAACATCACTTGGAGCCTGCTCATAACGTGAAAACTCGTAGGAATATTCGCCTCTTCCGCCGGTAATTGAACGCAGGTCCGTACAATAGCCATATAAGCAGCTCATTGGTATATCCGCTTCAATCGTTTGTTTTCCACCTGCAATCGGATTCATTCCAAGCACACGGCCTCTACGCTTATTTAAATCTCCCATGACATCACCTGTATAAGCATCTGGAACGGTTACCTTTAATGATACAATTGGTTCAAGCAAAATAGGACCTGCTTCCATAAATCCCTTTTTAAATGCTTGAATCGTTGCCATTTTAAATGCTTGCTCAGAAGAGTCAACTGGATGGTAAGAACCATCATAAAGCACCGCCTTTACACCAACAACTGGATATGCTGCTAGTGGTCCCTTAATAACAGAATCTTGTAGTCCTTTTTCTACTGCTGGGTAGAAGTTTTTGGGTACTGCTCCACCTACAACCTCTTGGGTAAAGGTAAATGGGGTTTCCAAATCTCCTGAAGCTGAAAATCTCATCTTAACGTGTCCATACTGTCCATGTCCACCTGATTGTTTTTTATACTTATATTCAACATCTGAAGTCTTCTTAATGGTTTCCTTATATGCAATTTTGGGTTTTGTAAGCTCAATTTCAATTTTGTATTCATTGAGTAACCTACTTGCAACTACTTCAATATGTTGATCTCCCATTCCATAAATTAAGGTCTGTCTATTTTCAGGATCATTAACTACTTTTAAGGTTAAATCTTCATGTGTAAGTTTCTGGAGTGCCTGTGAAATCTTATCTACATCACCTTTATCCTTGGGTTTATACCTCTTATAGGTATAAGGCGTAGATATTTCAAACTTACCGAATTTAATAGTGGTTGCTTTTGTAGATAAGCTGTTTCCTGTTCTAGCTGCTGTAAGCTTTGCTAAGGCTCCTAAATCACCGGCATGAAGCTCTTTTACTTCTATTGGCTTATTACCCTGTAACACATAAAGCTTACCAATTTTTTCTTCAATATCTCTATCCACGTTATATATTAAATCATCTGTTTTTAGTACGCCTGAATTCACTTTGATTAATGAATATTTTCCAATGAAAGGATCCACTAAGGTCTTCCATATGTATGCCGACTTTGCCTTTGAGAAGTCATAATCTGCATGATAAATTTCGTTAGTCTTCATATTAATTCCAGCTACTTCTCTATTTTCTGGACTTGGTAAATACTTAATAATATCATCTAATAATGTATAAATACCTTGACATAAAACATTGGAGCCCATACTCATTGGAACTATCGTCCCGTCACATACATTGGTACGAATAGCTGCTCTAATTTCTGCTTCTGAGAATGTATCACCATTAAAGTATCGTTCCATAAAATCTTCACTAGTTTCTGCAACTGCTTCAATTAATGTATCACGGCAAATTTGTAAATTAGCTTTATTGTATTCTGGAATATCACAAGGAACTACTTCTTTTCCCTGCCATCTATTACCAGTTTCTGCTATAACATTAACATAGCCTACAAACTTTTCATTCTCTCTGATTGGTAAATGAAAAGGTGCCATTTTCTTTCCATACATAGCTGTCATATCTTCAACAACCTGACGGAAGGAAGCATTGTCTACATCCATACCTGTAACATATATAAATCTTGGAATTTTATATTTTTCACATATTTCCCAAGCCTTTTGTGTTCCTACTTCAACTCCAGCTTTTCCGTTTACAACAATAATTGCTGCCCCTGCCGCACTCACTGCTTCTTCTACTTCTCCTACAAAGTCAAAATATCCTGGTGTATCCAGTATATTAATTTTGTAACCTTCCCATTCGATAGGAACAACTGTTGTACCAATGGAAA
>JAVBUZ010000008.1:0-6675 GCA_031554725.1 Lachnospiraceae bacterium | reverse complement strand
TTTCCCAAAATAGGTGCCACCATACTATACAAAGCTAATAAATAACCTGTCGTATCTGGTGAACCTGTACCAATCTGAAGATTTGCTACTATTTTTCTTGGGCGTATGCTTCTTAATATAGTAAAAATCTGTTCTTTACATTTGTGAAACAATTCCATTGTTTCCGGATCTGTAAACAATTCTTTATAATAATTGAGACTCTCTATAACATTTTTTATTTTAGCATAGATTGAAAAAAAAGTGTACTTTATCTTTTTAAGTAACGCTTTTATCTTGCTTATAAATCCATCTGCTGGTTGTTTTTTTACACCATCACTTACGGATTCCTTTGCGGGTTCCTTAATAGGTTCCTTTATAGGTTCACTTATGGGTTTAACGGATTGCTCAATTGGTTCTTCTAATGTCCTTGCCACAGGCTTTGCTACATCTTCTTTTAAGGTTTCTTCTATTTCTTCTTTACTTGAATCCCATATTTTTATTCCTAAAAAATGTAGTGAAAAAATATCTGAATCAGGATAATCAAATTTTGCGGTAAAGATATGTAACAACCAAAACATTCTTACTTTTACCTTTATATCGCTCATATGAATACTACCTTTTATTTTGTATCTAACTGGAACAAAAAGCGCTGTCAATATAAGGAGGATTAAAAGAGAAAGAAGAATTAGAATGATAATGCCTAATATCATTAATATTCGTAAAATAATATCTAACACACAGTCCCTCCATCTTAAAATAGATATTCTTTAATATTACCGCCGCCTGTCACAGTTACTGTCTCATTAGTGATTTGAACAACTAACTCTAAGGCTTCCTCATATGTTCCGGCAATGCCAATCACATAAGGCTTATTTCTTCTATAATACTTTTGACAAAGTATTTGTGAGGAATAAATGTCCAATTGGTCGTTGGGATTATATGCTACGGTTATAACAAAAATATTTAATAGGCGCGAGCCTTTTTTTAGCTTCTTAATTGCTTTATCGGGATTATTGACAGAATCGCCAATATATAAACGAGAGTATATTTCCATGTTTTTTCCTCATTCACCTTCCGTACCATTATATGTGCAAATAACATAGAGATTATACCATACTATTCAGATAATTCCCAAGCAAAATTATTGACATTATGGTATAATGTTTTTAAAATAAATGTATCAACAATTTTTAGAATTTAGAAATGGGGGAATTAGCTTGAAGGATATTGCTCGAATTGCATTAGAGCCTGGCATGGTACTAGGAAAGGATGTATATACATACCGAAATGAGCTCCTTTTTCCAGAAGGTACGGTTATAGATGCCAATGTGATTGCCAAATTAGCCAGACATTCTATTATTGCTGTAATGATTAAAGAGGAAGAAGACTTTGCAGTAACACATTTTGAAAAAATCAGAGTAAGTAAGCATTTTAGAGAGTTTGAAACCTGGTATGCAACAGCACTTGCCGATTATAAGCAGATTATGAATGATTTGGTAGAAAAACAAGTTCCAGTGAATACTTACTACCTACTTGAAATTCAGAGAAAATTAGAATCATTAGTTGGAAGTAAAAATTTGATGTTAGACTATTTATACAATATGCTTTCCACTGAAGACGAATTGACACATATGCATTGTTTAAATTCCGCACTAATTGCTGGGGTATTTGCGGATTGGCTTGTTATGTCTCCACAAGAAAAGGAATGTCTTGTTTTGTCAGCATTCTTTTATGACATAGGAAAGTTAAAGCTACCATATGAACTATTATGGAAACCAGGCAAGCTTACAGATGTTGAATACGCAACGATTAAAACACATCCTATCATTGGTTATGAAATTGCTCGTACACAAAAGTTGGATATGCATATTACCAATTCTATACTAATGCATCATGAGCGTTGTGATGGTTCTGGATATCCGTCTGGTTTAAAAAAGGATCAGATTGATATTTATGCAAGACATATTGCTATTATCGATTCTTATGAAGCCATGACGTCTCCTAGAGCATATAGAGAAGCGCTTACTCCACTGCAAGTAATAGAAGCCTTTCAAGATCAAGGACTTGAACGTTTTGACACCTTATTGCTAAGACCTATTTTAAAGAGGATTGCTGACTCACAAATAGGTTTGGAAGTAAAATTGAATGATGACTCTTTATGGGAGATTTTTGTAATTAATCCGTCCAAGCTCTCCCGCCCTATTTTAAGAAACAGCGACTCTGAAGTTTTAAACTTAACCGAAAGACCAGATCTAAAAATCGTTAGCTTATACTAAATATTTAAAAAGCCCACAACCTAATTGGTTATGGGCTTTTACATTATAAAGCTTAAATACTACGAACACCAAAGATTCATTTTCTTTAATTCTAAATATTCGCTGTAAGCTTTCTCTAATATCTGTTTTTCATTAGAGAATTTAAGTAAGTGATATGCTTCATGATACTTATAAAATCCAGAATCAATAAAATATTCTTCGCGTTGTGGTTTACTGTAATAACTATCTGCCATCATCAAATACCAGTGTACTTCTTTTTCAACGATGTCTTCCGGTACATTAAATGTGTATTCACTCGTTCCTACATATTTAACAATTGACGCTTGCGCCCCTGACTCCTCTAATACTTCGCGCAAAGCCGTTTCTTGATATTTTTCTCCCTGTTCCACAGTTCCCTTCGGCAAAACCCAACCCTCGTACTTGTTTTTATAGTTCTTGTACAAAAGAAGAATCTTACCTCGGAAAATAACCACACCGCCACAACTGGTTGCTTCTATCATTGCAATTCCTCCTAGTGTTGGTGTGCCAATACTGACCTAAAAATAGTATATTCCAAAATTATCCTAATGGCAATGTTTAATTTGTACTAAAGTATGCATCAAAGATACGCTTTGCAATCGGAACAGCAAAGTCACCTCCTGTTCCAGCACCTTCAATAATAATGGTTACGCATATTTGTGGGTCTTCTACAGGAGCAAAACCAGTGAACCATGCGTGACTTTCTCCTTTTGCATTATACTCTGCAGAACCTGTTTTTCCAGCTGCGGTATAGGATAAGCCTGAAAGCCTAGTTCCTGTTCCACTTTTTACGACTTCAGCCATCATCTCGGTCAGGGTAGCAGCTTCTTGCTGGCTCAATAAATGCCCATAGCTTTCTGAATGAAAGCTTTTAACCTTAATGCCAGCACTGGTTTCAACTCGATCAATTACATATGGCTTCATTAGTATGCCTTCATTAGCAATGGCACATGTAATCATGTTTAAATGAATTGGCGTAATCTGGGTTTTTCCCTGTCCAATGGCTGTTTGTACCATATCACTTAAGGTGGTTGTTTCGTCAATAACAACAGAGCTTTTAGCATAATTAAAGGATAAAGGTAATGATTTATTAAATAAAAGTTCGTCTAGGGTCTTTGAAAACTTATCTTTGTCTAAAGAAACACCCATATTGGCAAAGGATGTATTACATGACTTTGCGAAAGACTTATAAAAGCTTACTACCCCATGATTGGTCCCATGATAACAGTTGATTTTTCCACCATCGTATTTAAAGGTGGAGTTACAGCTATAAGAATAATTTTTGAAGGTGGCTTCATTTTCTCTCATATATTCTAACGCAGTTACTATTTTAAAAGTGGAGCCTGGTGGATATAACCCTTGAGTGGCACGGTTTAGTAGGACTGAGCTTTTATCATTGGTAATCAAGCTATCCCATATATCTACAATATCATTGGGATTATAATCTGGTTTCGAAACCATCGCTAGAATTTTCCCCGTAGATGGCTCTGTTACAATAATCGCCCCATCGTATACGCCTAAAAATTTAGAGGCTATTGTTTGTAATTCATAATTCAAGGTTGAATAAACATTGTCGCCAGGATTTTTCTTGCCAGCCAAGTCATTAACAACCTTATCTGATAAAGGTAAGTTAGAATTAATCAAATAATAATTTGCTTGGGACTCAATTCCAATTTTTCCTTTTGTGGAATACCCCACTACATGAGCAAACAAATTGTCATAAGGGTAGAATCTTGTCTCATTTCCTTTACTATCTAAAAGCGTTTCAGCTAAGACTACGCCGTCTGCCGAAAAGATGCTACCTCTATAGTTTTGAGAAAGTAAGATTTCTTGTCGCGAGTTGTAGCTATTATTTATCATGTCCTGCTTGCTAGTTGCAGTAAAATAAGATAAATAAACCATCATTCCTAAAAATAATGCCACAAAAGAATAGGTTACAATCATAATCTCGCGATTGGCATTAAGACCTTTTTTCTTCTTCTCTATTGGTTTGGAGCTTTGGTCTTCTTTTTTGAGAAACATTATGACTGCCTCCTTCCTGCTGTCTTCTAACATAAATACCCTGCACTACAAAGAACATAATCATGGTAGTTAAAACAGAGCTACCACCATAACTAACCAGAGGTAAGGTAACACCTGTAAGGGGTATAAATTTAGTACCGCCGCCGATAGTAAGGAAAATTTGGAATATATAAATAACCCCAACACCAGCCGAAATAAGCTGGTAGAAGGAATCTTTTTGGCGAACAGAAATATTCATCATCATGATAAAGGAGCTAATGCAAATAAGTATCAAGCATAGGCCAAAAACAACTCCTAGTTCTTCACAGATTGCAGAAAAAATAAAGTCAGCTTCTACAAAAGGAATATCGCTTGGTATACCGCCAAACAAGCCCATGCCGAACCAATTTCCACTACCAATAGCAAATAAAGATTGAGTAATTTGAAAGCCTTGATTATCAATATATGACCAAGGATCTTGCCATGCTAAAACACGAATTTTTACATGGTCAAAAATATGATAGGCGGCTACAGAGCCTGTAACTCCAGCTACTGCACCAGCAAATAAATACCAATAATTTTTTGTTGCAATAAATACCATAAAAACAAAGGCGATAAAGAAAATCAGGGCACTGCCTAAATCCTTCGAAACCACTAACACAATCACGTAGATAGCGCTAACAACGGTGACTGAAATAATTCTTTTTAGAGATATGCTTTCGCACAAAGCTGCCGCCAGGAAAAAAACAAATATTATTTTTACAATTTCAGAGGGTTGAAAGGTCACTCCCGATATTGTAAAAGAAATCTTAGAGCCATGCGTTACCTCACCTAATATAAGCACAATGCCTAACGCCAAAATACCTAAAAGAGCATAAATCCAAGTAAGCCTTTTTAAGAATTCAACCTTATATACTATGTAAGTAATAGCTAACCCAATTAAAAGACAGGCAGATGCAATAATAAGCTGCTTAATTGCCTTTTGCAGAGCTAAACGTGAAATTACCACAAAGCCTATACTAAGTAACATGCACATATTATTTAATAGTAGCCTATTAGCCTTTTCAAAAATAATTGGCACAATGGTCAACACAAAAAATAAAAATACTTGCACAAAGGCATAATAAAACAAATAATCTACTTTCTTTTCTTTCGTAAACATGGTGAAAAAACAAAAAAATTGAATGGAAAACATTAATATGTTTTGCCTAATATATATACCATTTCGTTTCCCCTCTGCCCTCTTTCGAAAAACAGCAAAGCATTCATAAGCATAAAGGGTCATACATATGGCAATAAAATATTTTGATAATTCAATTATATACTCTTGCATAATAACCTCGCATTTCTAATGTTTCAATATTATTCTACCCCTCGTTTTTCATGCCCCGTTGTATAGTCCGCAAATGGCTGTGCTACATTATTTCCTTTCTGGGGATGAAAATATCGTAAAATACTTTCCACTTCTTCTTTAGATTCTATTGTAAAGTTTAAACGATAATCTAACTGTTGCTGCTCTTTTTGAATCTGTCCGAGCAAAGATAGCGGTACCGTATTATATATAATATTATAACAATGTATACAAGTTGTATAAACTGGAAATTTTTTGTTATATCTATCCTTCAAAAAACAGCTCTGTTTATTTTGCAACTTTTCATTTTCAGCAGTCACAAGACAAGTCTCTTTGGTTTTTTTTATGCAATTTGCGGTAAGCATCATTGGAAGATAGCCATAGACCACCTTCTCACATGGAATCCCCCCTTGAACTAACACGCTGTTTTCCTTTCGATTTAACTCGTAAGGCAAGCAAAATGAGCTTATTTTATCCTGCCAGAAGCTTAATGAGGCTTTGTTCCAAATGTATACCCCGGCATCAGAGCACATTTTTTTACTATAGCCCTTATTAAATAAAAACTGATAGGTTTCCATATTGCGAAATAGGCAACCATCCACTTTGTTTAATTGAGGCAATAAACGTTCCATAAATTTCAAACTTCTATTTCTAAAAATATATGGGGTTGCAATATATATTTCTATATTCGAAAACCTTGTTAGAACACTGTCCCATTCTTCATTGGTCTGGCACATATCGGCATCAATATATAGTCTTGAAATCGGAAAGTCAGAGCATAGTATTGCCTCTAACTGTGCTTTACTTGTTGCTAAAATATGATAGCCAAAGTTTTTCTTTAAGTTGTTTTTAGAATACTCTGCGTTAGATTCTTGGCTAGAAAAAACAACGTTTCGTTTCTTTGTGCCTTCATTTTGCTCCAAAATTTCTTCTTCTAGTTTTGAAACAGCGATTCTTCTAAGCTCATTAATAGCTTTCAAGGAGTAGAAAATATTTTCATCTACATCTAACACGCTATCAACCGCATAAAAAGATGTGTTTCCTAACTTT
>JAVBUZ010000042.1:0-2663 GCA_031554725.1 Lachnospiraceae bacterium | reverse complement strand
TTGTAGGACGTGTACCTATCAATGTATCACTAGAAGGTTTGGATAAAGCGGCACTTGTTCGTATTTTGAGAGAACCGAAAAATGCATTGATTAAACAGTATCAAAAGCTTTTTGATCTGGATCATGTGAAACTTTCTTTTGAAGAGGATGCGATAGAAGCTATTGCAGAGCTTGCATTAGAAAGGAAAACAGGAGCCAGAGGTTTAAGATCTATCCTAGAGAAAGCCATGATGGACATTATGTATAGAATTCCATCAGATGAAACGATAGATGCTGTTGTAATAACCAAGGGCGCGGTAGAAGGAAAAAGCGAACCATTAACAATGCACCGTGAAATAATAATGAAAAAAGCAAAATAGAAAAACGCCGCTCAATAAGCGGCGTTTTATAATAATAAGATAAATCGGGGAAAATCGACATTTTGAGGTAGAGTATGAAAAGTACAGAATTAATAATAAGAGAAATGCCAACAGTGGCACTTCGGGGGTTAACAATCTTTCCAGACATGATTATTCATTTTGATTTAAGTAGGAAAAAGTCTATTGTAGCAGTTGAACAGGCGATGCTAAGAGATCAATATCTATTTGTGGTAGCGCAAAAGAATGAAGAAGTTGAAGAACCAGAGGAAGATGATTTAAACAAAGTGGGAACAATTACACAGGTAAAGCATGTAAGCAAATTACCAAATGGAATTGTGAGAGTGCTAGTGTCAGGAATCGGTAGGGGAAAACTGATAAATCTAGAAAATAGAGAAGAATATCTATTTACCCAGGTGGAAGAAGTGCCACATATGGCGGAAGAATTTGACGTTCATATGGAAGAAGCCATGCTCAGAGAGCTACGTGAGCTATTCCAGATATACATAAAGTATAATCCAAAGTTAAGCAAGACCTTGGTAAGTAGATTACAGGGGATGAGCAGCCTAGAAGAGGCGATGGATCAAATAGCAATTGGAATGCCATTAGATTATAGGACAAAACAGAAAATCCTGGAGCTCGAAACATTACAGGAAAGATATGATTTTTTAATGGAAGTAATGTATAATGAGATAGAGATTGAAAAGGTCAAAAGCGAATTAACAGAGAAGGTTAGATACCGAGTTGATAAAAATCAAAAGGAATACCTACTTAGGGAGCAGATGGCTTTTATTCGTGAGGAGTTAGGTGAGGATGATGCTTTTTCTGAATCGGATCAATTTTTAGAAGGCCTCGATAAGCTAAAGGCAAAAAAAGATGTGAAAGACAAAATCCAAAAAGAGATTAGTCGCTTTAAACATTTATCCTCTAGTAGCTCGGAAAGTGGAGTACAAAGGGCTTATATTGAAACACTTTTAGAATTGCCATGGGATAAAGCAGCAAAAGGAAATAATGATATTGCTCATGCTGAAAAGATTCTAAATGAGCAGCATTATGGACTAGAGCAGGTAAAAGAGCGTATCTTAGAATTTTTAGCCGTGAGAGCACTGACAAATGCCGGAGATAGTCCAATCATTTGTCTAGTAGGTCCTCCAGGAACGGGAAAAACCTCCATAGCAAGAAGTGTAGCAGAAGCACTAGATAAAAAATATGTGCGCATTAGTCTAGGCGGTGTTCGCGACGAAGCGGAAATTCGTGGGCATAGAAGAACTTATGTTGGAGCGATGCCAGGACGTATTGTGAGTGGTTTAAGACACGCTGGTGTTAAAAATCCCTTGATGCTTTTAGATGAAATTGATAAAGTAAGTAGTGATTATAAGGGAGATACTTCAGCGGCGCTATTAGAAGTTTTAGATAGTGAGCAAAATAATAAATTTAGGGATCATTATGTGGAAATTCCAATAGATTTATCCGAGGTATTATTTATTGCAACAGCAAACTCCACCTCTACCATTCCGAGACCGTTACTTGATAGAATGGAACTTATTGAGGTTACTAGCTACACAGCCAATGAAAAATATCATATCGCTAAAGAGCATTTAGTTGAAAAGCAGTTAAAAAAGAATGGCTTAGAGGGCAAACTATCAATTAGCGATAATGCATTAAAGGCGATTATAAATGGTTATACCAAAGAAGCTGGTGTCAGAGATTTAGAAAGAAAAATTGGTGAGATTTGCAGAAAATCAGCCAAAGAAATTTTGACTACCAAAGTCAATAGCGTAAAGGTATCTGCGCAGAACTTAGAAAAGTATTTAGGTAAGGTAAAATACATGGCCGATAAAGCAAATAAGGCTGATGAAGTAGGTATTGTAAGAGGCCTTGCATGGACTAGTGTTGGTGGAGATACATTGCAGATAGAAGTTAATATTATGCCGGGCAAGGGTGAAATTGAGTTAACTGGTCAAATGGGTGATGTTATGAAGGAATCAGCCATAACAGGTATAAGCTATGTTCGTTCTGTTAGCAAGGAATATAAAATTGGGGCGGACACCTTTAAAAAGAACGACTTTCACATTCATATACCGGAGGGTGCAGTTCCTAAGGATGGTCCTTCGGCAGGAATTACCATGGCAACAGCCATTATGTCTGCGATTACGCAAGTGCCTTGTGATGCCAAAGTGGCAATGACAGGTGAAATTACCCTAAGAGGAAGAGTGCTTCCGATTGGTGGTTTGAAGGAAAAAATCTTGGCGGCCAAGACAGCAGGTGTTAAAAAGGTTTTAGTTCCAGCGGATAATAAAAAGGATG
>JAVBUZ010000244.1:0-4023 GCA_031554725.1 Lachnospiraceae bacterium | reverse complement strand
AATAATAAAAATAATGGTAACCATTGCAAATGCTTGTAGAAGCGCATTCCATATGGTGGCAAACTGTATTGCATTGTTTTGAATAAAATCGACTAACCCTTCTACAGAGCTAAATTCTACATGAATAAAATTGCTGATTACAGTTGAAATCACCATCCCCACAGCAGTACACATCATCACTATCTTTAATATCTGACAGTATAATGGATAATACTCTCCACCAATTAGGTGCTGCTCTGTGCCACGATATTTTGCCGCCAAATCCCTCGGTTCACCTAATTCATGTAAAATATCAATAATATTTTCATTCAATGTTTTCCCATTATCGCTTCTCTCCTCTAGCATATCCTCAATCAGGGTGCGAAGCTCCTCTTCAATATCTTTTCTTTGCCCCTCTGGCAATCTTTTTACTACATCAAACAGATATCTTTCCATCCATTCGTTTTCTAATCTCATCATACTCTATCTCCTCCATACACTTGATTATTCATTCAAAAGCTTTTTCATGCTCTGGTTCATTTCCTGCCACTGTTCTAACAACTTTCTATATACCTCATCACCAAATTTTGTGCGTTTATAATATTTCCTAGGCTTATTGCCTTCCGTCTCCCACTCACTAATCAAAATTTCCTGTTTTTCCAATCTCCGTAGAAGCGGATACAAGGTATTGGTATCTACCTTCACTCCCTTATCTTCTAAGTTCTTAACTAAGGTATACCCATACTCTGGAGTATTTAGCTGGCTAAGTACGCTTAGTACAATGGTTCCTCTTCGTAGCTCCTGTGTTAGTGAATTTAAAATTTCTTGAATCTCTCCCAATTTATCACTCCTTCCTCTATCCTGTGTAATTCATTATACTGTGTGTCGCACACCATTGTCAATCTAATATTATATTGTTTTTACACATATTTTCCTTTACACACAAGTTGACAAATCAAAAACATTATTATACAATCAAAAAAAATATTGAACTTGCCACCGGGTGAGGGCGTTATCGCTGGGTTTCGTATCGTTAGGTCATAGAAGATACGATTGCCAGTTTTTTTTATTTTTTATAAACTTTATGGAGGAGCTTATGAATAACAGACAACAGCTTAAAGAATTTGCAAAATACACATGCCTAAATGTTTTTGGGATGATTGGACTTTCCTGCTATATTCTTGCCGATACCTTTTTTGTATCTATGGGCCTAGGAGTGAGTGGTTTAACTGCACTCAATTTAGCAATTCCAGTCTATAGCTTTATACATGGTTCTGGGTTGATGCTGGGCATGGGAGGCTCTACAAGATATTCTATTTTTCAAAGTCAAAATAAGAAAAAAGAGGCAAATGCTGTATTTACAAGTACGATATCTCTTGCGCTTTGCTTTTCTATACTCTTTTTTCTGCTTGGTGCCTTCTTTTCAGAAGGACTAGCCAGTCTCCTTGGCGCGAATACCGATGTATTTCAAATGACAAATACTTATTTAAAGGTTATCCTACTGTTTGCTCCTGCCTTTATACTAAATGATGTTTTTATATGCTTTGTTAGAAATGACGGTGCTCCTAGACTATCCATGCTGGGAATGCTTTTAGGAAGTCTCTCTAACATTATTTTAGATTATGTATTCATTTTTCCTTTAAAAATGGGTATCTTTGGAGCCGTTTTAGCAACCGGCTTTGCACCAATGATTAGTATGGCTATCCTTTCTATACACTTATTAAAGAAAAGAAATCATTTCCATTTAGAAAAATCAAAATGGTGTTTTGGGGCCCTGATGCCCATTTTGTCCCTTGGCTTTCCTTCACTAATTACCGAAGTTTCTTCTGGCATCGTAATGATTGTATTTAATACCATTATTCTTCATTTACAAGGAAATGTGGGTGTCGCTGCCTATGGGGTCATTGCCAATATATCTCTCGTTGTTATTTCCATATATACTGGCATTGCTCAAGGAATACAGCCACTTATTAGCATGGCTCATGGTATCGGTGATAAAATTAGCATTAAGCTTGTTCTTCGCTATGCACTTATTACCATGACTTTGGTATCGAGCATTGTTTACTTTTTTATATTTTTCTTCGCTGACCCTATTGCCAAGATTTTTAATAGTGAAAGTAACCTACAATTACAAAATATTGCCACTATAGGTTTAAAGCTATACTTTACAGCAATACTCTTTGCTGGCTTTAATATTATTTTATCTATGCTTTTTACTTCCACCGAAAAGGCTATGCCTGCCCATATTATTTCCTTACTTAGAGGACTAATTCTTATCATACCTTTAGCCTTTTTATTCTCGGATATATGGGGGCTAACCGGCGTATGGTTGACCTTACCAATTACAGAACTAGCTGTTGCTATACTAAGTTTATTCTTATACCATAAAAAGAGCGCCTCATAACGAGACGCTCTTTGCTTTTAATTTACAAATGGATTATATGTTTTTTCATGTTCAATCGTTGTACTATCTCCATGTCCGGGAAAAACCTGTGTATCATTTGGCAGTACAAATAGCTTTTCCTTAATAGAGCGTACCAGCTGACTTTGACTACCGGTCACAAAATCAGTACGACCTACCGATTCCTGAAATAAGGTATCACCACTAACTAGAAGCTTTCCTTCTTCAAAATAGAAGCAACAGCTTCCTATGGTGTGTCCTGGTGTAGCAATTACTTCAAGGCTCATTCCCGCAAGTGTAAGTACCTCACCATCTTTTAGGTAGCAATCTGGCACTATTGTACAAGGCTTTCCAAACTGTGCGGATAGATTGTTTGCTGCATCTTCGCAAAGTACGTTTTCTTCCTGTAGCGCATATACTGGCGCACCCGAAAGCTCCTTTAGCTCCTTACAGCCTAATATATGGTCAAAATGTCCATGCGTTAGCAAAATCGCTTTTACCTGAAAACCTTTTGCTGCTAATTTCTCATATATCTGTGCACCCTTATCCGCTGGGTCCACAAAAATAACTTCTTTAGAATCTTCCTTATAAATTAGATAACAATTGGTTCCACATACTCCTAATACCATACGTCCAATATTAATATCTGACATTAGCCTGTTGTCCTTTCTATATCTATGACACTTTCAATTGCTCTAACCTTATCAATAATTCTGTTTAGCTCTTCGCGACCACTTATCTCAAATGACATCTGCATGGTTGCAAGCCCTTGCTTACTTGTTCGTGTATTCATAGATAGAATATCTATATCTTTTTCTGTTAAAGCCTTGGAAATATCTGCTAGAAGTCCGTTACGATTATTTGCATAAATCTTAATCTCTGCAAGGTATTTCTCCCCTGCTACTCCTTGTGGTGTCTCCTGCCAGTCCGCATCAATCAGTCTTACTCTTTCTATTTCAGGAAGATTAATTACATTGATGCAATCTGTACGATGAACGGATACACCTCTGCCTCTGGTTACGAAACCAATAATTTCATCCCCTGGCACCGGTGAACAACATTAAGAGAAACGCACCGAAACGTCAGTAATACCTTTGACGACGATACCACCCTTAACCGTCATGCGAGCTGTTTTATTGTTTTGGACAGTTTCCTCAATTCCCGCTATAACCTCTTCATTGGTTAATACCTTTTTATGGTCGCGGTCATAGTATTCCATCATCTTATTGATGATTTGTCCTTCTTTTAAACCACCATGGCCAATCGCAGCAAGTACGGATTCCCAATCATGGAAACCATATTTACGCATAATTCCTTCCATGTAATTAGGCTTCATAAGGTCTGGCAACAAAATTCCTTTGGACTTGCAATATGCATTTAACATATCCTTGCCCTTGGTAATGTTGTCATCCTTTAATTCGTTTTTAAACCACTGGTTTATCTTATTTTTTGCTTGTGTACTTTTTACAATATTTAGCCAGTCTCTACTAGGACCTTTGGAGTTCTGAGAGGTCACGATTTCTACACGGTCACCATTTTTAATCACATAATCTATGGTAACTAGTTTTCCGTTGACTCTAGCACCCACCATCTTGTTTCCTACTGCACTATGAATATTATATGCGAAATCAATAGGAGTCGAG
>JAVBUZ010000215.1:0-4335 GCA_031554725.1 Lachnospiraceae bacterium | reverse complement strand
TCTCTTGGCAAACTATCGCCATAAGCTGTTCATATGCATCTGTTTGGTCTCTCTGCAAAAAACCTTCAAAGCAATATTGCATAGTGAATTTACCATATGCAAGTAATTGCTTAAACTCCTCTTGGTGTTCTCCTATATAATCCTCAGATTCTAAAGTTGATATCAGAGCTGATACCCGAGAACCACAAATGCTTTCCAAAAGCTCATTAATTTCGGCATCCAAATCACCCAGTGCATTAATCTGTGCCATTGCTTTTTCCTTACATTCACGAACTAGCTCTTCGATTGGGTCATCGGCATTTAATATTTCTTCTACAGCAGCTTCTGGAAATTTATCCTTTATATCAATCAGATAGTAACTACCGTCCCTAGGAATCCAATATTCTGTTAGCACATATTTCCCATTCTCGTCAACAGAAAAGGTCAGAGCCGTGGGTATATAACTGCCACCTTCACTTTTCAGTCCATCTGGATAAACCAAAGGAACATAGGCCTCGCTTAACACAAGTGCATAAACAGTTAGGGTATCCACTGTGTTACTATCTGCTGGTCCGCCACTCTCCGTTGCAAGGATTTTATGACTTTCTACCTGAACCATACTACTGGTGTAATTTTTTTTATTTTGTTCCAATATAGCTGTCCTAATAGCTATCTCCAATTGATCTTCTTGAGAAAGTATCGCCACATCGTTAGGCTGCAAAATTTGTATAGGTTCCGACGTAGGCACTTCCTCCTGATGTATCAATTCTTCGTCACTAAAGATTGCTCGTATTACAATCATATATCCAGCACTTTTTAACCGGTCTGGTTCGCTTACCAGCATCTCGCAATCAAAGACTCGAATACCCTGTCCTTCGTCAAACGCCATGGCTGCAAGAATTTTATTATCACTTGGAGTAACTTTTATTTCTTCACCCTCATTATAGGACGTAAAGGACCAGCCTCCAATAGAGCTATCTTCTGGAAAAGCAAAATAAGTAAACAAAGAACCACCATACTGATTCGTTTCCATTTGAATTTCAATGCCAATAGGATGTTCCTCTTCATAGCGGATATCCATGTAAAGACTAATTCGCTCTGCAAACTGGGACATATTAATAGGCGCGCTTTGAACACACTCACCATCCTTCCACTGCTCCGCAACAAGGGTTACTTTTCCAATCTTATTCTTCAAATCAGCTTCAAAGTTTGCAAAATGACTCCCACCAGTTAATTTTACTTCTGTCAATCGCAAGGCATCATAAGGAGCCGCCTGATTTGTCATTAAACACACCACAAGCACAGCACATATAATTAACGCTACACTAACAACCCCCAGTGCTGGTTTTCTCCAATTGGCCAGATTTTTGATTCTACCTTTTGTATTTCCTTCACCAAAAGCAAGCAAAGAGCAACCAATGACCCGACGTCCTGTGGCAAAATTTAAAAGGGATGCCGAATAATCAGCCCGTATCTCGGTGCCCATTTTTTTTACTACTGCTTCATCACAGCTCATCTCCATGTCTTTGCTAGAAAGTACAAATGCCAACCATACCAACGGATTAAACCAATGAATACATAACGCCAAAAAGGAAAGAAACTTTGTCAAAGGGTCAAATCTCCTAATATGATGCTGTTCATGGAGAATAATATATTCCTGCTCCTCCTCACTTATCATGGATGGTAAATATATCTTGGGATAAAACAGTCCTGTCACAAATGGAAACGAAATATAATCCGACAAATAAATATTGTCTTTTAAAGAAACTGCTCCAATAAGCTTTCTTTTGAGCTTGCAATAAGAAACCATGTTGAATCCTATCATAATGGCAATTCCCGCAATCCACACGTATTGGCCAATCAGAATCCAGACTTCCCACCACATTGAAGTAACATATCTTGTATTTGAATATTCATCTTGCCCAGTGGTACGAATATGCTGGGTTCCCAAACCGCCATTTATGGCATCACCAACTGCCTGATAAGCAGCTTCGCCTGCACCTAAAACAGAAATAGACTCTCCTTGTAACGTATAAGAATCTGAAATGGATGAGGTCTGGGGAATCAGACTGATAGGCGCTTCTATAGCAACGGGGCATAGTAACCTAAAAAGAACAACCGCCCATAGCATATATGAAATAACCTTTGGCGCCCTTTTTAATAGCAGGCGGGCTATAAGTATAATTCCAATCACAATACTTGCTGTTTTTGTCATATCCAGCATTTGCATAAAAATGGTATCAAGCATATCATCACTCCTTCATTTTTTTAATCAACTGTTGAAGCTCATCAATATCCGAAGCTGATAATTTTTTTCTCGTACTAAAAGCCGCAATAAATGCTGGCAAAGAGCCATCAAAGGTCTCTTCAACAAACTTTTCACTTTGCATCGCATAAAACTCTTCTTTAGATATCAATGATGTAACTGTACCATTCTCATTTTGAAAAATACCACGTTCACAGAGTCGCTTCAAAATGGTATAGGTGGTGGACTTTTTCCACGTCAATGCTTGTTCCGCCATCTTTGCCAATTGATTAGATGACAGTGGTTCATTCTCCCAAATTATATCTGCAAAACGAGCTTCTACCGCCCCCAGCTTCATTTCATTCATAAACTACCTCCTTGATTCTACAACCAGTAGACCTAATTGCATTCTACTGCATGTAGACCAACAAGTCAATACTATTTCTACTATTACATTACATATATAAATAAAAATCGTTAGTAGGCTTTCATCTACTGGCGATTTTTACTTAATCTTTATTTCATTTTTTTAATTATTTCTTCTAATGGCTCCATAAGCGCTTTTGCTTTTTCAAACTCATTTGCTTTAAGTAGCTGCTCAATTCTAGTTTCTAGCTCCTTTTTCTTTTCCTCTAATAGCAAGTAATCTTTGCTAAAATGATTTGCATAAATCATCTGACGGAATTTACGGGTACTCATTCTACGCACCGTATTGTTTTCTACTAAAAGTACATAGTCTACGCAGTTGGACACGGTATAGAAATCATGAGATACCATAAGAATCGCACCTTTGTACTCTGAAATCGCACGTTCTAATGCAAGCTGAGCATAAACGTCCAAATGTCCTGTAGGTTCATCCAATAGCAGGAAGTTTGTTTTTTCCAATGAAATCACGGCTAATTGAAACAAATCTTTTTCTCCACCAGATAATTCACTTACCTTCTGGCTAAGAGTTTCTCCTTCAAATCCGTATTTTTCTAAATACTCCGCCGCCTCACTTTTTTTCTCTAGACCTTTTTCTTCTAAGATTTTATACAGTGTTTTTGTCTCATCATATAATGAATCTGTAATTTGACAAAACATACTCATCTTGGCAGCTTCACTTATCTTAATACTGTTCTTATTATTTTCAAAAATTTCATGAAGTAATGTTGTTTTTCCAGTTCCATTATTCCCAACTATTGCCACATGCTCTGTAGGCTTTATTTCAAAATTTACATGTTCTAAAAGCTGTTCATCAAATGCTACACTATAATCCATCACTTCAAGAATATTTTCGCTTGCCACTTCCTCTTCAAGTTCAAAATGAATTTCTGGTTGCATAATATCAACAAAAGGAGCCTTGGTTTTTCTTGCCTTTAGTCTATCCACAATGGTTTGTCTTGCATGTACCGCTTTTCCCAAGGATGCATTATCCATTATTGTAGCTTTTAGTCTGGCCTTGTCTAAAATATTACTTTGGCGGTCAATCTCTGCCTGTTCCTGGGCAACCACTTCTTCTAAATCAATCTTGGTAGCGAGAAGTTCAAAATTATATTCTATATAGGTTCCATCAAACTCTTGAATATCCATATTTTCCATATGAAGTATTTTGTTAAAGCAATGATGCAGCAAGTATCTATTATGTGTTATAACAAGAATTGTTCCTTTATGAGCATTAATCAAATTTCTTAAAGCATTAAGATGCTTAAAATCTAAAAATACATCTGGTTCGTCCATAATCAAAAATCTTGGACTCAGCATCATTTCTCTAATTACCTGAACCAGCTTAAATTCTCCACCACTCAGACTACTGATTTGTTGGTTTTCTAGTTTTTCTAAATTAGCTACTTTTAGCTGTTTTTTTACATTGCTTTCGTAAGAATCTCCATCGATGGCGCTAAATTCATCTAAGGCTTTTTGGTAACCTTCAAAGATATCTTCCAAATCTTCAGCAGTCTCCATCTCCTTGCAATAATCAGCAATTTTCTGTTCAAGTCTTACAAATTCATCGCTGATATACTGAAAAACAGTTAAATCTTCTTTTTTATCCAACCCAGAAAACTGGCTAACATATCCAATTCTGCCGGTGACATCTACTTCTATTTTCCCATCGTACAGATAATCTTCAG
>JAVBUZ010000116.1:0-9598 GCA_031554725.1 Lachnospiraceae bacterium | reverse complement strand
ATGGGCTTTCGAGGCCAACCTGAACTAGAGTAGGAGTTGGCGGAATCCGGATCCGTTATCAAGCCGGCATGTATGATAGTATATGGAATGAGTGGACTCCTATGGAGTTAAGTTGAGTGGTACCGCGATAATGACTTTAGTTTATTACCGCCTCAAATGTTATTAACATTTGAGGCGTTTTTTTGCGCGTAGGCATAAGTTAAAGCATTAGAAAAAGGAGAAGATAATTATGAAAAAGAAAGTTTTAGCAATGGTTTTAACAATGGCAATGGCAGCAACAGCATTAACCGGATGTGGAGAAAAGAAAGCAGAGTACGTAATTGGTATTTCTCAGTTTGCAGAGCATGGTTCTTTGGATAACTGCCGTGAAGGATTTATTCAGGGACTTGCAGAAGAAGGCATTGTAGAAGGTGAAAACCTGAAAATTATTTACAACAACGCTCAGGCAGATATGGGCTCAGCAGGTCTGATTGCTGATAACTTTGTATCTCAGAACGTAGATATGATTTGTGGAATTGCAACACCAAGTGCAATGACAGCATACAACTCTTGTTTAAACACAGATATTCCAGTTATTTACTCAGCAGTATCTAGTCCACTTGAAGCAGGGCTTTCTGATGCAGAGGGAAATAGCGTAGGAAATATTACAGGAACCTCTGATGTGCTTGCAGTAGCAGAACAGCTAATTATGATTAGAGAAATCCTTCCAGAAGCAGTTAAGGTTGGTATTATTTACAACACAAGTGAAGCGAACTCCGTAAGTACCATTGCAGAATATGAAGCAATCGCATCTGACTATGGTTTCGAAATTGTTTCAACAGGTATTACAGCAACCTCAGAGGTGGCTATGGCTGCAGCAGATATGGTAGATAAAGTAGACTGTATTACAAATTTAACAGATAATACTGTAGTTAATGCATTACAGACAGTGCTTGATGCAGCAAATGCGAAGAATATTCCAGTATTTGGTTCAGAAGTAGAACAGGTGAAAGCTGGCTGTGTAGCTTCTATGGGACTTGAATACATTGAACTTGGTAAACAAACAGGCAAAATGGCAGCTAAGGTTTTAAAAGGCGAAATGAAAGCGCAGGATATGAAGTTTGAAATTATCACTCAGCCTAGCCTCTATGTAAACACTGCAGCAGCAGAAAAAATTGGATTAAGCTTAGATGCAGATTTTGTTGCAGGAGCTTACCAGAGCTTTGATGAAATTATTGTTAAATAGAAACGGATGGTAGATATCTATGGCTTTATTATTAAGTGTATTTGAACAAGGACTTATTTACGGCATAATGGCATTAGGGGTATATATTACGTATAAGATTCTGGATTTCCCAGATTTAACAGTAGACGGAACCTTCCCAATGGGGGCTGCTATAGCAGCAGCTCTCATAACGAGGGAGGTAAATCCAATACTCGTATTATTTATAGCCTTTTTTGCAGGTGCACTTGCGGGTGTGTTAACGGGACTAATTCATGTAAAGGCAAAGGTTCGTGATTTGCTTTCAGGAATTATTATGATGACAGGACTATATACGGTGAATCTAGTCATTGCAGGAAAAGCTTATGTGCCTATTTATGGTTCAACCAATATATTTGATAATGGAATAGTGGATAGCATTTTTAAGGGAAGCTTAGTAACCTTTAAAAAAGTAATAATTATTTTATTAATAACCCTTGTTGCAAAATATCTTTTAGATGGTTATATGCGAACAAAATCGGGTTTTATCCTTAGAGCAGTAGGCGATAATGAAACCATCGTAACCAGCCTTGGCGTGGATAAGGGAACGGTAAAAATCGTTGGCCTATCCATTGCCAATGGACTAGTAGCACTTAGTGGTGCGGTATTTGCACAGCAGCAAAGATTTTTTGATATTTCTATGGGAACAGGAACAGTAGTAATCGGTCTGGCAAGTGTAATTATCGGAACCTCACTTTTTAAGAAGGTAACAATACTTAGAGTAACCTCAAGTGTAATAATAGGTTCTATTTTATATAAAGGCTGTGTAGCTCTTTCTATGAGAATTGGAATTCCAAACGAATATCTAAAATTGGTTACGGCAGTATTATTCCTTGTAATCTTAGTGTTTAGTATGGATAGAAAGAAGAAGGTGAAATAATATGCTAGAGCTAGTAGGTATCACAAAAAAATATAATCCTGGCTATGTAAATGAGCTTTGCTTATTTGAAAAGTTTAGTTTTTCTGTTAATGAGGGAGAATTTGTTTCAGTAGTGGGAAGTAATGGCTCCGGAAAGACCTCCATGCTGAACATTGTCTGCGGCAGCATTGACATAGACAAGGGGGCGATTTTGGTAAATGGAAATGACATTACAGCACAAAAAGACTTTGTCAGACAAAGAAATATTGGCAGGGTATATCAGGATCCTTCAAAAGGAACCTGCCCATCTATGACGATACTAGAAAATATGTCTCTTGCAGATAATAAAGGGAAAAAGTATAGCTTAAGAAGTGGAATAAATAAAGCAAGAATAGAAGAATATAAGGAAATGCTTCGCCCCCTAAATTTAGGGTTAGAAGAGAAGCTATATACGCAGGTTGGTTCTTTGTCGGGGGGACAAAGACAGGCACTTGCACTACTAATGGCAACTATGACGCCAATTGATTTTCTAATTCTTGATGAGCATACAGCGGCGCTTGATCCCAGAACAGCAGAAATAATTATGCAACTTACAGACCAAGTGGTAAAGGAAAAAAAGGTAACCACAATTATGGTTACACATAATCTTCGTTATGCCGTTGAATATGGAAATCGGCTAATTATGATGCATGAGGGAAATATTATCCTAGATAAGTCTGGGGAAGAAAAAAGCTTAATGAAAACGGAAGAGATAATGGGGATATTTAACAATATAAGTGTGGAGTGCGGTAATTAACCGCGCTCCACATATTTTTCTTCGCAATATCTACAGCGATATATTTTTTGTTTTTCATCTGCAAGATTAAAGATGTGAGGCAGCTCCTGCTCAATAGAGGTAATACATCTTGGATTTTTACATTTAATTACATTTTTTATGGTCTTAGGAAGCACTAAGTCTCTCTTATTAACAATTTCACCGTCTTTAATGACATTGACAGTAATTTCATCATCGATAAAGGCAAGAACATGAAGGTCTAATAAATCGATGTCGCATTCTACTTTAAGAATGTCCTTTTTACCCATTTTACTGCTGCGCGCATTTTTAATAATAGCAACAGTGCAGTCGAGCTTATCTAATTGTAAGTGGTCATAAATATCCATACTTTTACCAGCTTGAATATGATCTAAAACAAAGCCTTCTTCAATTCTACCTACGTTTAACATAAATTTATTCTCCTCTCTGTGATTCTAAAAGTGTCAGGATGAGTGCCATACGAACATATACACCGTACTGGGCTTGTTTAAAGTATACGGCACGTGGGTCGTCGTCAAGCTCGGTTGAAATCTCATTTACCCTTGGAAGGGGATGAAGGATTAACATATTAGGGCGAGCAAGCTCCATTTTTGTAGCATCAAGGATATAGAAGTCTTTCAAACGAACATAGTCTTCTTCATTAAAGAAGCGTTCCTTTTGCACTCTTGTCATATAGAGTAAATCAAGCTCTGGCATAACATTTTCTAAACGAATTACTTCTTCATAAGGAATATTTTCAGCTTTTAGCATATCGGTAATGTAGTCAGGAACCTTTAATTCCTCCGGTGAAATAAAGATAAATTTTATGTTTTCATATCGAACTAGGGCATGGATTAGTGAATGAACGGTTCGACCAAACTTTAAATCACCACAAAGACCAATGGTAATATTGTCTAGGCTACCCTTTAGGGAACGTATGGTTAAAAGATCAGTTAAGGTTTGAGTTGGATGGTGGTGCCCGCCATCACCTGCATTGATTACAGGAATTAGTGATCTTTCGGCAGCTACCATAGGTGCACCCTCTTTTGGATGACGCATGGCACAGATATCAGCATAACCAGAGATAATACGGATGGTATCAGATACACTTTCGCCTTTGGACGCAGAAGAAGAAGCGGCATCGGAAAAACCTAAAACCTGTCCTCCTAAACGAAGCATAGCAGATTCAAAACTTAATCTGGTACGTGTACTTGGCTCATAAAAACAAGTAGCCAAAAGCTTTCCATCGCAGGCATGCGCATACTTGCCAGGATTTTGTTCAATGTCATTGGCTAAATCAAACAGTTCGTTAAGTTCTTCCACGGTAAAATCAAGTGGGCTCATTAAATGTCTCATAAATAATCTCCTCTCGCAAAAAATCGAAGAGAAAAATATCTCTTCGATCTAAATTGTTATTTATAAGAAAGCAGTTCTTCCACTGACTTTCTTTTAGGGGCAACTGGCTCCTCTACAGGATATCCAATAGGAATAAGAGCAACAAGCTCTCTTTCTTCTGGAAGCGCTAATAAATCGACGATTTTTGCTTCGTCGAAAATACCTAATATAACAGTACCTAAGCCTTGCTCATATGCGGCAAGACAAAATGCTTCTGAGGCAATGCCAGCGTCAAACATCTGCCAAGAGTCGCCTTTAGGAGTGGTAAAAGAACCATCTCTTTCATATCCACATCTACCTTTAATGAGGGTAACGGCAACAAGCATAGGTGCATTGGCAATAGTATTGCCATTATTAGGATGTAAGCTAGTGCATTCGGTAGCAATTTTGTTCTTTAACTCACCTTCAATTGCAATATAGCGTACGATTTGGGTATTTTTCCAACTTGGAGCATAAGAGGCTGTTTCAACAATTTGTGAAAGCAAGTCATGGGAAACCGGTTTGTTCTCAAACTGACGTATACTTCTTCGACCAATAATGCATTCTTTTGCTGTCATAACTTTCATCCTCCTACGAAATTATTTCTTTTGATATGATAACATAACTGACATTTTGAATCAATGGAGAAATATAAAGAAATGTAGAATTTTGACGAAAATCTTTTGCATATCCTTTCACCATCAACTATAATGTAGAGTAGAATACATATTTCAAGAATGGGGGACATTAAATATGAGCGTAGAATTTGTTGAAAGAAAAAGATGGGTATTTTTTGGATTACCTTTTACATTTACAAAATATTCAATAAAAGATGATGTAATCACAATTGATACGGGATTTTTGAAAAGGGTAGAAAATGATTGCTATATGTATAAGGTACAGGATGTGGAGCACGTGGCAACCATGTGGGAGAGAATCTTTGGATTAGGAACTATTATTTGCTACACTGGAGATACCACTCATCCAAGAATGCTGCTTGAGCACATAAAGAATTCAAAAGCGATTAAAAATTATATCTTAGAGGCATCTGAAGAAGCAAGGCTAAAGAGACGTACATTAAATACGTTAAATATTGGTGCAGAAAGCTTATCTGACATTGACAGCTAAGCAAATGAAGAATAGAATTAGGTGGGGTGATTTTGCCCTGCCTTTTTTCTAGGGGAAAAAGGTGGATTTAGTTTTGAGTTTTACAACACGGAGGTTTAGTCATGGAATTAGATATGACAAAGGGAAGTCCTTTAAAGCTGATAGCAAGGTTTGTTATTCCCATAATCATTGGAAATATATTTCAACAATTTTATAGTATGGTGGATACGATTATTGTAGGTAGGTATCTGGGACTTGGAGCTTTGGCAGCCGTAGGCTCAACAGGGACCATATCTTTCTTGATTTTTGGCTTTACGCAGGGACTTACAACCGGATTTACTGTGCTTACAGCACAGCGATATGGTGCTGGAGATATGCAAGGAATGAAAAAGAGTATTGGCAATGCAGCCATACTATCCCTTATCGTATCTATTGCAATGACATTTATTAGTGTGCAATATATG
Organism: Lachnospiraceae bacterium; assembly: GCA_031554725.1. Classification (GTDB taxonomy): domain Bacteria; phylum Bacillota; class Clostridia; order Lachnospirales; family Lachnospiraceae; genus JAVBUZ01. The sequence continues at coordinate 3,761 of JAVBUZ010000116.1, read as the reverse complement.
GACAATCTTTTAGTAGCAATGAATACTCCGGCAGATATGTTTGAAATGGCACATGATTATATTGTTACCATTTGTATAGGACTTGTATTTTCGATTCTTTATAATTTCTTGGCGAGTATTTTACGAGCAATAGGAAATAGTGTGGTTCCCCTAGTGTTATTGTTTGTATCCGCAGTGTTAAATATCTTTTTGGATTATTTCCTTATTGCCCAGATTCCAATGGGAGTTAAGGGAGCAGCTTATGCAACGGTTATTTCACAAGGAGTATCAGCACTTTTATGCTTGATTTATATCATTAAAGCGGTACCAACCTTACATTTGAAAAAGCAGCATTGGGAAGCCGATTTTGATATGATGAAAACTCAGATAGCTGTTGGCTTACCTATGGCACTTCAGTATTCGATCACTGCAGTTGGCACCATATTAGCCCAGTCAGCATTAAATCTACTAGGAACTACAGTAGTAGGAGCATATTCTGTGGCAACGAAGGTGGAACAGCTTGTAACGCAGCCGTTTCCAGCAATGGGTGTTACGATGTCTACTTATGCAGCACAAAATAGAGGTGTCAATGATTTAGACAGAATTGATAAAGGGGTAAAAATAGCCAATGTGATGTCTGCTATATATTCCATACTTATTTATGGTGTGGTATTACTGATACTTCCATATGCAATACGTTTATTTATTGTTGGAGACAACATTGATGTTGTGTACGGCTATGCAAGAACCTACATGCTTATATGTGGAGCCTTTTTCATTCCCCTTGGAATGATATTTATATTTAGAAATGCACTTCAAGGCTGTGGCTTTGGTTTATGGCCGATGATGGGCGGGGTAGTAGAATTAGTGAGCAGATGTGTGGCAGCCTTTGTAGCCGCAAGCATGTTAAGCTATGTGGGTGTTTGCTTTGCAAATGCTGGGGCTTGGCTATCGGCAGGAATCTTTTTCTTTATAATTTATATTGTGCTGATGAAGCAGATGCGCAAAAAGAAAGCTGCTCAAGAATCGCTTTCTTTAAGCAGCCTTTCAAATAGTAGTCCGGCAACGAACCAAAATGGAATGTAATCCAAACGGATTAATTTATTTACATGCCATTTAGAACGGCCATAGTCCCAGGGGCAAAGAGACTTTTTAGATAGTAGCGCACCTGTTAAATATTCGCCACTAAAAATTAAGCCAGCATAAGCCAGTCCCCTAAGTAGTAGTGGCTTGCCCTTTAAAAGCTTGCAAATAGGGGAGAGAAATGCAGCCATTCCGTAGATTGGAAACATATAAAGAGAGGTATTTCCTTTTAACGTGAATTGTCTTCTACGAAATGAGTCGAGAGCGGTAAATGAAATTTCAAGGCACCAGCCTAGGATGCCACAGTGGATAAAATTGTGTATTAGTTTTTTCATAATGATAAGGATGTCCCAAACAATAGAAAGTATACGTAAAAGGTTAAAAGAAAATGAATTATCAGCAAATGTTAGAATATGTGGATTCACTTAGTACATTTGGAATCGTGCCAGGTCTAGAGAATATGCAGAATTTATGTGAGAGACTTGGAAATCCACAGGAAAAATTAAAAGTAATTCATATAGCAGGTACCAATGGAAAAGGCTCTGTCCTAGCGTATGTAACAAGTGTTCTAAAGGAAGCAGGTTACAAAGTAGGCAGGTATATTTCGCCGACCATTTTTGACTATCAGGAGAGATTTCAGATAAACCTAAAGCCTATTTCAAAAAAGCTACTTTGCTCTTATATGGAAGAAATGAAAGAGATTTGTGACAAAATGGTAGAGGATGGGCTGGCTCACCCCACACCATTTGAATTAGAGACTGCTTTGGCTTTCTTATATTTTTCTAGAGAAAACTGTGATTTTGTAGTGTTAGAGACCGGTATGGGTGGTAGGCTTGATGCCACCAATATTATTTCAAAACCATTTGTAGTAGCACTTGCCTCCATTAGCATGGACCATATGAAGTTCTTGGGAAATACCATAACAGAAATCGCAAAAGAGAAGGCAGGAATTATAAAGAACGACTGTTATGTTATTCAAATGAAGCAAGAGGAAGCTGTAAATGAGGTAATAAAGGATGTTGCAAATGAGAAAAATGCACATTTGATTTTAGCAGATGAAAATGAAGTCACCAGTGTGAAATATGGACTAGAAAAGCAGAAGTTTAACTATAAAGGATATAAGGATCTACAGATAGCTCTTGCAGGAAAGCACCAAATAGGTAATGCAGTTCTTGCAGTTGAGGTGATAGAAGCAGTAAGAGAGCAAGGCTTTGAGATTTCTGCAAAGCAGTTATATAAAGGTCTTGCAAATACTAAGTGGGTTGGACGATTTTCTATTATTGACAAGAAACCATTATTTTTAGTGGACGGCGCACATAATCAGGATGCAGCCAAGAAACTTGCGGATTCCATTCGTTTCTATTTTACAAACAAGAGAATTGTCTATATAATGGGGATATTGAGTGACAAGGAATATGAAAAGATTATTGCAGAGACCTATGCCTATGCAGATCAGATTATTACCATAACAACACCTAACAATGTAAGAGCGCTACCAGCACTTGATTTAGCGCAAGAAATAAAACAGTATCATCCAAACGTAACGGCAGCAGGAAGTCTTGAGGAAGCCGTTGAGATGGCATATTTGTTAGCAGGTAAGGACGATGTAATTATTAGCTTTGGTTCTCTATCTTATTTAGGACAGCTAATTCATATTGTTGAAAATAGAACAAACCGTAGGAGCAAAAAATAATGGTTAATAAACAAAAAATAGAAGAAGCGATTAAATTACTACTTGAAGGTATTGGCGAGGACGTAAATAGAGAAGGACTTAAGGAAACACCGAACCGAATTGCAAGGATGTATGAAGAAATTTTTTCTGGAATGGATGAAGATGCAGCCGTGCACCTGGCAAAAACCTTTTCTGTAGAAAATAGTGAAATGGTAATTGAAAAGGACATTGTTTTTTACTCTACCTGTGAGCATCACCTTATGCCATTTTATGGAAAGGCACATGTGGCTTATATTCCAAATGGAAGGGTGGTAGGCTTAAGTAAGCTTGCACGTACCGTAGAGGTCTATGCAAAAAGACCTCAGATTCAAGAACAGATGACAGGTCAGCTTGCAGATGCACTTATGGATAACCTTGCACCACAAGGGGTCATGATTATGATTGAAGCAGAGCATATGTGTATGACCATGCGAGGAATCAAAAAGCCAGGAAGCAAAACATTGACGTTAGCAACCAGGGGGGTATTTAAGGATAATGAAGCTTTGCAGAATCAGTTTTTTCAAATGGTAAAATAAAGAAAACAGGAAAAACAATGGAAAGAATAGATAAAATATTAAATCACGATTTATTTATTGAATATACGAGGAAAATATATACGGCAGAAGCAGATAGAAGCTTCTGCTGTCATAATATAGAGCACTTCTTAGATGTAGCAAGAATAGCGATGATTTTAAATTTGAAGGAGCAGCTAAATATTGAGGAAGAGCTTATCTACGCAGCAGGACTTTTACACGATATTGGCAGGTTTGTTGAGTATGAGGAGGGTGTACCTCACGAAACGGCAAGCTCCATATTGGCGCCTGAAATACTAATGCAATGCGGTTTTGAACAAAACGAAACATGTGTTATTATTAGCGCCATTTTGCACCATAGAGATAAAAAGGTAGAAATGAATAAGGATTTAAGAGGAATTATATATATAGAAGATAAAGCACGCAGAGCGTGTTTTTTATGCAAATAAGTGCAT